>NZ_SJPO01000005.1:0-300000 GCF_007859935.1 Posidoniimonas polymericola | reverse complement strand
CTGGGAGCCCTGCTGCTTAGCTTCCTGGTGCTGCTGGTTCGGTACGGGCCCGCCAAGGCGGGCGACCTGATCTACCGCACCTTCACCGACGGTTTTGTCGACCTAATCCGCATCTCCCCGCGACGCGTTGGAGCGTTGGCGTGGCTGTCGATCAAGGAGTCGTGGCGGCGGCAGGCGATCATCGCCCTGATCATCTACGGCGTCATCCTCAGCTTCGCGAGTTGGTTCTTGCAGACCAACCAGGACCCGGCGAAGGTGCAGATCGACTTCGTGATGGCTTGGACCACCTTCCTGATGCTGCTGCAGGGGCTCCTCCTCAGCGCGTTCAGCCTGCCGAACGACTTCAAGGCCAAGACCATCTACACGATCGTGACCAAGCCGGTCCGGGCGTGCGACATCGTGCTCGGCCGGATCCTCGGCTTCACGCTGCTGGGCACCGTGATGCTGGCGATCATGGGCGCGTGCAGCTACCTGTACGTGAACCGCTCGCTCAGTCACACCCACACGATCGACGCTACCCGCATCGAGAACATTGTCGACGCGCAGGGCGCCGTGATCGGTCGGGCCGCGGAGACCTCCTACAACAACGACCACTCGCACCCGGTCGAGACCAACCCGGACGGGTCGGGCGAGGCGCTCTCGTCGTACGGGCACCGCCACCCGGTGCGGGCCGACGGCGACCGGCTGGTGGTCGGCAACGCGACCGACTTCATCCGCGCGCGGGTCCCCAAGCGGGCGGCCAGCCTCAACTACCTCGACCGCCAGGGCGTCGAGGCCGACCGCGGGGTGAGCGTCGGCAGCGAGTGGGACTACCGGAGCTTCATCGCCGGCGGCACCAACGCGGCCGCCATCTGGACATTCGACGGCGTCACCCGCGAGACCCTCGCCACCGACGGCGACGTCAACTACCTGCCGGTGGAGCTCATCGTGCGGGTGTTCCGCACCCACAAGGGCGACATCGAAGAGGCGATCCGCGGCAGCATCCAGCTCCGCAACCCGGACAACCGCGAGATCAAGAGCAGCCTGGTCGTGTTCCCGGCCAAGGACATGTCGGTCAACTCGTTCCGCTTTACCGAGACCCTCTTCGACGCCGCCGACCAGAAGGAGATCAACCTGCTGGACGACCTCGTCAGCAAGGACGGCCGCGTGGAGGTGATTGTCCAGTGCATCGACGGCGGCCAGTACTTTGGTTTCGCCCGGGCCGACTGCTACGTCAGGCTGCCGGAGGGGAACCCGGCCTGGAACTTTGTAAAGGGGCACCTGGGCATCTGGGTGCAGATGGTGATCGTGATCACGATCGGCGTGCTGGCGAGCACGTTCCTCAACGGCCCGATCGCCGCGCTCTTAACTGTGTCGTTCATCCTGCTAGGATTCTTCCGCGACTTCTTCGTGTCCGTCGCGACCGGGACGTCGTACGGCGGCGGGCCGATCGAGTCGTTTGTGCGGCTGATCACGCAGATGAACCTGACCACGCCGTTCAGCGAAGAACGCGGCGCCCCGGTCCGGATCATGAAGACCCTGGACGACGTCATCGAGGTCACGATGCAGGCCGTGGCGAGTGTGCTGCCGGACTTCTACTCGCTAAGCTCCGCGACCTACGTCGCGCAGGGCTACGACATCCCCGCCGCAGTGGTGGGGCGTCAGGTGTGCATCGCGCTCGCTTACATTGTCGGGTTCACCATCGCCGGTTACTTCCTGCTGCGAACGAGAGAAGTCGCGAAATGAACGAACGCACGAACCTCTACCGCAAGCTGGCCTACGCCGTGGCGATCGCCGTGGTGCTGTTCCCGCTTTCAATCCTCGGCTCGCCGAGCACCGGAGCGAAGGATTCCGGCGGCCGGCTGGCCGAGTTCCGCGCCAACAACGGTCTAGCGCAGGCCAACCTGGGCGACATCGACCCCGCCAGCGAGACCATCAAGCTGGCCACGCTCGGCCTCCGCGGCGTTGCGGTCAACGCCCTGTGGCACAAGGCCAACCAGTACAAGATGAAAGAAGACTGGGGCAACCTGACCGCCACACTCGAGCAGCTCTCGAAGCTGCAGCCCAACTTCATCACCTTCTGGAAGTACCAGGCCTGGAACCTGACCTACAACGTGTCGGTTGAGTTCGACGACTACCGCGACCGCTACTACTACGTGCGGCGTGGCATCAATTTCCTCAAGGAGGGCGAGGCTTACAATCGCGACAACCCCCAGATCCTGTGGGAGTTGGGCTGGTTTATCGGCCAGAAGATTGGCCGCGCCGATGAGAAGGAGCAGTACCGCCGCCTGTTCCGCACCGACGAGACCTTCCACCCCGAGGACCGCGCGCTCGAGGATCGGGACAACTGGCTGGTCAGCAAAGAGTGGTACGAGAAGGGCGAGCGCGCCGCTGAGAGCCGCGGCATCGGCCGCAAGAGCCCGATCGTGTTCTACTCGAGCGCCCCCAAGAGCCAGATGAACTACGCCGAGGCGATCGAGACCGAGGGCCGCTTCGACCGCGGACTGCCCGCCTGGCGCCGTGCGGGCGAAGAGTGGAACAACTTCGGCAACCTGCCGATCGAGCACAGCACCGGCACCATCCTGCAGCTCAACGAAGAGGAAGAGCTGAAGGAGCAGGTCGCCGAGGCCCGCGAGGAGCTGCTGGAGATCGCACCCGCGGTCACCGGCCCGCTGCTGGACGAGCTCGAGGCGAAGATTACCCCCGAGCAGCGCGAGGCCTACGAGACCCCCATCGACCAGCGGTCGCCCGAGCAGTACCAGATGGCGATGCAGGTCGAGCAGCTCCGCAACCCGCCGCCGCCCGAGCTTGCCGACCTGATCGCGACCGAGCGCCCCGAGCTGCGGGCCACGGCGATGCGTCAGCTCGAGAAGATCCAGCAGCTGGTGGACCGCCAGCGGAAGACCAAGAACTACAAGAGCACCGCCAACTTCGACTACTGGAAGCTGCGGTGTGAGTTCGAACAGAGCGCCGACGCGATCAGCGCACGCCGGCTCTGCTACCAGGGCAGGCAGGCCATGGTGCAGGACGCCGACCCGCTGGCGGCCAAGGAGCTGTACCAGCAGGGCCTGGCCAAGTGGCGCGACGTGCTCGACGCGTACCCAGAGCTGCAGGATGTGGACGGCACCACCGGCGACGACATCATGGAATTCGTCAAAGAGTACTCGGTGGTGCTCGATAAGATCGACGAGGAGATCCCCGACGACTTCCCGCTGTGGGGCGTCATCGAGAACTTCGATTCCGAGATGGACTTCGAGGAGGAGCTCAGCCAGCACCGCCGCCGCATGTCCGGAGAAGCCGACCCCGCGGCGCCGGAAGCAGCGAGCGATGACTCGGCTGCGGACGAAGCCGGCCCAGCAGAGGCGGCTCTCGAAGAGGCGACTTCTGACAAGGCGGCGTCTGGCGAGGCGACGACTGATGAGTCCATGACCGAGAGCGACGCGTCAGAAAACGAGTCGCAGCCGAAGGAGCCCTCCGCGGCCGAGGCCGACGGTAAACCATCCGTCGATGAGGCGCTCGATGAAGTGCTCGATGAGCCGGCCGAAACGGCTGCCTCGGACGAAGAGTAGCCCGCCGGCGACGAATATCGCCCCCTATTCCCCCAGAGCTCACCAGAGTTACGAACCGTAAAGGTTCACTTTTGCCGGCCGTCCCGATGCGACGATAGGGAGGAGGTGTACTTCCTCCGACCGATCCATCGGGAGCCTTACCGTGCCTGCTAAGCTTGCTCTGCCAGCATGGGCGGCGATCACCTTCGTGCTCGTCGGCCTCGCCCCCGCGCAGTCCGTCCGCCAGGTGCGGCCGTTCCGCGCCTACGACTTCCGGGCCGAGGACGCCGAGACGCCCATCGTTGTGACTGCCGTGGCGGTGTCTGCCAGCGGCGAACAGGTGGCCGCCAGTGGGGACGACCACGCCGTACGGCTGTGGACGCTCGCCTCGGGGGAAAGCCCCCAGGTGCTGCGGGGCCACGACGACTGGGTCCGCGCGCTGACGTTCGATGACGCATCCAACCGGCTGGCGACTGTCGGTGACGACCGCCGCCTGAATGTCTGGGACCTGACCACCAACCAGCCCGCGATCGTCAACCAAGAGGCCAGCGGGCCGATTGGCTCGGTCGCCTTCATGCCGGGCGGTCAGCAGCTGCTGACCGCGGCCTACGGCGACCAGATCCGGCTGCTGAACCTGTCGTCGGGGCTGACCGACAAACGCTTCAAGTGCCCGTGCCGAGACACCCGCGTGATGGCGGTTTCGCCGGACGGCAAGTGGCTGGCGGCCGCGGGCCGCAACGGCAAACTGCGGGTCTGGGACCTGACCACCGGCGAGCAGGGGCACGACATCCCGGCCGACACACAGCGGGTGCAGGCGATCGCCTTCTCGCCCGACAGCAAGCGGGTGGCGACCGGCGGCAACGGCCCGCAGATCCGCGTCTGGGACCTCGCCACCGGCGACCTGGCGGGCGAGGTGCTCTCGCGGCCGTCGAAGGTCCGCTCGCTGCTGTTCCTTGACGACAGCCGATTGGCCAGCGGCGGCACCGACAACAAGATCCACATCTGGGACCTCAAGCAGGGGCTGCCAACGCACCGGCTGGTGGGCCACACCGGCACCGTCGCCGTGATGGCCCGCGACGCGGCGGGGGGCCTGCTGGTCTCTGGCGGCTTCGACACGACCGTGCTGCTGTGGCGTTTGCCGCAGTCGGCCGCCGCCGCGTCGACCGCCGACGCTTCGACCGAGGTTCTCCGCTAGCGCAAGACACACACCGTGAGGCCGCACCCGGCGGCCGGAATGGGTTTCAAGGAGGAAACCGATGGGACTGCTCAAGCTTTTTGGCTTCCACGCGGCTGACGCCGCCGTGCCAGCGACCCGCAACCGGGTCCGCAGGGCGTACCTCGAACAGCTCGAGAGCCGCGAGCTGCTGGCCGCCGACGGGCTGGCGCCCGAGGTGCTGCTCGGTGGCGTCTACTTCGAGGAGGCGACCGGCGACGACTCGCAGGCGGACATCCTGCAGATCTCGTTCGTGGGCGGTCCCGCCGGCACGACGCTCGACAAGATCACTATCAGCGGCGACAAGTTCGGCGATGGCCTGACCAGCGGCGACAACTTCTTCGACACCGTCGACGGCGGCCTCGGCTGGTTCAAGTCGGTCGGCTACGCGCTCGTCAGCGCCGACGGCTTCGACATCACCAGCGTCGCGCTGGTCGATGGCGGCACGGACGTCGTCTTCACGTTCGACGGCTTCGACGCCGGCGAGAAGCTGATCTTCTCGGTCGACTGGGACGAGGCCCAGGCCGTTAACCCAGCGGGCCAGCTCGTGCTGCAGAACTCGCTGGTCGAGGGCGCCGAGTTCGAGCTCAACACTCTGATCGGCGAGTTCACGGCCCCGGGCTACGTCGACCTTACGTTGTCCGGCCTGTACTACGACGACTTCGACGGTCATCGCCTGACCGCAGAGACCACCGTCGGCCTGACGCTCGATCTGCCGAACGACCGCTACACCGTTGACCACGACTACACCGACCGCACGGCCGGCGCAGTGGCCCACGCGCCGATGCTCGAGCTGGCCACGCTGTCTGGCTTTGTCTACCACGACCTCAACGACGACGGGGTGTTCGACCCCAACGAGTCGCCCATCGCCGGGGTCGAGCTGAAGCTGCTTGACGCCAACGGGGCCGACACCGGGCTGCGGGCCGTGACCAACGCCGACGGCTACTACAAGTTTGTCGACCTCGAGCCCGGCAAGTACACCGTCATGGAGTTCCACCCCGACGGCTGGGTGGACGGCAAGGACACGCCCGGCACGCACGGCGGCCTCGCGGCCGACGAGTCGGCAGGCCCGGTCGACATGATCAGCTCGGTGATGCTGACCTACGGCGACCACGCCGAGGAGTACAACTTTGGCGAGATCCTGCTGGCCTCGATCGGCGGCTTCGTGATGGCCTCGCACGGGCCCGACTGCGATTTCGACAACCCGGACGAGCTGCTCGAGGGCGTGAAGATCGAGCTGCTCAACGAGGCGGGCGTCGTGGTCGCCACGGCGTACACCAACGCCCAGGGCCGCTACAAGTTCGAGGGCCTCAAGCCCGGCAAGTACAGCGTCCGCGAATACACGCCCAATGGCTACTTCGATGGCGAGGAGCGCGTCGGCACGGTTGGCGGCACGGTCTCCGACGACCTGATCTCGAACATCACGCTGCTGTCGGGTCAGGACGGCACGAACTACGACTTCTGCGAGCACGTCGGCGCCACACTGGCCGGCTATGTCTACCACGACGCGAGCAACGACGGCCAGTTCGACCCGACCGAGGACCCCATCCCTGGTGTCGAGCTCAAGTTGATCGACGGGCAGGGCGTGGACACCGGCAAACGCGCCTACACCGACGCCAACGGCTACTACCAGTTCACCGACCTCGCGCCGGGTAAGTACACGGTGATGGAGAATCAGCCGGCGGCCTGGCTGGACGGCAAGGACACCATCGGCAGTCACGGCGGCACGGTCAGCAACGACATGCTGTCCAACGCGATGCTGCAGTTCGGCGACAACGCGGTGAACTACAACTTCGGCGAGCTGCTAGCGGCGTCGATCGCGGGGCGGGTGTCGGCGTTCACGGGCCCGGACTGCGACCCGGACAACCCCGAGATCCTGGTCGAGGGCGTTCAGATCGACCTCTTGGACGCGCAGGGCAACCTGCTCGCCACGACCTACACGGACGCCAACGGCGAGTACAAGTTCGAGGGCCTGCGTCCCGGCGAGTACCAGGTCAAGGAGCACCAGCCGACCGAGTACTTCGACGGCGACGAGCACCTCGGCTCCGCCGGCGGCAATGTCTCGGACGACCATTTCACCGCGGTGCAGCTCGACTCGGGCGAAGACGCCACGCGGTACGACTTCTGCGAGCACGTCGGCGCGACGCTCTCGGGCTACGTCTACCACGACCGCAGCGACGACGGCTCGTACGACCGGTCGACCGAGGAGTCGATCGCCGGCGTGACGCTCAAGCTGTACAAGGACGGCGTCGACACCGGCCGCACGTCGATCACCGACGCGAACGGCTACTACCGGTTCTCCGACCTGGACGCCGGCAGCTACACCGTGGTGGAGCTGCACCCCGCCGGCTGGCTCGACGGCAAGGACACCCCCGGCAGCCACGGCGGCACGGCCGACGCCCCCGGCGACGCCATCCGCCAGATCACGCTCACCTACGGCGACGACTCCGTCGAGAACAACTTTGGCGAGCTGCTGCCCGCTTCAATCGCGGGTCGTGTGTCGGCATTCACGGGCCCGGATTGCGACCCGGAAAACCCAGAGATTTTGGTCGAGGGCGTGCAGATCGATCTGCTCGACGCCGCCGGCAACCTGCTCGCCACCACGTACACCGACGCCAACGGCGAGTACAGCTTTGTCGGCCTTCGCCCAGGCGAGTACCAGGTCAAGGAGCACCAGCCGACCGAGTACTTCGACGGCGACGAGCATGTCGGCTCCGCCGGCGGCCTTGTCAGCGACGACCACTTCAGCGGCGTGCAACTCGGCTCAGGCGAGGACGCCACGCGGTACGACTTCTGCGAACACGTCGGCGCCAAGCTGTCGGGCTACGTCTACCACGACCAGAGCAACGACGGCGTGTTTGATCCGACCGAAGATCCCATTGGGGGCGTCACGCTGAAGCTAATTGGCGCCGACGGTGAGGACACCGGGCTGCGGGCGACGACGAACTCGGCAGGCTACTACGAGTTCGACAACTTGGCGGCCGGCACGTACGCCGTGATGGAGATCCACCCCACCGCCTGGCTTGATGGCAAAGACACGCCGGGCAGCACCGGCGGCACGGCCGACAACCCGGGGGACATGATCAGCCAGATTGTGATCACCTACGGCGACCACTCGGCCGAGAACAACTTCGGCGAGCTGCTAGCGGCGTCGATCGCGGGGCGGGTGTCGGCGTTCACGGGCCCGGACTGCGACCCGGACAACCCCGAGATCCTGGTCGAGGGCGTTCAGATCGACCTCTTGGACGCGCAGGGCAACCTGCTCGCCACGACCTACACGGACGCCAACGGCGAGTACAAGTTCGAGGGCCTGCGTCCCGGCGAGTACCAGGTCAAGGAGCACCAGCCGACCGAGTACTTCGACGGCGACGAGCACCTCGGCTCCGCCGGCGGCAATGTCTCGGACGACCATTTCACCGCGGTGCAGCTCGACTCGGGCGAAGACGCCACGCGGTACGACTTCTGCGAGCACGTCGGCGCGACGCTCTCGGGCTACGTCTACCACGACCGCAGCGACGACGGCTCGTACGACCGGTCGACCGAGGAGTCGATCGCCGGCGTGACGCTCAAGCTGTACAAGGACGGCGTCGACACCGGCCGCACGTCGATCACCGACGCGAACGGCTACTACCGGTTCTCCGACCTGGACGCCGGCAGCTACACCGTGGTGGAGCTGCACCCCGCCGGCTGGCTCGACGGCAAGGACACCCCCGGCAGCCACGGCGGCACGGCCGACGCCCCCGGCGACGCCATCCGCCAGATCACGCTCACCTACGGCGACGACTCCGTCGAGAACAACTTCGGCGAGCTGCTGCCGGGCTCGATCCGCGGCAAGGTGGTGGTCTCGACCGACCCGGATTGCGACCCGGACGACGGCGAGCCGCCGATCGAAGGAGTCAAGATCGAGCTGCTCAACGAGCACGGGGAGGTCATCCAGACCACCTACACCGACGCCAACGGCGAGTACGCCTTTACCGGCCTGGCGCCCGCGGCCTACACGGTCCGCGAGACGCAGCCCGTGGACTACTTCCACGCGGACCAGCACGTCGGCGACGGCGGCGGCGCCTACTTCGGCCAGGACGTCATCGGCGACGTGCACGTCGGCTCCGACCAGCACTGGGACAACTACGACTTCTGCGAGACCCCGCCCGCCAGCCTGTCCGGCTACGTCTTCATCGACGGCGCCCCGATCGTGACGCTCGAAGACATCGCGCCGGAGGACGTCGCCTCGTACCGCAACGGCCTCCGCTCGGCCGACGACACGCCGCTGGCCGGCGTGGTGGTCGAACTCCGCAATGGATTCTCGGGCGACCCGATTTTTGGCGAGCAGGCCCTGCCCGGTTACTACCCGGACGGCCCGATTCGCGCCGTCACCGATGCCAACGGATACTACCGCTTCGACGGGCTGCCGGGCGGCAACTACGCGGTGGTCGAGATCCAGCCCGAGAACCTGATCGACGGCGTCGACACGGTCGGCACGCTGGGCGGCATCGCCATCAACCCGCTGCCGCCGACCGAGAAAGAGCTAATCGCCTTTGACGAAATCCCGACGCCGGGGCAGATGACGATCGAGCAGTTCCGCACGAACTTCGGCGACAACGCCATCGTCCGGGTGCCGCTGCAGGCTGGTCAGCACTCCGCGGAAAACAACTTCAGCGAGGTGCGGACCACGCGGTTCTACGTGCCGCCTGAGACCCCGCCCGAGACCCCGCCGCCGTTCATTGTCGGCTCGCCGATGTACCTGCCGCCACGGGTGGTCGGAGAGTTCCGCAACGCACCGACCCCGCCCCCGACCTTCTACGGGGCGTCCGAGGCGCTCGGCTGGACCTGGCACCTCAGCGTGGTCAACGCCGGCCACCCCCGTGCGGCCACCGCCCACGGCCCGACCATGATCCTGGCCCGCAGCCAGTTCGACGCGGCAGCCTGGGAGAGCGGCGAACTGAAGGAGGCCGAGTGGACCCTGGTGCAGGATGATCAGGACAACCAGCGTCGGCAGCGGTTCCACTTCGGCGAGGCCGACGGCATCCCGGTGGTGGGCGACTGGAACGGCGACGGCATCGCCGAGATCGGCGTCTTTACCGACGGCTACTGGCGGCTCGACCTCAACGGCAACGGCGTCTGGGACCGGGGCGACCTGTGGGCCAAACTCGGCACACGGGAAGACCTGCCGGTCACCGGCGACTGGGACGGCGACGGCAAGACCGACATCGGCATCTACGGTCCCGCCTGGCCGCGTGACCCGCACGCCATCGCCCGCGAGCCCGGACTGCCCGACGCGGACAACTACCCGACCTCGATCGCCGGCAAGGCCAAGAACGTGCCGCCGACGCCCGAGGACGCCACCAGCGGTGGCCGCCTGCTGCGCCGCACCGCCAGCGGCGCCAGCCGTGCCGACCTGATCGACCACGTGTTCCACTACGGCACGCCCGGCGATCAGCCGGTGGCCGGCGACTGGAACGGCGACGGCATCCGCGCCATCGGCGTCTACCGCGACGGCGTCTGGATCCTCGACATGGACGGCGACGGCCGCTTCACCGACCGCGACCAGACCTTCGTGTTCGGCACGATGGGCGACCTGCCGGTCGTCGGCGACTGGGACGGCGACGGCGTCGACGACCTGGGCGTGTACCGAGCGGGGCGGTGGCTGGTGGACTCCAACAGCAACCGCGAGCTCGACGCCAAGGACACCGCGTTCGAACTCGGCGCCCCCGGCGACACGCCGATCGCGGGCGACTGGGACGGCGACGGGGCCGACGAGCCGGCCGTCTACGGGCCCAAGGAGCCGACCGTCCGCGTGTCGCAGAAGGCGGGGTAGCGGGATTGCGGATTTTAGATTGGCGATTGCGGATTGAGCAGCGGGCAGAGCCTGCCGCAGATCAGTCCGCAATCCAAAATCCCCGATCCGCGGTTAGTTCAGCTTTCCTTGAGCTTGGTGATCTCGGCCCGGGCCTCGGCGATCTGCTGCTCGTACATCGCCACCTCGTCCGGGTCGTCCATCTGCTCCTTGGCGCCGTTGAGCCGCTGCTGCAGGTCCTTGACCTTCTTGTTGAGGACTTCAACTCGCTTCTTGGCTTTTTTGTCCATGGTCGCTTTGCAGGGTCGTAGGGTCGCAGAGTAGTCAGAGCTTGGAGAGGCGGCGTCACTCGATCTCGAGCTCGGCAGCGGGCGGGTCAGCCACCGGGGCCGGGTTGAGCTTCGGCGTCTTGGGGATCGACCGCAGCACCGCCCCCAGCAGGAAGATCGCCAGCACAACGGCCAGCGTCACGTTGAGCCAGCGGATGAGCTTGCCACGGAGCTTCGCCGCGACGTTGGTCTTGCCGGCCAGCAGGGCCATCAGAGCAAACACCACGAACGCCAGCAGGAACTTGATGCCGAACAGCATGTGGTACAGCGACGGGACTTCGTTCTCGGTGATGATCACCCAGAAGTTGTAGGCGCCGCTCGCCAGCAGCAGCGCCGTGCAGATGCCGACGCACGCCGCCCACGCGCCGCGGCGGCCGGCGTAGCAGTCGTGCTCGGCGTCTTCGGCCGTCCGGGGGGCGAGTACAAACCGCATGTAGACCAGACCGCCGAGCAACGTGCCGGCGCACGCGGTGTGAACCACACGCAGCAGGATGGCGATCAGGTCGAGTTCAAATTCGGGCGCCTGGGCGAGCATACGGGTCCCTTATCGTTCGTTGTGTGAGGTCGCGTCACGCGACCTCAGGTAGTCGAGCGCCGCCTGCTTGGAGTCGAGCCGGCCCTCGAGCTGCTCGTCGCGGATCTGTTCCAGGAGTTTCCCAAACTCGGGCCCCGGCTGGAACCCCGCGGCAATCAGGTCGCCGCCGTCGACCAGCGGCGGCGGGTTCCACTGCTCGACCGGGAGGGCCATTCTGGCACGGCAGTACTCGGTTTCCGGGGAGCCTGCTTCCTGCTCAGCGTCGACCAGCCGCAGGGCGTCCTCGGCGCCGCGAGCCGCGAGCACCCGCTGCAGTTTCGGCCAAGCAACCGCCCGCGCGTCCTCGATCACTGGGCAGTGGTCGAGCAGCCAGTCGGTCTGATTGGCGTCGTCGCCCGTGAACTTGAGCCGGCGGCATAGCCTGCCGCCGGCGGGGCTGCGGGTCGAGCGAGGCAGGCACGCGGCCAGCGCAAGCGGCAGAGTCGGGTCCGCAAGCCGCTTGAGGGTCTTGCACCGCGCGTCGAACTCGGGTGCGGCGAGCCCCGCCAGTTCGGGCAGCGTCGGCGCTAGCAGGTCTAGGTCTCTCAGCATGCAGACCGCGTTCCTGCGGTTCTCGTGCGTGAGCATCCGGGCGAGCTCGGCGCCGATCCGCTCGGCGCTCACGACGCCGATCTCGGCGGCGTGCCGCTGGACGGCGGCGGCCGTGTCGGGGGCGAGCTCAAACGCGAAAGTGGCGGCAAAGCGGACCGCCCGCAGCATGCGGAGCTTGTCTTCTTCGATGCGGGCGTCGGCGTCGCCGATTGCGCGGACGACCCCGGCGGCTAGGTCTTGCTGGCCGCCCACATAGTCGAGGACCTGCTCGCCGAGCGGGTCGAAGAACAGCCCGTTGATCGTGAAGTCGCGGCGGCTGGCGTCGTGTTGGGCGTCGGTGAACTCGACCCGGTCGGGCCGGCGGCCGTCAGAGTAGCCGGCGTCGGAGCGGAACGTGGCGACCTCGATCTGCCCGGCCTCCTTTGGCCCGAGCACGGTGATCACGCCGAACGCGGCGCCGATCGGCAGCGTGCGGCGCATGCCGAACACCCCGCGGACCTGCTCGGGCGTGGCCGAGGTCGCGACGTCGTAGTCCTTGGGCCGTTTGCCGAGCAATTGGTCACGCACGCAGCCGCCGGCCCACAAGGACTGGTGCCCCGCGTCGCGCAGAGTCCGCACCACGTCCAGCGCGAAGCCGCGCTGGGCCTCGTGCGAATCGCCGTGTTGTTTGCGTTTGCTGTCAGCCATGCACGGCCGCCGCCTCCCGGGTCGATTGAATCGCATCGTCAATGGCGGCGTTGGCCCAGCGGCGGGCGTCGTCGTCCCAGGGGAAGCTCGTCTCGGCTCCCGGCCGCAGGAAGTGCAGCGTGAGCGCGGCAGGACTCTTGTGCAGTGTCGCCTCGATGGCCAACGCGTAGACCGACATCTGCAGCCGGTAGGCCTCGGCCGCTTGAGGGACCATTCCCGGCGTCACGCGGTTCGTTTTGTAGTCTAGCAACTGCCACTCGCCAGGCGAGACCTCCACCAGGCAGTCGATGTACCCCTGCAGGAGCGCCGGCCCGTCGAGCGACCCGCCGCCGGTCCACGGCATGACAAACTCCACCTCCCGCTCGACGCGCTCCGCCGAAGCGAGCTGCCGGCAGCGGTCGCTCGCCAGGAAGCGGTTGATTAGCTGCTCCGCTTCCTCGGCGCCGGCCCGCCAGTTCCGTCGCAGCCGCCGCGGGGCGAGCGACTCGCACCACTGCCGCACCCGCGTCGGGTGGGCAAAGTCGATCCGCTCCATCACCGCGTGCACGAGCGTCCCCAGCCCACGCGGGTCGATCGGCTCGGCGTCGTCCGCGGGGGCTGGCTCCGCCAGTCGTTGGTCGGCCGCCAGGTGGAACCTGCCGGTTAGACGCGACACCGAGAACCGTTTCAGCTCGGACGGGTTCACCCCGATCGGGCCGATGTGACCGGCAGGCGGCGCCGGTTTGCGGAGGGCCTGGCGGACAAGCTTCGGCACATCGGGCCGACGCTGGCGCTGCGCGTCGGCCGGCTTCCAATCGGTCGGCGGGACGATCTCGGCGTGCACCGTCTGTGAGTCGATCGCCGCACCGGTCTGAAGGTTGAACACCTCGGCCAGCCGCTTCAGCCACTCGCCCTTCGGCTGCTCAATGTCCTCGACCGCGGCCGACAAGATCAGCAGGTCCGCCGCCCTCGTACACGCGACATACAGCAGCCGGACCAGCTCCTCGCGTTCGGCGCGGGTCTGCGCCTTCTTGTGCAGCTCGAGCCCGATAGTGACGCCGCGCTCGAGATTCGTCGGCTTCACCAACGGGCCGAGGTCGGCGTCGAAGGCCGCGACGCTGCGGTCCGGCGACGACTTGCGGGCCAGGTCCGCGACGAACACGACCGGGAACTCGAGCCCCTTGGAATGGTGCACGGTCATCAGCCGCACGACGCTGGCGTCCTCGTCGGCGGTGGCGGCGTTGGCCTCCTTCGGCTGGCTGGCGATGAACTCGGTGAGCTGCCGCACGAAGGCGTCGACGTCGCCGGGCCGCGTCTGGTCGGCGACCCGCGCCTGCTCGATGATCTTCTCAAGGTTCGCTAGCTTCCGCTCGCCCAGGAACTCCGACAGCAGCGCGGCGTCGTAGCCGGTGCGGTCGAGGGCCAGCCGGATCAGCTCGGCCGTGTTGGCGACCCCCTTCCGCTGCCGCAGGTCGGTCAGCACATCGCGTGCGGCGGCTACCCTCTCCTGCTGCGCGTTGCTCAGTTCCTTGATTGGCTGTGTCCGCAGCAGGCCGGCGTTGAGCGATCCCCCCGCGCGGGTCAGCCACAGCAGGGTCTCGTCCTGGAGGGCGAAGAACGGGCTCCGCAGCACGCCCGCCAGGCTCACCTCGTCGCACGTGCTGGTGACGCTGCGGAGCAGGTTGAGCAGGTCGTAGACCTCCTGCTGCGAGTAGAACGCGTGGCCGCCAATCAAGTGGTGATCGACCCCCGCGTCGCGGAGCGCTTGTTCGTAGTGCTGCACGTCGCCCAGGGCCCGGAACAAGATCGCGATGTCGCCGGGCAGTACGCGGCGGGCGGTCCACTCGCCGTCGACACGCTCCGCGACCCGCGGCGTTGGGTCGTCGAGCAGCTGCCGCACGTGGACTGCGACGCGTTGGGCCTCGGCCCGGCGGCCCGCCTCGGCGTTGGTCTCCGGCGGCGCGTCGGACCAGAGAAACTGCACCGCAGGCTTGGGTCCGACCTGCGGCCGGGCAGGGCGGAGCGGCAGGTAGTCGGCTCCAAACAGCGGCGCGAACAGCTCGTTGACGAACTCCAGCACCGCCGGCTGGCTGCGGAAGTTCTGCGACAGCGGCAGCCGCCCCTCGTCCGGGATCTTGCCTTGCAGCTCGCGGAACACGGTCGGCTGGGCGCCGCGGAAGCGGTAGATCGACTGCTTGAAGTCACCGACAAAGAACAGCCCGCCGGTGGTCAGGGCGTCGCCGGCGATCGCCGTGACGATATCGACCTGCGCCTGGTCGGTGTCCTGGAACTCGTCGACCAGCAGCAGTGTGGCGGAACGCTCGATCCGCCGCCGCACGTCGCGCAGCGACTCGTCGGTCAGCAGCCGGCGGGCGTGCCCCAGCAGGTCGTTGAAGTCGAGCGCACTGGCGGCGCGTTTTGCCTTGGTGTACTCCTGCACGACCGCAGTCGTGACCCGCGCCAGCCGCTGGCCGAGGATGGCGGCCTCGAGCTGCTGCTCGTGATCGGCCCACTTGCTCAGCTTGTCGATCCGATCACGCAGACGCTTGCAGGCGTCGCCGTACAGCTTTTTGGTGTCGGGCGATGGCCAGTCGTTCTTCTTGCCGCACACGCCCTGCACCATCGCCAGCTTGCGGAGCTGAGCAACATCGAGTTCGGTCTCGCCCTGCCGCAGGGCGTTGAGCGCCGTGTCGAGCGCGGCCAGCTTTCCTCGGGTCTCGGCCTCGCCGGTGCACTCGGGGATCAGCGAGCGGATCTCGTCGATCGCCGGATCTTCGGCCAGCTGCTGCAGCTCGAGCGGGGCGACAACCTTCCGGAAGTAGTCACGCCACGCCGCGACCATCTCCTCCGGCGGCCGAGCTGCCCATTCGCCTAGCCCGAAGCCACCCGCGTAGTCGCGGAGCGGCTTGACCCGGCTCTTGAGTCCCGCGAAACCGAACTCGGCCGCCAGCGTGATCACGTCCGCGTCCCGGTCGTCGAGCAGCGACCGCAGCCGCCGGTCGGTCGACTCCGACAGCAGCACGTCGGCCGCGGCCTGGTCGAGCACCTGGAAGCTCGGGTCGAGCCGCAACTCCAGCGCGTAGTTGCGGACCAGGGTCGAGCAGAATGCGTGGATCGTGCTGACCCGCGCGGCGTCTAGCGAGCGGAGCAGCCGCAGCCAGTGCGGCGCCTCGTCGGCCGCCGCGGCCGCCAGCCGTTCCAGGCATTTTCCGCGGACCCGCTCCCGCATCTCGCGGGCGGCGGCCTCGGTGAAGGTGATCGCGACCAGCTCGTGCAGCTCGAGCGCATCGTCGCCGGGGGCGAGCTGCGCCAGGAAACGCTCGGTGAGCACGAACGTCTTGCCGCAGCCGGCGCCGGCGTCCAGCGCGATCGACACGCCGCGGGTCTCAATCGCCGCGGATTGTTCGTTGGTGTAGGAGAGGCGGCTCACGCGTCCTCCCCGATCGGCGTCTTGCCGAGGCTGCGGGCCTGCGAGACCCGGCAGGTCGTACGGAACTCGCAGCGGCCGCCGCAGTCCTCGTCCGTGTTGAACATTGGGAACCGGGCCGCCCGCACGTCGCGGACAATCTCGCCAACGCGCTGCCGCACGGTGGCGACAAGTTCCTGCCAGTCTTCGGCGGTCACGATCTGGCCGCCCGCTTGCTCACCGGGCTGCGGCAGCTTGCCGGTCTTGAAGCCGTCGTTCTGCACGACCCAGTACCCGCTCCGCCAGGGGGCGATGTCCTGCCCCGCGAACAGGTGGTCGCTGACGGCGATCGTGTACAGCACCAGTTGCAGCAACCGGCCCGACTCGATGTCCTCCTGCTTGAGCGTCAGCGAGCGGGCCGTTTTGTAATCGATGATGCTGAACACCGCCTGCCCCGCGACGCGGCCGACGTCGATCCGGTCGACCTGACCGGTCAGCAGGATCTGCAGCCCGCCGGCCTCCAGCGTGAACGGCTGCTGCGTCGAGAGCGGGTCGGGCGTCTCGTCCGGCGCCGAGACCTCCGGACCGAAGCGGGCCTCAAAGTGCCGCGGCGAGAGGGGCTCTTCGAATGAGTTGTGCTTCTGGTCGTACGCCGCGTGCTGACGCCAGTACTCCTGGTCCCAGGCCGCGGCCTGCATCATCTCGATCTCGGCAACCACCGCTTCGTGCTGGGCGGTGGCCAGCGTCTGGAACGCTTCTTCGACCGCGGCCCGGAACGCCGCGGTGAACGCCTCGGCGTCGAGGGTCGAGGGCGCCGAGCCGACCCCCAGCAGGTCGTTCACATGGCGGTGGAACCGGACCATCGCGTCGTGCAGCAGCGACCCTCGGCGGCGGTAGTCGACGTCCAACGCCAGCGACTCGAGCGGTTCGGCGCGGAGCACGTGCTTCATGTAAAACTTGAACGGGCACTCGCCGTAGTCCTCCAGCTGGCTGGCGCTCCAGAGGTGCTCGGGGCCAAAGCGGGTGGCGGCCCACTCTGCGGCCGTCGAGCCGCCCAGCACCCCCTCGTAGGGGCCGAAGTGCTCGCCGTGCGAACGGTCGTGCGACGCGATCAGTGCCGCCCCCAACGAAGCCGCCGGGGCGTCGGGCAGGCCAGCGAACTGGGCGAGCGGCTGGGCGTCGCCCTCCATCAACCGCCGCACCGCCTGCCGGCGGAGCTGCAGCGCGTCCTGGGCCGTAGCGGCAACAGGGGCCGAAGTTTCGCGGAGCGAGCCGGGCGGGAAAAGCCGCTCGAGCTCCGCCACGAACGAACTCGGGTTGAGGGTCTGCGCCTTCTCATCTACGGCGGCGTAGGAGAGCGTCACCGACTCGCGCGGCGCGGCGAGCAGCTTGGCGAACAGCAGCATCTCGTTGCCGTGGTGCAGTTGCTGCTGATCGTCGGCGACGCCGATAGCGATCGTGGCGTCGGGCCTCGGGAACGATTGCTCGTCGAGCCCCACCAGCAGCAGGTGGCCGCAGCCGGTCTGGCACGCAGTCTCCGCGGTCAGGAGGCGCACCCGGCCTTCCGAGTCCCAGCGTTGGTCGAGCCGCAGCCGGCTCTGCCACCCCTGCACCAGCCGCTGGACCTCCGGCAGCGGCAGCGCCGTCGCCTCGCCGCCCCGTAGTTCCGCCAGCTGGGCGAGTGACGCCAGCGCGTCCTCGAGGGCAGCCAGCGCCGCCACGTCGTCGGCCTGGGTCAAAGGGTCATAGGAACGGTAGTCGAGCAGCGTCAATGCCGCCGCGATACGGTCGTGCCAGGCCAGCGGCGGCGCCTCTTGCCCAAATTCTTGCGTTGCGTCGCCCAGCAGCTGCAGCGCCGGAGCCGCGAGCGTAGCCGCGGCCGACAGCCGCGCACGTCGGCGGTCGGGCGATTCTGGGCGGGGAGTTGCTTGGTCTGTATTCGGTTCAGGGGCGGATTCTTGTTCGGTCGTCGCAAGCCAGGTGACCCGATCGATCAATGCCCGGCGACCCTTGGGCAGCAGCTGCTCGCCTACGATCCACTCGACAGCCGCCCGCCGGGTCGCAAAACCAAACCGCGACGCCAGCGGCCGCTCGTCGCCGGATAGCCGGGAGTCCAAACCGGCGAACCGCGGCGATGAGACAACGCTCTGCACCTCCTCGAACGCCCAGTTGCCGGCCGCAAGTCGCAGCAGCAAGCCAACCGAGCGGCCAAGTGAGGTCTCGCCGAACGACTTGGCGCCCTCGATCGCCACCGGGACGCCCGCCTGGGCAAACGCCTCGCGGAGCCGGGGGGCCCAGGCGCCGAGCGAACGCGTCGCGACGACGAGCTCGTCGGCCGCGGCGCCGGACAGCAGCAGCCGCTTTGCCTGGTGCGCCGCGGCGTCGGCCTCGTCCTGCAGGCCCTTGGCGCCGCGCACACGGATGGAGCCAGGGGTAGCGGGGGCAGCCGGCACAATGGTGTCGCGGGGGTCGCGGAACATGCCGTCCAGGGCGTGGCGCCGCGCGTCTGTGGCTGGCAGGCCGCTCTCGATCCAGGTCGTTGTGGAGTCAGGGAACAGCGTCCGCAGCCGCTGGACCGTTTGCACCGGACCGGCGTAGATGGCCGAAGCCGCGTGGTCGGTTTCGAACGCCGCCGGGCTGTCGATGGTGAACGCCGCCACGCGTCGCTCGGCCCCCCGGAAGGCCGCCTGCAGGAACCGCGACTCGAGCAGGCTCAGCCGGTCGAGCCCGACCGCCGCGACCAGACCCGGCGGGCCGCCCGGCAGGCGCCCCGACTCGAGCAGCTCGCACGCGTGGCGGAGCCGCCCCTCGCGGTCGAGCAGCCGGCGACGCGTGCATTCTCGGCAGTAGTCCTGGTACGCGCGGGCGAGTTCCGAGATCCGCGGGTTCCGCAACGCCGCGGCATTGTCGAGTACCTCGTCGGGCTCGGCGTTGGCGAGGGCAAAATCCCTGATCGCCGCGGCGACATAATCCAACCCACCCGCAGAGCCCCGCGCCTCCTGCAACAGCCGGAATCGGCCAGAGAAGCCCCCGCGGAGGAGGATCTCCTCAATCAAACGGTTTCTCGCAACCGGACCGAGCGGCGTGATCGGCTCCGGGGCCGCGCCCACGACCGCGTCGGCCGCTTGATGCAGGGGTTTTACCCCGGGCGCTAGCATACCCCCCGTTTGGGTTGCTAGCAGTGCAGTCAACTCCGGAGCCGCGGTTGCAGATTCGACGAGTAGCCAGCTGCCAGCAGCAAACGGCCCCGATTCGAGCCCGCCGACGTAAAGCCGCACCGATTCTTCTGCGAGCCGGGCGCCCGGAGGGCCGAGGATGATTTGCATTGCTGGGGCAGGATATTCGGTAAGAAACACCGGCGAATGGCCACGTCGAGCGGGTCCTGATTATTGCAGCAAGTCCTTTTAAAATAAAGACCTACGTCAATCCTGGTGGCCGCGTCTTCTCACTGCTTGGGGACCTCCCGAGGGACCTCGTCGTGTGAGATCCAGTCGCACGCACCGGCCCGCAGGAACCGCGTTCAACTGATTGACATCGATTGCAAGTCCCGGTTATTATCCGAGATACGGTGAGAGGGCAGCTATTCGCGTCTACTGGTGGGGGCTCTCCCTGCTTGTTGGAGGCGGGCGTACTCGTTTCGAGGCGTCGATGTACGGGACACATCGAGCGCCAGCTAATCTCTTTCCGCCGTCTGCGGACACGAACTGCCCCTGGTCGGCTACGCAACGAGCCTTTCCCATGCGGCAATAGTCTCTCGCGGGTGTTTCGAACCGTAGGTATTGGCGCCGGTCCGATTGGGCCGCGTCGTCCTTATTTATCCCTTTTTGTTTTAGGAGAGGTGTCACTATGAGACTACGTGGACGCGAAAGCCGGGGTTTTACCCTGGTGGAGCTGCTGGTCGTGATTGCGATCATCGGTATCCTTATCGCGCTGCTGCTGCCGGCGGTTCAGGCCGCTCGTGAGGCAGCCCGGCGCAACCAGTGCTTGAGTCAGATGAAGCAGCTCGTGCTGGCGACCCACAACCACCACGACACGTACAAGTACTTCCCGCTTGCGTCGTCGTCGCCGTTTGTGTTGCCCGGCAATGCTGTGCCGACCAACATCGGCGTCGCTGGATCGGACGCCCTGAACCGCTCGACGGCCAATCTAAACGACGGGTACAGCTGGATGGTTCAGCTGCTGCCGTACCTCGAAGAGCAGCCGCTGTACAACAGGATCAGCCAGAACTCGGGCACGTTTCGCAACTCTGCCTTCGATACGGGCAGCGCCAACGACAGCCTCTTCATGACCCTGTCGGGCGCCGCGGCATCGGCGACGAACCCCTACTTCTGGGAGCAGCAGCTTGAGTTCGCGCTCTGCCCGAGCTTCCCCGGCGACGAGAGCGTCGAAATTACCACGGTCACCACCGTGGGAGATGGCGTCGCGACCGGCAACTACATTGCCCTCGCCTCGACCCACTACACCACGGGCAGCCAGCTGGGCACCAGCGGCTCGCGTGACACCAACGCGTCGCCGTGCACCAACTCGTCGTACTGCGGCAACGGCGCCATCCCATTCCCGGGCGCCCCGGGCGGTCGGGTCACCAAGAAGGGTCACTCGTTCGCCAGCCTGTCGGACGGCAGCTCGAAGGTCGCGATGATCTCCGAGAGCCGCGAGCAGCTCTACACCAGCTGGTACAGCGGCCTGGCCGCCTATGGCGTGGCCTTCTGGCCGAACTATGAAGGCGGTGGGCAGGTTCCGAACTTCACCCCGAACGTCGCGAACGCCACCAACAAGAACGCATGGCAGCTTGACTCGGTGAACGGCGCCGGCGCCACGGCGGCGGCCCACTCGTTGAACAAGGGCACCGACAAGTCGGCCACTGCCAACGCGGTCCCCAATCCGGAGGACTTGTACTACGAGAACAAGTCTCAGAACCTGCACGGGAGCGAGGCCCACAAGTGGGGCCCGAGCTCGGCTCACCCGTCGGTTGTGCAGCACGGCTTCGGCGACGGCCGCGCCAAGGCAGTCGCGGAGAACAT
The DNA here is from genome assembly GCF_007859935.1 of Posidoniimonas polymericola. Classification (NCBI taxonomy): domain Bacteria; kingdom Pseudomonadati; phylum Planctomycetota; class Planctomycetia; order Pirellulales; family Lacipirellulaceae; genus Posidoniimonas; species Posidoniimonas polymericola. Next base: position 278,918 of record NZ_SJPO01000005.1, on the reverse strand, counting down.
CGACACGAACGTGTACCTGTGGATGCTCACCCGCAACGGCCGCGAGACCTTCGACGATCCTAACTGATCGTAGCGTTTTGCTGCTAACCGCGATTTGATACCAAGCCGCCGAGGTGACCAGCTGGTCGCCTCGGCGGTTTTTTTGTGTCTCTACCGCAGCTGTCAGCCATCCTGCCACCCCGCCGCAGTTGGCAGACCGCACCAATGCCTGCCCGACGCGCCAGCGAGGGAGCCCCGGGCGTCACCCCTCCTGAGTAGTGCCCCGCTGCCCGGCGAGTGCGTGTCTCGTGAGCAAGTGGGAGAAAGCCGATGGGGTTGGTGAAGTCTGGTAGCCAAGTCTCCATCAATCTGACGTTCCCCTGCTAAGCCCGCGCAGCTGCCGGCGGATGCCGGCAGTTTCTTGGAGGCCGCGCAGTGGGCGGCGTGGACCCCTCCCGGGCTGGTCTAGGCTCACCTGTGACTAGCCGGAGCGCGCCGGCGCGGTGACGCCCAACAAAAAAGCCGCCCAGGGGAGGTCCCCAGGGCGGCTTTTGCCTGTTGGTAGACCGTCGGCCTACTGGAACGTGGGGCGGAACCCGCCGGGGGCGTGCTCCGCGGCGCCGTTGGTCGACGCCTGAACCGGGCTAGCAGCTTCCGTGGCGGCCGGCGACGGGGTGAGCGTCGTGCGGCGCTTTGGCGGGGCGTTCTTCTCGGTCGGGATCATGTCCTGCTCGATCACCTGCAGCAGCTTGGAGATGCAGAGCTTGTTCATGCTGGTCCGCAGGTCGTGGGCCTCGGTCCGCAGGTACTCGTGCATGCTCTTGGGGAGCCGGACAGTAATCACGCGGGTTGGTTCCGAGTCGGCGTCGGCGGCCGGCTTCTGCTCGCGGAGCTTGACTAGCATCTTCTGGATCTGGTCGAACTCGTCGCTCTTCTCGAAGGCGGTCAGGTCGTCGAAGTTGGGGAATGTCTGCCGGGCGAGACCCTCGATGCCGAGGATCTCGCGGAAGAACACCACCCAGTCGGGTGAGGTTTGGAAAAGTCGCTCAGCGGCGAGCAGGACTTGTTGGTAGCTTTCTGTGGATTGATTCTGCACAGCACTCGTCTCCTTCCAGAGATGCGTGTACGGGATGGACCGGGAGGACCACGCCAGTCCTCGTGTTTGCTGTCATCTTTCCGGGGTGGGCAAACCGCATGCGAGAAGTCCTTGCATTGCTTGCACTTACGGCATTTGCCGGGCGGCGCCTATTCGCCGGCAGCTGGCGCCCGAGTCTCGAGCACGGCCGACTGCCTGGTTTTTGGGCAGGCGGATGATTCCCGTTGTGGTGAGTGTCTAGTTGGCGGCCGTGATCCGTAAGTGCTTTCTGAGTAGTGGTTTATGCAGGCTTTAGTTTTTCCTGGGCGAATTCGTTCGGGAAACCCGGTCTGATGGGTCGTTCGACCTTAGGTTCTCGCGGTAAATATCGAAGTGATGACACATGGCGGATACCCTCGCGGCCGCGGTAGATCTGTCGAGAGCAGGGCCTTCGCCAGTTTGGGAAGCGGCTGGGGCCAGCTGATCGACGCGGCTCGCCGGCGATCGCCTGGCAGGGTCCGGCAGGCGCCGCTCTTCCCTCTTGCTGGCCAATTTCGCACGACTGGCGGCCTGGGAAGCCTGGGTGGTTTGGCAGTGCTGGCTGCCCTGACTGCGTTCCCGATGACCTGGACGCGTCCGTCGGCACGGGGGGCCTGCTTCTGAGCGACGGCTCGAACCGGACGGCCACCCAGCGGCTAGCGGCGAACTGGCGTCAGTCGCAATGTCCGCGCGGCGTCGTCAATTCGTGGGAACTGTTGAAGTCTGCCCGGCGTAGTTGGTTGAGGGGTGGGGCCGGAGGCAATGCGTTGGCAATGCGGGTGAGCGTAGAGCGTGTTCCTCCCGTTCAATCTCTCGCAGAGATATATCGGTCCCTCCGGGTTTTCCGTGGGTGGAATTCCCTCGGCTCGGGCTCGACAAGAGGGGGGCCGCCCCACCCGACGTCGCCGTCGCGTCGATCCCATCGAGCGGTGAGGACCGACGCAACGGCGAAGACGGGAGGGGCTCACCGAGCTGTTTTTCCTGGGGTTTTCCTGAATCCAGGTCGCGCTTGAGCCCCGTCGTCGTCGCCCTCGCATCGGCCGTCACCTCTCGGCCGCGGCTGATGCGAGGGGGATGGCGTCGGGGCGACCCCCCGTTGTTGTTGTCCGTGGTGAGGTCAGAAAACCGCGATCTTCCGAAGTTAACCACGGAAAACCCGGATGGACCGATATATCGGTGCCCTTACCGCTGCTGAGCAGGTTGCGGCCCTGCGGGTTGCTCACAGCCCGTGACGATCGGTCTGACCTGCTGTCGAGCTAGGGCTGCCTACCCAGCTCGCCGAGTTCAATGCAACTGAGCGCACTGGTCACGGGGAGCAGGGGATCCTCGGGGGGCTGTTCACAGCGAGGAAAGAGGCGGCCAGCGTCAGCGGGGCTGGTCGCCGTTGTCCAGTGGATCCGGGCTCTAGCGGAACCGCTGGCAGCGCCGGCGGCTACTGATCCCGCGAGTTCTGCTTGATCTGAGCCAGCAGCCGCGTCATCGTGTTCGGGTGCACGCCCAGCAGCTTGGCGGCCCGGCCCTTGTGACCTTGCGTCGATCGCAACGCCTGCTTCACGGCGACCTCGCGGAGCTTGTTGAGGTCGGTGAACGGCAGCGCCGCGGCCTCGGTTTGTCCCTGGCGGCGATTGGGGAGGGTGGGCTCGCAGTCCAGCACGTACGCCTGTTCGATAACGTGGCCGAGCTGGCGTATGTTGCCGGGCCACGAATACTCCGAGAACTCGCGTAGCTCAACCTCAGAGGGCTCCCACAGGTCGCGTCCGTACCGGGCCGCGAACCGCTGCGAGAAGTACCGGACAAACATCGGGATGTCTTCCACACGCTCACGCAACGGCGGGACGCGTAACTCTACCATGTTCAGGCGGTAGTAGAGGTCTTCACGGAATCGGCCTTCCTGCACCTCGACTTCTAGGTCGCGGTTGGTGGCGGCGATCACCTGCACGTTGATCCGTTCGGGGTGGGCGGCGCCAACCGGCGTCACCTCGGACTCCTGCAGCACGCGTAGCAGTTTCGGCTGCAGCTCGAGCGGCATCTCGCCGACTTCATCGAGGAACACAACGCCGCCGTTCGCGGCGCGGAACACACCGAGGCTCTGGCCAGCGGCGCCCGTAAATGCGCCCTTCTCGTGACCAAAGAGTTGGCTCTCGGCGAGAGTCGAGGTGAGGGCCGCACAGTTGACCGGCACAAGTGGCTTGTCGCGGCGGCGGCTCAAGCGGTGCAGGGCCCGGGCCCAAACTTCTTTGCCGGTGCCGGTTTCGCCGGTCACAAGAACGGTGCACTGCACCTCGGCAGCCTTCTCGGCGTGGCGGGCGATCTGCGTAATACGCGGACTCGCTCCCAGCACCCAGCTGTCGGGAGAATCTGGCGGGGGCGCCAGCAATGATTCGATCGATGGTGAGAGTTGCGCCGAAGCCATAGATGCCTTCGAGACGCTGACGATCAACCGACTTCTCATAGTGATAGCGAGGAAGTGCTATCCAGGAGGGGGATTTCCGTACTAGCGACGCCACGGTGGCGCTGCTTGGGGAAATCGAGTAGCTAAAAGTCGGCTTTCAGATCACTAGCGGCCCGCCATTGTTGCTCTGCCCTGTTTACTTCGCGTTGACCTTGCAGGTTTGGTAAACCCTTCAGGCTCTGCCCTTTAAGCCGATCATACACGAGTAGGCGGTTTTCCTCAATAAAATTGGCGCCGACTTCGTCGAATTCAGAATCCCGCTGTCCGGGTATTCCGGCCGAAACGATTCTGTGAAGAGTTGATGTAAGGTGTATTCCTGGAAGGACTTGCGACGCTCTTCGCGGAGATTGACCGGACCAGAGGCAGAATATCGGCTCAGGCGGCCGCTGCAGCCGTGCTGGAATTGATCGCCAGCACACTAATTTGATGCTGGCGGGCAAAGGCCCTGAAATCGGTCTCGTCGAGCAAGATGGTTTTGTCGGCCTCGATGACCAGTGTGGTGGCTCCAGCGGCCAGCATGGAAGCGAGTGTCTTGCGGCCGACCGTTGGCACGTCGAACCGCATGTCTTGCTGGGGTTTAGCCACCTTCACCACCGTAAATCCGCCCTTCGGGCACAGCTTGCCTGCCCGCTGGATGCAGAGGTCGGTCCCCTCGACCGCCTCGACAGCGATAACCGAGCGGTCCTTCACGCAGACGCTCTGGCCGACATCGAGGCGGCCCATTTCTTTGGCCATCTTCCAGCCAAATTCGGCGTCGGCCTGGCGGGAGGGCGAGAGCGGCGCGCCGGCGATCAGTCCAGGTTTCACAAGCAGGTCCTCGGCGAAGTCGGTGGCGGGCGCCAGTTGGATGCCGCGGGCCGCGAACGCTTCGACGATGGCGCCGAGCAGCGTGTCGTCCCGTTGGTCCGCGGTGCGACTCACAAAATGGGGGTAGAAGGTCTTGATGGTGGTCCAGTCGGGCGTGTAGCGAAGCCACGCTAGCGGCTGGTACATCTCGACCTTGTGGATCTTGCCGGCCATCGTGGCGGTCTGGACCCCGTGGCGCCGGAAGCACCGCACTACCTGGCCGATCCTTGCAGCGCCCACCCATTGGAAGTGGTCGCACAGCTCGCGGAGCTCGGGCGCCGCGTGCCGTCGCACGGCCGCGCAGCAGACCCGGTGTCCCGACGCCTTGAGGGCCTCAGCGATCACCAACGGGTAGCGTCCCCAAGCGGCGATCAGCCCGATCGTTTGGCGTTGCTTGTGTGCTAGCACGCGGACCTCGCTCACGCGGCGCGCTCCGCGGATGCGGGCGGCTCTTGATCCGCGGTGGAGTCGTCTAGGGAGGCTTGCATCTCGGCAACGAGCTGACGCAGTTGGCGGAATTCCTTCCGCAGGGCGGGCAGCTTCGCAATGGCGGCGAATTGCAGCTTCTGCACACGTTCGGGCACGGCTGGAGCCCCCAGCATGCGGGCCCCCGCGGCAACGTGGTTGCTCACGCCCGCCATTGCGCCCAGCACGGCGCCGTCGCCGATCGTGACGTGGTCGCGGACGCCGACCTGGCCGCCCATCACGACATAGTCGCCGGTCGAGGTGCTGCCGGCGATGCCGACCTGCGAGCAGATTAGGTTGTGGCGGCCGATCTGGCAGTTGTGGGCGATCTGTACGAGGTTGTCGATCTTGGTGCCCGAGCCAATGCGGGTCGGGCCGTAGACGCCGCGGTCGATCGTGGCCCCGGCGCCGACGTCGACGTCGTCGCCGATCTCAACCGAGCCGAGCTGAGCCGAGAGCACGTGCGAGCCATCCTGCTGCGAGTAGCCGAACCCGTGGGCGCCGATCACGGCGCCGGAGTGCACCAGGCAGCGCTGGCCGATGGTAACGTCGTCGTACAGCGTGACGTTGGCGAACAGCTGGGTCCCCGCACCGATCCGGCAGCCGGCGCCAACAACCGTATTCGAGTGGATGACGACCCCGGGGCCGACATCCGCGTCCTCGCCGATCACGGCGCCTGCTAGCACCTGCGCGGTGGGGTCGATCGTGGCGGTGTCGGCGATGACCGCCCGCGGGTGCCGGGAGATCGGCTCGCGGACCCGAGCGGGGCGGAAGTGCGACACAATCGCCGCAAACGCCTGGTGCACGTCGTCGACGAGGATGCCGGGCAGGGCGCCCAGGTCGCAGTCGGCGGGGGCGACCGCGGCGGCGGCGGGCGAATCCGTCAGGCTCTTGGCCCGCTGGTCGTTGTCGGCCAGGGTCAGGCAGCCAGGGACGGCGTCGTCCAGCGGGTGAACGGAGGAGATCAGGGTGTCGGCGTCGCCGACCAGGCGGCCGTTCACCAGCCTGGCGAGGTCGCCGAGCGTTGCCGCGGACGGATGGTTCATAGGGATTCCCTTCCGGGTCGCATCGATGCTTCGATGGTGTCGAACTTGCGCCGGCTTAGCGGCCGTCCTGGCCCCGGCGCAGGGGCGCATCGTAGCGAGCCCCGCCGGTGCGTGCCAAGAGCAGAGTTTGCCGCGGTCGCCGCCCCGGGTTCCTGGGGGCCCAACGCTGCTAGCGGCCCGCGGCGGGCCTCACCCGCCTATCGTCTCGACCAACGTCATCGCGTCCTCGAAGTGCTGCTGCAGCCGGGCGAACTCGGTGCGGCTGCCGCCCGCGTCGGGGTGCAGGTGCTTCACCTTGGTCCGGTAGGCGGCCAGCACGTCGGCCTTGGTGCAGCCGCGCGACAACCCCAACGCCGCCAGGCAGGGGGGCGAGTCGCGGATTACCCAATCGGGCAGCGAGGTCGCGTAGCCGCGGACCACCACCAGCGCCCGCCGCAGCGAGCGGAGGTACGCGCGGTAGTCGAGGTAGAGCAGCACGTAGCCCACGGCCGGGGCCAGCACCAGCAGCCCGAACGTGGCGGCCAGGCCCAGGAAGTCGACCGCGTCGGGCCAGGAGTGTTGAGCGAGCAGCATGCTTGTCGAGCGCCGGTCACGCGGCCGCGGCTGGGAGAGCGGGGATGCAACTTCCCCTAGGTTATCCCAGCGAGCCGACGTTTTCGAGGGTTTCGCCCGCAATTGCGGCGTCGCCCTCCGGCCGGCGGAGCCTGTGCCGTTGGCCCAGCCAGAGCAGGATCAGCAGCCCCGCCCCCGCGCCCGGCTCGGGCACGGCGAGCATGCTCGCGAACGCCGCCGCGCCGTTGAGCTCTAGGTAGCTCAGTTTGAACAACAGGAAGTCGCGGTAGTCGTTGTCGCCGTCGAAATCGAGATCGCCGTGGAGGTAGCGGTTTGTGTAGGTCAGCGTGTCCAGATCGACGCCGCTGTTGGCGGTGAAGATGTCCCAGTCGGCCCGGTCGAGCAGCCCGTCGATGTTGAGGTCGGCAAAGACGCCGGTCTCGACCGCGTAGTTGGCCGTCCCAATCGCCAGCTCGACATAGCTCCCAATCGAGTCGGCGCCGGTTCCCAGCACGGCGAACTCCAGCCAGCTGGACATGACCTCCCAAGGACGCTGGGGCGGCGGGGAACTTAGTGCCGCGAAGTCGACGCCCTCTTCGCCTTGGTAGAACGCCGTGCCGAAGTCGATCTCGCGGATGGTTTGACCTACCTCCAGCTCCCGCTCGCCGTTGTTGCGGTCCAGGCCCCCCTCGGGGTCCAGGTCCAGCACGGCGCCGTCCAGGTAGAACTGCAGCCCGTCCTTGCCGGTCCGGTACTCCAGCGTGACGTTCTGGAAGCTGTAGCCGAAGCGGTTGCGGCTGTTGTTGTACTCCACTACCCGCCGGTCGTAGGTCAGCCCGTACAGCAGGTCGGCGTGGTAGCCGTCCTGCACACCGTAGGTGTCGTCGCGGCGGCTGTAGTAAGCCTGCTGGTCGTCGTGGGCGTAGATCCGGTAGACGCCCTCTTCCAGCTCGTTCGGGTCGGCGACCTGGTCTTCGGTGAGCCAGTGCAGGCTGTTGAGCTTCTCGTGCACGTTGAAGTGCCCGTGGCTGATGTTGCCCATCACGTCGAAGGGGTTGCCGTACTCATCGCGGTGGACGCCCAGCGGCGTCGACTGGTAGCCGTGCACCGACTGGTTGTACTCGACGTAGGCGCCGGCGTCGTAGTCGTAGACATACGGCGTGTAGTTGGCGTCATTGATGCTCCGCCACGCGCCGGCGTGCGGGGCGCCGATGCGGTGGCCCAGCTCGTGGTCGGCGACAATCTGGCCCCAGTTGCTCGTGATGTCGGGCTGCACCGCGTAGTTGTTGCTCGGGATCCACGCCAGGCCGGACCAGCCCTGGCCCTCGTCGGGCGTGGTGCCGCTGACGTCGAACAGGTTGGCGTGGTAGCTCTCGGGCTCGATGCCGTACTGCGAACGCACGTAGTTCTCGGCGTCGGCGATCCAGTCGCCGATGCGGCGGCCGTTGCTGTCGAGTGTCAGCGGGACGTCCAGGATGTGCGCGTAGCGGAGGTCGTAGGTCCCGCCGGAGTTGGCCGCGTAGAACTCGCGCGTCTTGACCGAGCTCTCCTCGATTTGGGCGATCCGAGCCGCCGACAGCGGCGCGGCATTGACGTCGCGGATGACGAAGTAGACGCCCTCGTAGCTCCCCTGGCTGTTGGAGAGGTTGACCGTCGGGAGCGTGACTCCCCGGGCCGCGGGCCCGCCAAAGCAAGCCCAGCCGACCGTGCACGCCGCCGCGCACCGCGCAATCCACCTGTCTGCCGCCATCGCCCGGCTCCTGTCGTCGCGCCCGCCAACGGGCCGCCTAGATGTTTCTGTTCCGGTGCAGGCCCCTGCTGATGAGAACTCCTTCCGAATGAGAAACGCCCAATCGGTGGGAACGCCGTAGGCGGGCATTGCGCCGCGCCGAGGTCTGCACTCTTCTATGGTAGAAACAGCGGCGGATTTAAACCGGAAACGGTGCTGATGCCGGGGTTTTCAGCAATGATTTCGCGGTGAACTGCAGGTGGCGATGGTCCCGCGTGCGGCGTGCCGCCGGCGAAGCCTTGCTACAGCTCCGAGTAGCTCTTCGCCTTCCAGTCGCTCTTGTGGATCTTGCTCACGGTCCCCAGGTACTTCTTCACCTCCTTGAGCACCTGCCAGTCGGCGTGCTCGACAAAGGTCTTCCACGCGAGGTCGCGGGCGTCGGCGTCGTCGTAGACGGTCAGGTAGGTCAGGTTGGGCAGCTTGTCGCCGACCACGGCCTGCCCCATGAACACCGGGCTGATGCCCGAGTCGAGGAATATCGGGATCTCGCCGGAATTGAACATCTCGACCTTCAGGCGGCCGAACTCCTCGGTCGGGCTCTCGTAGGTCCGCAGCTCGAACAGCCGGTCCTTGCCCGCCTGCTTCTGCTCCGGCACGGAGGTCTGCGGCCAGGCGTCGAAGGCAATCAGCAGCTCGCTTGTGATCCGTTTTACCAGCGGCTTGTCGGCCGGCGTGGCCAGGTAGTCCTTGGCCGCCTGGCGGTACTCGGTGTCGGCGTCGAGCCGCCGCTCGGCGTCGAGCAACGCGGCCCAAGAGTCGGCCGGAGTGATGAGCATGACGCGGGGCGGCTGGCCCGCTTCGGCTTCGGCGGGGGTCAACACCCCAACCGGCCCGATGCCTTGCCGCTTCAGCGCTGGGAGCAGGGCGTTCTCGAGGTAGTCGTCGAGCCGCTGCTCGGCCTCGGCGTCGACCAGCGTGTAGGTGCGGAGCTGGATCACCTGTTTGGTCGCGTCTTCCGCGAAACAGCAGGTCGCCAGCAGCAGGAGCAACGGGGCAAACGCTAAACGGTGCAGGGTCATCGATCGGCCTGGGGTCGGTGGAGTCGATTGGTACGGACATGCAATATACCCGCTCCGCCGCCCGCGTGCCCGACTACGCAGCGCCGAGTTCGATCCCCTCGCCAAAGTAGTACCGTTTGGCGTCCGGGTTGCTCAGGACCTCCTGGGGGTGGCCGTGGCACAGGATCTTGCCCGCCCTCACCACGTAGCTGCGGTCGGTGATCTCGAGCGTTTCGCGGACCTGGTGGTCGGTGATCAGGATCGAGATCCCACGGTCCCGCAGGTCGCGGACGATGCCCTGGATGTTGTCGATCGTGACCGGGTCGATCCCGGTGAACGGCTCGTCCAGCAGGATGATCTTCGGGTCGGACACCAGGCAGCGGGCGATCTCCAATCGCCGCCGCTCGCCGCCCGACAGCGACATCGCCTTGCTCTTGCGGAGCTTGGTGATGCCGAACTGCTCCATGAGCTCCTCGGTGCGTCGCCGCCGCTCGCGGCGGTTGACGCCGAGCATCTCCATCACGCCCAGCAGGTTGTTCTGCACCGACAGCTTGCGGAACACGCTCGACTCCTGGGCCAGGTAGCCCATGCCGCCCTCGCGTGCGCGGCGGAACATCGGCCAGTTGGTGACCTCCTTGCCGCACAGCATCACGCGCCCGGCGTCGGGCTCGACCATGCCGCACGTCATGCGGAACGAGGTGGTCTTGCCGGCGCCGTTCGGGCCCAGCAGGCCGACGATCTCGCCCGGCTCGACCTCAAACTCCACGCCGTCCACCACGCGGCGGCGGCCGTACGACTTAACGAGCCCGCGGGCTTCTAGCAGTGCCATTTTGATCGTCCTCCTTGACGATTGTTGGTGCTTCGCGTCTTGGCGTTTAACGAACCAGCCGCATGTCGCGGACGTTGGGGAACAGCGGGAACGGGATCGAGGTCCCCGGCAGCCGGTCGAACGAGTGCGGCCAGTAGACGCACACCGCCTTGCCGATCAGCATCTTGCGTTCGAGGTAGGGGCCGCCCGGGATGCCCCCCTTGCCGCCGTTGCCCGCGGCCCACAGTCGGGCGTCGGAGCTGGCGGCGCTGTTGTCGCCCATCACGAAGAACTGGTCCTCGCCGAGCTTGAAGGTCTGCGACCGCCTCGCGCGGAACGCGTCCCACGCCGCGGGGTCGTGCATCATGTCGTACCAGGTGACCGGCCCGTTGTCGGTCTTCACGGCGACCTCTCCCGGTGAGGTGGTCATCAGAAAGTCGCTGGGCGGCCAGCCGCGGTTGGGGGTGACGTCGTCCTTGGTGTTCTTCTCGGCGATGTAGTAGATGTCCCGCCACAGCGTGACGCGGTCGACGGTCGCCTCGAGCCCCTCGGCGCCGATGCCGGCGGGCGAGAGGTCGCCCGGGTTGGCGTCGTCCTGCTGGGGCAGGATACCGCCGTCGGACGCGAGCAGCTCTTGGGCGTCGTAGTCGGTTGGTTTGTCGAACTTCAGCACACCGCCGTCGACCCACACGGTCAGCCGGCTGTCGACGTTCGCCATCCGCAGCTCGTGGCTGCCGTCACCACGGACGCCGGTCTTGCCGCAGGCGGCGATCGGCTGCGCCGCGGTCGAGCCGAAGGGCAGGGCGGTCAGCTCGGCCGAGCCGTCGGCCACCTCGAAGGTGCAGCGGAACCGGCAGCCCGCCTCGACCAGCTCGAGAACCAGCTTCCCCTCGTCCGAGGCGATGTCGACCTCGGCGTCGACGATCAGGTCGCCCACCCAGTGCAGGCCCTGGTCGTTGGTCGGCAGTGCAACGCGGCCGTCCTGCCGGCGGAGCTGTTGGCCATCGATCGTGGTGTTGTAGGCGTTGTAGTCGGTGATGAGCTGCGGTTTGGCGTCCGGCCCGAGGTCGATGCCGGTCCGCTCGGCGGTCGCCCAAGTCACGGCGTTTGCTGGGATGTGGCTGTAGCGTAGCCAGCTCGTGTCGTCGGTCGCCTTGGCCTGGTAGGCGAGGTCGACCCGCTTGTTGTTGACTGCTTCCTCAGCGGTCCAGCCGTCGTTGGCCGGGGTCCACCGCAGCGGGTAGCCCGCCTGCCGCAGCTCGGCCGGCTCGCGGGCCGAGTCGTACACTAGCTGCCGTACGGCCATGATCTTCTTGGGCGGCTTGCGGACAATCTTGAACTCGTCGGAGTCGTTCTCGCGGACAAACAGGTCGCCCCCCTTGATCTCTAGCTCCTCGCCCGGCAGCCCCACCAGCCGCTTGATGTAGTTCTGCACCGCGTCGCCGGGGTACTTGAACACCACGACGTCCCACCGCTGGGGGTCGGTGAACGAGTAGAGGTACTTGTTCACCAGGATCCGGTCGCCGCTGTACGACCGCTCGAGCACCGCGTCCTGCGATTCGCGGATGCCGTTGACCGGACCCAGCCAGTTGATGCGCCGGCAGTTGGGGCACTGGCCCGCCAGGCCGCGGTTCTCGGCCATGATCTGGGCCGGCGAGACCCGGCCGCCGCGCATCTCACGGATGCGGTCGACGTCCGAGTCGGTCAGTTCGCTCTCGTTGATCCGGTACCGCTGTCCGCACTCGGGGCAGTGCATGTCGGCGTGGCGGCCCATCAGGGTCGGCGCCATCGAGCCGGTTGGGATCACGAACGCCTCGGCCTGGAAGGTCCTAAACAGGAATGCCAGCACAAACGCGATCACCAGCGACTCGACCGTCTCGCGGGTCGCCTGGCCGTGCTTCCGCGGGTCCTTCTCGGCCCGCTTCTTCGGCAGCGGGGTCGTGTTGACCGGCTCGGGGCCGCGGCGTTTGTTCTTGGTCTTCTTTCCCATAGCCTTTGCGAGTCTATCAGTGATCGCTGGCGACGGATCAGCCAGCAGGTGTTTCTTCTTTACGCGATACGCAGCGAAACGCCGTTTTGAACATGGTTGGTCGCTGCGCAGGGGGGCGTGCACTATAGCCCATCGCCCCGAACGCCGGAACGTTGGACTGCGAAGGCTTGGCCAGGCGACTTCTGTCCCTTCTGGGGACATGCAATCTTAGGGACAGAAGCCAGGCCACATTTGGGGCGTCGCTCGCCGCATCTCTTTTTGTTGGAACGCTTTGCGCTCACAAGAGGTTCTCTCAACGGCCGACTTTTGTCCGTTTTTGCGCGTTAGCAGGGACAAAAGCCGCAGTTCAATCAGCGAATCAATCGCCCGCTCGGTGCTGGCAATGATAGCAAGCCGCCGGACGCGTCCGCGGGACTGACTGCCCCAGTTCACGCAGCAGCCCCTATTCTCTGGCGGTTGGTGGCTCTTTGCCATTCGAAACCATCACCAAGCCAGGCTTCGAAGCCCCGGAAAGCACCCCGCCCAAATGTGGTTTGGCTGTGATTCTGGGGTGAGTGGGAGGTTTGGCGAGCTACCACCCCTGTCGTCGGTACGGCCGGCCGAGGATCAGCCGCCGCGGCAGTCCCGGCGTCGTCTCCCACCGCCTGCTGTCGACCGACACCGCCTGGTTGTCACCGAGCACAAAGTACTCGTCGGGCCCAATGAGCCACGGCTGGTCGCCGGTTGCCCCCCACGCCAGCGGGACGCCCTCGTAGTAGATGTCTTTGTACAGCGAGAGGTCCTGCAGGGTGACTCTGCCGTGCAATACCCGCACGGTGGGTGGTGGGCCCGTTGCGGCGTCGTTGGCCGGCAGGGAGAGCAGCTCCTGCCCGTCGATCCCCACCACCAGCCGGTGGTCGAAGTTGGAGAACTGCACCCGCCGCGGCGTCGAAGTGGCAAGTGGCGTCTGCCGTTCGCCTTGGTGGTTGCTAATCGAGGCGAGGCCGCGCCGTGTGTCGAGCGTGGCGTGGCCGCCCGGCAGCATGAGCTGCCACACCGCCGCGGGTTCTGTCTGGGCAGAGACGTCGATCATCAGGTCGTTCACCTGATTGAACCGCCGCCGCACCGCGACGTTGCCCGGGTGATCGTCGTGCACCACGGCGTCGTAGGTGAGCGAGCTCGGTTTTCCCTCGACCGGTTCGCCCTGCCACCGATCGCCGTCCAGCCGCCAGCCGCCGTCGGTCTGCCAGCGGGGCCGGAAGCCGGTGCTGCGGTGCTCGAGCCGGCGGACCTCGATCTGCCGCGAGAACGGCTTGGCGAGCCGCACGCCGTCGGCGAACACGTCGCCCTCGGCGATCGTCATCACCTCGCCCGGCAGCCCCCACACCCGCTTGATACAGAGCTCGAGGGCGTCGTGCGGGCAGTGGAACACGACCCGGTCCCAGCGGTCGAGCCGCGAGTCGGTGCGGTCGATAACGAGTTGATCGGCCGGCGTCAGCGAGAGCGACTCGTCGGCAAGCAGGCTGCCGCAGATCAAACAGGCCGGCGCCGGTCGACTCGCGAGCTGGTCGACGCCGATCGTGAGGGTGCGTTGACAGTGCGGGCAGGCGATGGTCCAGCGTTCGCCCTCGAGCGTCGGCGCCATCGAGCTGCCCCGGACGACGACCGGCTGCATCATCCCCAGCAGGAGGAGCGTGCGGCCCGAGATCACGAGGATCGCGAATCCCAGGGCGACCAGCAAGCCGCGGCGGAAGATGGTGTGCAGCTCGCTGAGCATGATGGATGGCGAACCGAACGATGCGTTTGTGGGCGCCGGGGGCGCTCCGCGACAGCGGAAGCCCCCGGCCGCGTGCGAGCAGCGGCCTGTACCTCGTCGGGGGCTTCCCTGGCGGGAGCGCCCCCGGCGCCCCCACAAGCCGCCCCGAAGTCGCGATAACCCAGCGGCTAGGCCGCGATCCGACGCTCCTCGGTGTAGCCCCATTGTTGCAGGTATGGGGCCATCGCTCCATCGACCTCGGCCTGCTCGTCGGCCGACAGCGTGGCGAACCGGTTCTTGCGGTAGTGGCTCACCGAGTCGAGGTAGCGGTTGAGCCGCTGCTCGAACTCGGGCGTGACCGTCATGCCGAGGGCCGCGTAGGCCTGGCGGATGGCGCCCAGCGGGTCGGCCACGAGGTCCTCGTAGCGGACCTCGACCGCCGATTCCGCGGGGGCGTCGCGGGTGTCGTCGTAGTAGGCGTCCATCAACGACCGGTAGTTCTCCAGGCACCGCGTGGCGTAGTTGTCGGCCGGGTGCGGGTCCTGAAGCTGGAACACCACCAGCCCGTGGCTCGCCAGCCGCTGGTTCGAACGGTAGACGTCGTGTGGGTGGCGGACGATGTGGATAAACTTGGCCGCCGGGAAGTGCTTGCGGAGCAGCTTCACCCGCCCGGTGTTGGCGGGGTTTTTCAGCAGCGGGGTCCGCCGCTTGAAGCAGGTGAGTTTGCGGAGCAGCAGCTTGTAGTGCCGCGCCCAGACGCGTTCCTCGCCGGCGGTGAACCCCTCGGGCTGCCAGTAGGCGTCGTGCCGGCTGATCTCGCGGGGGAACTCAAAGCCCCAGTAGGGCGACGGGCTGCCCATCGCCGCCAGCGCGAACTCTTCCTCCTGCGAAGACATCACCGTCATCTGCATCGAGTCCATCGGCCGCCGCCAGGTCAGGATCGGCGTCAGGCACGCCGTGGTGGTCCAGCCGGTCAGGAAACCGTGTGGGTTGAACACCTCGTAGTTTCGGGGCGACCGGAACCGCGGATCGAGCGACAGCAGGTTGTGCAGGTGCGTCGTGCCGCTGCGCGGCATGCCGACGATAAACACCGGGTCGGGCGGGTCGCGGCGCAAGAGCAGCGGGCAGAGCAGCCGCTCGGGCAGCGAGATGATCGTGTTCAGCGCCGAGGCAATCAGCGTCACCACCAGCCGTGGTAGGTACTTCAGCCCCACCCGGAACCGCGCCTGCCACAGCAGCACGGCCCAGCGGTCAATAGGCGTGAACGACAACAGATTCGAGAACGGCAGCACGCGTTTGAACGCCGCGTCGGCCTCGGCGTCGGACACGGCCTTGTGTTCGCCGTGCCTGGCCAGGTCGTACGCGGCCCAGGCGACGCCAACCGCCAGCAGCGACCACATCGCCACGCCAAGCCGGGGGTCGCCGTAGGGCGCGAACCACCACGCGTTGGGGTCTTCGACAGTAAACCACAGCAGCCGGCTCTTGGAGAGCAACGCACGAACCGCGATTGGGCCGGCGAGCAGGCCGGTTGGCAGCATGATCGAGCCGGTGCGGAGCCTCAGCAGCCCCAGCAGCGAGGCGATCAGGAACATGCTGACGAACAGCGGCCCGGCCAGCGGGTCCGACAGCCGGCTGGCTGCCGCCACCAGGCCGAACAACGCCGCCGGGATGATTACTGACACGGCACGCGAGTGGCGGTCGCGGAGGATGCTCACAAGGTAGCCGGCAAAGATGATTTGTTGCGCCGCTGCCACGGGCCCAGCAGCCAGCACGGCGAGCAGCATCTTGGCGCTCCGCGAGGCGGTGACCGGCTCGCCGGTGTAGTGCGCGACGCCCGCCAGCCAAGCCCAGCCGACAAGCAAGGCGTACGCCCCGCCGCCGACTGCTGCGCCGCGGAGCACCTGCCGCCACCAGTTGGCCTCGGCGACCAGTCCGTAGTCGGCCATCGGTCGGCCCTCGATCGACAGCAGACCCAGCAGCAGCGACAACGCCACGACGATCAGCACGCCCGCGCCGGCGCTCTTATCGAGGATCCAGAAGTCGACGCCCAGCAGGCTCGCTCCCACCTGAGTCAACGCGGCGATCGCAGCGGTCCCGGCGATCCAGACCGCCATCTTGGTCAGCGGCCCCGCGGCGGCCAGGCGCCTGGTTGACCACAGCGGCGCCGCGTCCTGGATTCTGAGCTGTGCCATACCGACGACCACCAAAAAACTGCGATGCGAACAAAACGGGCGCAGGGTCCCGCCGCATCGTGGTCTATCGTCGGACCGCGGGGTGGGGTTAAGCCGAATACGCAGAATGCGCGAAAGAAACCAAATCTGCCGGCGCCAGCACTGCTCTCTGCGCCCCTAACCGGGATGCAGGCCCGTAACGGTGGCAGCCACGCCACCCACCGCCAGCGCTGCCAACCAGCCCGCAAGTCTGTGACGGTGGCGGTCACGCCACCCAGCGCCGCAGTGGCCGGCCATCTCTTCAGGCCGGAATGAGTAGAAAGTGGAGAGGACCTGTAAGCCGGGTTTTGTCCCCGCCCGAAGGCGGGCGGCAATCATTCCTCTAGGGCGGCGATTGCTCGCCGTCTCAAGCGGCCTACCCGGGGGTTGAAGCGAGCCGGACCGACTCTTGCCCCCTGCTTGGCCTTGCGCCGGGTGGGGTTTACCTAGCCAAGCGAGTCACCCCGCCTGCTGGTGCGCTCTTACCGCACCGTTTCACCCTTACCAGCGGCCGAAGCCGCTGGCGGTCTGCTTTCTGTTGCACTTGCCCTGGCCTCACGGCCGGTGGGAGTTACCCACCACCCTGTCCTCTGGCGCCCGGACTTTCCTCCCGCCGGACCTCGCGGCCCGACCGGCGACTGCCCGGTCCTCTCCACTGGCTGGGATTGTAGCACCCCCAGCTCAGGGTGGCACCGGCTCGCCCGTCGGGTCGAGCGGCGGGATTTGATGCGGGAACGGCTAGCGGCGGTCTTGTCCTTGCAAACTGTTAGTGTGAACCGACTTGTCCTGATTGTAACGGCCTACCAGGGCGGCAAGTTGCGCACTCTCTCCCCACCCGCGAGTTGACTAGTTTTCTCGGGGTTTCTAGAGTGGAACTTGATACGCAGGCGGGGCCATCAATTATTTCATCCTCCCCCGTCCCCCCCCACCAAGGCTCTCTATGTACGGCGAACTCATCCCGCTCGGCGGGGGCGACCCTGTCCCGCTACTGAAAGACAAGCTGCTGGTCGGTCGCCGCGAGAGTTGCGACATCGTGCTGCGGTTTGCCAATGTTTCGGCCCACCACTGCGAGCTCTACTTCGACAGCGGCTACCTGTTTGTCCGCGACCTGCAGAGCCGCAACGGCGTGAAGGTGAACAACGTCAAGGTCGAGGACAAGCGGGTCGACCCGGGCGACACCCTCGCGATCAGCAAGCACAAGTACCGCGTCGAGTACTCGCCCGCCGAACTCGGCGCCGTAGGCCCGCCCCCCTCGGACAACCCGTCCAAGGAGATCATGGGCGAGTCGCTGCTGAAGCGCGCCGGTCTGGAGCACACCCCCCGCGGGGGCTCCTCGAGCCGGCGGTACGACCCGAAGAACAACGACGCCGGCCAGGTCAAACTGCCGGGCCAGGCGCTGTAGGGTGCGGCGGACGCCGAACCGAAGACCACGAGGAACGCTCAGCTTGGCTGGGCGTTCTTTTTTTGTGCCCACCGGGTAGCGCGGCGGCCGGCCGCTCACCCGGCCGGGGCCGCCGTGCTATAAAAGAGCCCCCGAGACGCGTTCCCCTAACCGAGCACCCTAGGTCCGTGGCTAAGAAGAAAAAGGGCAAGCTGCGGGCCAACTTCCGCAAGAACCACCAGTCGCGCGCCCGCAACAACGACCTCACCCGCCGCCTCAGCGGCGACGCCGAGTCGGCCGACGACGACGTCTCGCGCGAACGCGTCAGCGGCAAGGGCGGCCTGACCCGCAAGAAGACGATCGCCGGCGGCGAGATTGTCGAGGACGCGTCGGGCACGATCGTGCTCCCCGAGGTCGACCGCGACGCCTGCGTCGAGGGCCGGGTGCTGCGGGTGCAGGGCCTTGTGAGCACCGTCCTCACTGAGGAGGGACGCACCCGCGCCTGCGCAACGCGTCAGCTCCTCAAGCAGCTCTCGACCGAGCTGCGCCACGTCGTGGCGGCGGGCGACAACGTCTGGGTCCGGCCGGAGGGCGAGGGCGAGGGGATCATCGAGCGGGTCGAGCCGCGGCACGGCGTGCTGAGCCGCACCAGCCGCGGCCGCCGGCACCTGATCGTGGTGAACGTCGACCAGGTGCTGATTGTCGTCAGCGCGGCGCAGCCGCGGCTCAAGCCGAACCTGATCGACCGCTACCTAGTGACCTGCGAGCAGGCCAGGCTCAGCCCGATCATCTGCATCACCAAGACCGACCTGGTCGACCGCGCCGACCTGATGCCGATCACCGGCGTCTACGACCAGATGGGCTACGACGTGCGGCTCGTCTCCGTGGTCGACGGGCAGGGGGTCGAGGAGCTGCGGGCCTCGCTGGCCGGCAAGGAGACCGTGCTGACCGGCCAATCGGGCGTCGGCAAGTCGACGCTGCTGAACCTGCTCGACCCGGGCCTCGCGCTGCGGGTCCAGACCGTCAGCGCCGAGAGCGAGAAGGGCCGCCACACCACCACCACCGCCGAGCTCTACCCGACCGCCGACGGCGGCTACGTGGTCGACACGCCCGGCATCCGCCAGCTGCAGCTGTGGGACGTGATTGCCGAGGAGGTAGCCGGCCTGTTCCGCGACATCCGGCCGTTCGTCAGCCACTGCCGCTACGGCGACTGCACGCACACGCACGAGGAGTTCTGCGCCGTCAAGGACGCCGTGGCCGACGGCTGGATCGACACCCGGCGGTACGAGAGCTACGTTCAGATCCAGGCCGGCGACGAGATCTAATTCCGAGTTCTCGCGACGTAGCACGGCCGCCTCGGCCGTGCAAAAACGGCTGGCCGGCAATCACAAAGAAACGAAGCCGCTGGGATCCTGCATTCGGCGGTTTTTTTGAACAGGAGAACGCAGAGAGAGCAGAGAAGATGTTACTCCGCTGCCTCTGCTCTCTCTGCGACCTCCTGTTTCATCCGATTCACGAGGCGAGTTCGTCGACGTCGGGTCGGCGGCCGCGGTTGTTCAGATCCCGGGTGAGCATCAGCAGCATAGCAGCCAGCGGGATCGCTGCCGCGAGGAAGTACCGCGGCGTCTCGTAACTGTCCGGTACCGCTCGCAGCCTGGGAGCCGGCAGTAGCGTCCCCGCAGCCAAGATCCCGCCGAGCGCGACCAGCCCCACTTGCAGCAGCGACCTGACGTAGCCGCGGCCGCGGGCCGGCGTGGCCGTCAAGAACCCTGCCAGAGCGAACACCCAAGCACACCCGAAGGCCGGGACACGCATCCTCCGAGCCGACGCGGCAAGCTGCTCGGCGACGAACTCGGGGTTGAGCAGCAGAGGGAATCGCCAGAGATTCGCGCCAGCGTTGAGAAGAACCGGCACACCAAGACCCGCGGACGCGAACAGCAACGCCACGGCGACGCCACGCGGAACTCTGGTACGCCGTTTCGATGTTGATCGCGAGACGCCATCGGCTGAAGCCGCTGGCGTGCTGTGCGGAGATTGGTAGGGGTTGTCCATTGCGATCAGGCTCGCACAGGGCAGGCTAGCAGCTACCGCACGGTCACGATCTCGACCTTGCCCTTCCAGTTGACCTCGTAGAGGTCGCTCCGCCGATCCTGGAGCGGGAGCACGCTGCCGATGTCGCGCTGCACGGCGAGGTCGTTGAGGTCAAGCTCACCGATGACAACGGTCTCGGTGTTGGGCTCGGCCTCGGCCAGGATACCGTCCTTCGGGAAGGCGAAGTCGCACGGCGTGCAGATGGCCGACTGGGCGTAGTTGATCAGGAAGCTGCGGACCTGCGGCAGGTTGCCGACCGAGCCGGCCAGCGCGACGTAGATCACGTTCTCCACCGCGCGGGCCTGGGCGCAGAAGCGGACACGGTGGTAGCCCTTCCGCTCGTACACGGCGAACGGGACAAACAGCACCTCGATGCCGTGCTGCACCAGCACCCGGGTGAGCTCGGGGAACTCGACGTCGTAGCAGATCAGGATGCCGATCCGGCCGACCGGGGTGTCGAACACCTTGAGCGTGTCGCCCGGCTGCATGCCGTAGTAGGTTCGCTCGACCGGGGTGATGTGCAGCTTGTCCTGGGTGTAGATGTCGCCGCGCGGGGTAAACAGGTGGGCCGTGTTGCGTAGCTCGCCGTCCTCGTTCATTACCGGGTGCGAGCCGCCGATCAGGTACAGCCCGTGCTTGCCCGCCATCCGCAGGCAGAGCTCCTTGTACTTTTCGGTCATTTCGGCCAGCTTCCGCACCGCCTGCATCGACTCCATCTCCTGCGGCAGCAGGCTGAAGAGCTGGGCGGTGAACATCTCTGGCAAAAGCAGGAAGTGGCAGTGGTACTCCTCGGCGGCGTCGGCGAAGAACTCGACCTGCATCTCGAACTGGTGCCAGTCCTCGAGCGGACGCATCTGGTACTGGCCGGCGCAGACACGCACCTTGCGGACCGACTTGCGGATCGGCGCGCCGGCGATCAGCCGCCGGGCCGGGTCGAACCTCGGGTTGGGCATCTCGAGCAGCGTGGCGTAGTTCATGCTCTCCGCGTCGCTGAGGTACGCGTAGTGCACGCCCCGCACGTCGTAGCCCGCCTTGAGGTGCGCCGAGAGCGCCCGGTCCTTCAGCTCGCCCCGCTTGACCGCCTCGATGTACTCGGTGGGCAGCATCCGCTTGGCGTGCTCGCGGTAGCCGGGGATCCGACCGCCGGCGATCATCCGCCGCAGGTTGAGCCGCTTGAGCAGCGACTTGCGGCGTTTGTACAGAGCCGCGGAGACGCCCTGCCCCTGGTGCTTGGGGTGCACCGCGATGTCCGACCCGTACAGCGAATCGCCGCCCGGGTCGTGCGTGTTGAACGTGCCGACGCCGGTCATCTCGTCGTACGAGTGCCACGGCAGCTCGTCGTCGATCGTCACGATCAGCGAAGAGCAGTAACCGACCACCTGCCCGTCGAGCTCGGCGAGGAACTGCCCCTCGGGGAACGCCGCGAGCTGCAGCTCGAACTTGCGGGCGTCCTGCAGGCTCTCTTCATTGAGCTGTGGGTAGGCGGCCCGCTGGCAGTCGACAATCGCGGCGATGTCGGCCTTTTTCCAGCGGCGGATCTTGAGATTCTCGAGCGGTGCTTTTGCCATGCGCGAATCATAGCGTCACCGCGCCGCTGTGAAAGGGGCAGAACGGCGAGAATTAAGACTCGGCCGTCTTCGCTGCGCCGTCGCCCCCCGCCGCATCCTGCCACGGGTCGGCGGTCGTCAGCGAACCATCGGGCAGCTCCCAGTGGAGGATGCCGTTGATTGAGTAGACCAGCGGCACGCCCGCCTCGCGGGCGTCGGCTTGGGCTTTGCGAACCCCCTCAGCGCCGTATTCCCGAACCTCCGCAGCGAATCGGAGAGCGGCTGCGTCGGTAGCAGAGCCGTTGGTTTGCGAAAACTCACTCATTATCGCTCTCCACAATGTTCAAGAACTCGGCCATCGCAGCGTGATCAATGATCCGCGTGATGCTCGCATTTCCAAGAGCGATCTCACGCATCGTGGATAACCGGTTATCTGATAACGTCCACTCATCTGCCATGTCCCTGTATCGTAACCAGAAGTTCTTGCATGCTGCGATAGAATCGCCTGCGCATATCCTCGCTAGGTACGTGGTGGCCGCCGATCCGAACCCGGTGAGCAACGCGAGCAATGCTGGTATCGGGAGCGTCCACAAAGGTAAAAGCAATCTGGCATTCGAAGCCCAGTCTATGGGCGCGTTCGATGACCCTTCCTATCGACCTGCCCGAGAGCGTCGATTCGACCAGCAGGCTCTCGGAACCTTGCAGGGCTTCCTCTATCCGCTCGACAAACTCCCTGCCAGCGGCAGCGGCGACAGACTCAGGACGCTCCGGGCAAATCTCGGTGGCGATCTTATCAGCCCCAAGATAGAGCCAGTCCCCGCGAGCGAGGTACGCATTCGCAAGGGTGGTCTTTCCTGCGCCGTTTGGACCACCAACGACAAGAAGCCGCTTTGAGCTCTAAGACATTGGATAAGCTCAGGGAGTCTACCGGGGCGTGAAGTCCGCGTCCGCCGCGACGCCTAGGGCGAATTCGGCCAGCAGGTCGGCGCACTGGTCGATGTCATCGAGCGAGATCATCTCGACCGCGCTGTGCATGTACCGGTTGGGAACGCTCACCAGGCCGGCCGCGACGCCGCCGCGTGCGAGCTGGATGGCGTTGGCGTCGGTGCCGCCGGGGCGGCCCATGCCGCACCATTGCAGGCCGATGTCGGCCTTCTCTCCCGCGGCCCTCAGGCCCTTCACCACCTCGGGGTTGAAGTTCGGCCCGCGGTACACCACCGGGCCGCCGCCGAGCTTGACGTCGCCCTCTTGGGTCTTGTCGATGGTGGGGCAGTCGGTGGCGTGGGTCACGTCGACCGCGATGCCGACGTGTGGGTGCACCCCGTAGGCGCTGGTGGCGGCGCCGCGGAGGCCGACTTCTTCCTGCACGGTGGCAACCGCGTGCACGGCGACCTTCAGCCCGCCCCGCTCGACCGCGCGCCGCGCGCCCTCCATGCAGACCCACAGGCCGGTCTTGTCGTCCATGCCGGGCGAGTTGGCCAGGTTGTTGCGCATCTCCTGGTAGCCAAGCTGCAGGGTCACCGGGTCGCCGATAGCGACCGCCTCGGCCGCCTC
Organism: Posidoniimonas polymericola; assembly: GCF_007859935.1. NCBI lineage: Bacteria > Pseudomonadati > Planctomycetota > Planctomycetia > Pirellulales > Lacipirellulaceae > Posidoniimonas > Posidoniimonas polymericola. The sequence goes on along the minus strand of NZ_SJPO01000005.1, from coordinate 256,361 downwards.
CTTCTGATCCTTGGCGCCGATGTCGAGCCACAGCTCCTTGGTCTTCACCACCTGCTTGCGTTCCTGCTCATCGAGCAGGTGGATCGCCTTGCGGGCGATGACCGCGGGGATCGTGCCGCTGGCGGTGTGGATCGTCATCCGCTGGCCGATCAGCTGCTGCGGGTCCCAGCCGCCAATAGTGTTGGTGTAGATGAAGCCGAACTCGTCGATGTACGTGACGATCAGGCCGATCTGGTCCGCGTGCCCCGCGAACATGATCCGCAGCGGCGCGTCCGGGTTGCAGCTGACGATCACGTTGCCGTGCAGATCGGTGCGGATGTCGTCGGCGAAGGGCTTGGCATAGTCGCGGACGAGCTGCTGGACCGGTTGCTCGAAGCCCGACGGGCTGGGGGTCTCGAGGATCTGCTGAAAAAACGTCTTGGCTTCGGGCGTCATGCGTGGGCCTGTGGAGGGGCAGGGGGAAGTGTGGGGTAATAGCTAGAGCTCGAGGCCCTCGCGCTCGATCAGTTGTTCGACATCGGGCCATTCGCCGAGTTCGATGATGTTGCCGTCGGGGTCGTGCAGGAACGCCTGGCGGTAGCCGAGGTCGGGGAGCTGGCGCTGTTCAAACGGGATGCCCCGCTCGGCAAGGTCTGCCAGGGCGGCGTCAAAATCGTCGGCCCGGAACGCGACATGCCGGTGGCGGGTCTGGATCTTGTCGGGGGGCTCGGGCAGGTCGGTGATCTCGTTCAGGTGGATCATCATGCCGAGTCCGTCGCGGTAGAGCCAGGCGCCGGCGAAGCTGAAGCCGGGTCGCTTCATCTGTCGCATCCCCAGGACCTCGCGGTAGAACGCGACGCTCCGCTCCACATCGCGGCAGTTGAGCGTGGCGTGGTTGAAGCGGCCGATTGCTAGCGGCGAGGGCATGCAGGCTCTCTGCGGGGGGCTGGTTGGGCAAACTTTGCCGATTCTAGCGGATTTGCTCAACGGCGGGCGCCCCGCTCGACGATCGAACCGACGGAAGCGTCCGCCGTAGGAAGCGGCGACCGACTGTGCTGAGCTGCTTGTCAGACTCGGCCGCCTTGAGGGGGAACTCGATGACCGCACTGCAAAAGTCACTTCGGAAACTCTTGTCGCTGGGACTCGTCCTGCTGATCGCCGCCGCCAGTGGCTGCGCTTGCCTGCCCGGCAAACACTGCGGCGCCGGCGTCGGGTGCTGCGACGCGGGGTGCGAGGTCGGGTGCGGCGTCGGCGGCTGCGGCGACTGCTGCGGCCCCAACGGCTGCGACATGGCCTTCCAGAAGTACAAGGGCTGCTGCAAGCCCAAGATCCCGTTCTGTGTCTGCACCGGTTCGGACGGTTGCTGTGACGCGAGCTGCGGCTGCGAAGTCGGCTGCGGCTGCGAGGCCGATTGCGCCGTCGATCCCGGCTGCTGTGCCGAGCCCGGCTGCTGTGCAGACCCGTGCTGCGGAGCCGACGCGTGCGGCGACGTCTGTGGTTGCGGCGACTGCTGCCGCCCCGGCGCCGCGTGCCTGTACAACGTCAAATACGCCCTCGGCAAGCTGTTCGGCGGCCTTGTGGGGTGCAGCGGCTGCGACGGCGAGATCTACTGGAACGAGTGGCACAACGACCCTCCCCGCTGTTGCGACCCGTGCGACAAGTGCGGCGGCTGGGTTGGTCCCTCGCCCAGCTACGACGCCTCGTACGGCCGGCCGTGCGGCTGCAACTGATCGGGCGCCGCCTTACGGCAGGAGAGGGAACAGCCGCTTCGCGTTCGCGGTTGTTTGGGCCGCCAGGTCGGCGAACGATTCGCCACGCACGTCGGCAAGCAGCCGGGCCGTGTGGGCGACGTGGGCCGGCTCGTTGCGGCGGATCTTGCGGACCGGTTCGGGCGACAGGTACGGGCAGTCGGTCTCGACCAGCAGTCGGTCGGCCGGAACGGTCTTGGCCACGGCCCGCAGCTCATCCGACTTTTTGAATGTCACCATGCCGGCGAAGCTAATGTAGAGCCCCAGCGCCAGGCACTCGGCGGCCAGTTCGGCGTCGCCGGTGAACGAGTGCATCACGCCCGACAGCGGCCCGCGCCCGCTCGCCTCGCGGAGCATCTCGAGGATGTCCTCGCCGCAGTCCCTCATGTGGACGATAAACGGCAGCCCGGAGGACTGCGACAGCCGAAGGTGGCGGTCGAAGTAGTCCTGCTGCTGTTCAAACGGGGTGAAGTCCCAGTGCCGGTCGAGGCCGGTCTCGCCGAGCGCGACGACGCCCGGCTTCTCGGCCAACACGGCGATCTTGTCCCAGTCGCCCGGCTGGGCCTCGGCGACGTCGTTGGGCTGGATTCCGACCGCGGCGCTCACCGCGGGGTACTGGGCCGCGAGCCGCACGCAGTCGGCGCTCGACTCGGCCGTGACCCCGATCGCGATCAATTGCTCGACGCCCCCTGCGACCGCCCGGTCGACGACGGTCGAGCGGTCGGCGTCGAAGGCGTGTTGGTCCAGGTGGGCGTGGGTGTCGATCAGCATGGAAGAACGGCGGGCGTTGGGTATGACGGGGGAGCGGGGCGGAGCAGCACCCGACCAGTTCACGGGCATCGCGTCAAGGTGGACGGTCGAGACGCAGGGCGTCGTTTGGGTGGTGTCAGCTTGTGAGTCGACCGGCGACTAGTGCCCGAAGCCAGCCCCGGCGGCGGGCGCCTGGAAAGGGGCGCCTAAGTGGCGCCGATTGCGGCATGCGGCAATCCACAGCCTGTCAGGCTAGCCCCGCTTCTAAAATCGTGCCAAATTTGACATTTTCTTCGATTTCAGGGCCTCTTGACTTAGCATTCGCTTGACTCCCGATAGACGGGTTTTAGAGTGAAGGTATGGACGATGTCCGCAGTATTAGGGTCTGCGGGCGGAAGGCCGTGCGTTTTGCTCGCAAGGGCGCCCCGTCGTGGGCCGCCTCGGGCAGGGCGCCAGCTGTCGAAACCGAGGAATCGACCCATGTTGGTCCTGTCCAGGAAGAAGAACGAGAGTATTGTCATCAACGATGACATTACGATCGTCGTTGTGGAGATCCGCGGGGATAAGGTACGCCTCGGCGTTGAAGCGCCGAAGGAAGTGCCCGTGCACCGCAACGAAGTCTACGAAGCGATCCGTCGGAGCCAACAAGCCGAGGCCGGTCCTGCCGGTACCGAGCAGGGCGTAAACGGTTCTGTCGATGAATCCGGCAACACCCCCGCCGAGTAATTGCGGCCTCCCCTGAACGCACAGCCAACGGCAGTGGAACTTCTAACCTGCCCGCTATTCTGAGAGCTGATCAGCTGAATCAGCCTCCAATCTTGCTATTTTGAATGGGGCGACTCGCCCCGCGGCGCCGATCATCGCCTTGACGATCTTGCCTCGGCCGCCTAAAAAAAGCATTCTCCGAGCGGGCGGCTGTGCCGCCCGATTCAAGGCCCCATCGTCTAGTGGTCTAGGACTCCGGCCTTTCACGCCGGCAACACGGGTTCGAACCCCGTTGGGGTCACTCCTAGCCGGCCTGCCCAACTGCTCTATAACAGCAGGTGAGCAGGCCGGCTTTTTTTGTTGGCTGGCGGTAGATTCTCGCGAGTATTATTCACACACGGGCCTTCAGGTACGGGCCTTCACACACGAGGCGGGGCATTGGCTGCCGAATACGACGCGATCATAGTGGTTTCCTTTGGCGGTCCCGAGGGCCCCGACGACGTGCTGCCGTTCCTCGAGAACGTGCTGCGGGGCAAGAATGTCCCCCGCGAGCGGATGATGGAGGTCGCCAAGCACTACCAGTCGTTCGGCGGCGTCAGCCCGATCAATGATCAGAACCGCCAGCTGATCGCCGCCCTCGAGGCCGAGCTGGCCGAGCGTGGCCCCCACCTGCCGGTCTACTGGGGCAACCGAAACTGGCGCCCCCTGCTGCCCGACACCCTCCGCCAGATGGCCGACGACGGCGTCAAGCGGGCGGCGGCGTTCTTCACGAGCGCCTTCAGCAGCTACTCCGGCTGCCGCCAGTACCGCGAGAACATCGCCGTCGCGCAGGAGCAGGTCGGGCCCGCTGCGCCGGCGATCGACAAGCTGCGGATGTTCTACAACCACCCGGCATTCGTGGGCGTCAACGCCCGGCACGTCCGCGCCGCGCTCGACGCGATCCCGGCCGAGCGGCGCGAGCGGGCGCTGGTGCTGTTCTCGGCGCACAGCATCCCGATGTCGATGGCCGAGAACTGCCGCTACGAGAAGCAGCTCACCGAGGCGAGCCGCCTTGTCGCGGAGGAGGTCGGCCACGCCAACTACCGCATGGTGTACCAGTCGCGGAGCGGCCCGCCCCAGCAGCCGTGGCTCGAGCCCGACGTGTGCGACGTGATCGAGCAGGTCCACAACGAGGGGGGCGTCGAGGACGTCGTGGTGCTGCCGATCGGGTTCGTGTCGGACCACATGGAGGTAATCTACGACCTCGACACCGAGGCCCAGCAGCTGTGCGAGCGGCTTGGGATCGGCTTCCAGCGGGCCGCGACCGTGGGAACCCACCCCGAGTTTGTCGCGATGATCCGCGACCTGGTCGTTGAGCGAATGACCGACAGTGCGGTGCGGCCGGCGCTGGGCGAGCTCGGTCCCAGCCACGACGTCTGCCCGGTCGACTGCTGCACCTACACCCCCCGCCGCCCCGCCCAGAAGTCATGACCAGCAACGCCGACAACGACCAGCGTCCCCTGGGCCAGTCGGGTATCCAGGTAACCGGCGTGGCGCTCGGCTGCTGGCCGATCGCTGGCGTCACGACGCTCGGCGCGAACGAGCAGGACAGCATCGCCACGGTCCGCGAGGCCATCGACTGCGGCGTCAACTTCCTCGATACGGCCTACGTCTACGGGCCCGAGGGGGAGAGCGAGCGGGTCATCGCCAAGGCGCTCAACGGCCGGCGTGACGACGTGGTGATCGCCACCAAGGGCGGCATCCACTACGAAGACGGCCAGATGACCCAGGACGCCCGGCCCGCCACGCTGCGGGCGGAGTGCGAGGAGAGTCTCCGCCGCCTCGATAGGGAGCGGGTTGAGCTGCTGTACCTGCACTCGCCCGACCCGTCTGTGCCGATTGAGGAGTCGGCCGGCGCGCTGGGCGAGTTGCAGCGAGAGGGCAAGACACGCTCAGTCGGAGCATCGAACTGCTCGCTCGAGCAGCTCCAGGCGTTCCACGCGGTCTGCCCGCTGGCGGCGGTGCAGCTGCCGTACAACCTGCTGCAACGCGACATCGAAAAGCGGACGCTCCCCTGGTGCCGCGAGCACGGGATCGCGATCACCGCCTACTGGCCCCTGATGAAGGGCCTGCTCGCTGGCAAGCTGCCCCCTTCGGGCGAGCTCGATCCCAACGACAACCGCCTCAGCTACCCGATGTACCAGGGGGAGGAGTGGGTCAAGAACCAGGCGTTCGTGGAACGGCTGCGTGAGGCCGCCGCGCTGACCGACGCCACGGTCGCCCAGGTGGTAATCAACTGGACGATGCACCAGCCGGGGATCACGTCGGTGCTGTGCGGCGCCAAGCGGGCTTGGCAGATCCGCGAGACAGCGGGCGCGATGGGCTGGTCGCTGACTGGTGAGCAGCAGCAGATCATTGAGCGGGCCTTGGCTGCGCGGGGCGAGGCGGCGGCCAAGCGGACCTACGAGTAGGAATTCTGCCGCAGCGGGGGCGTTCTGCTGGCAAACTCACCGCCGATACGCGGATTTTTGGCGGTTTTGCGCCGGCGGTTCGGTTAGAATGATGGGCTGAGCAGTTCCCTCCGCCCGTTTGCCTCAACCGCCCCCCCACGAGATGGACGCCTCTAGCCCCTCGAACGCCGCGGCGGCCCTGCTGGACCGCGCGAACGCCGGTTCGACGTCTTCCTTGGGGCGGCTTATGGGGTTGTACTCGGAGTACCTCAAATTTGTCGTGTCGTCGCAGATGGACGACCGGCTCCGCCACCGCGTGAGCGCGTCGGACGTGGTTCAGGAGTCGTTCTACGAGGCGCACCGCGACTTCGCCGCGTTCCGTGGGGAGTCGCCACAGGAGTTCCTCGCGTGGCTGCGGCGGATCCTGGTGAATAACTTGATGCGGGTCGTCGAACGGAATGTTACGGCCGCCAAGCGGGACGTCCGCCGCGAGGTGTCGCTCGAGCGGCTACGCCGCGGGGTGGAGCAGTCGTCGTGGCGGTTCTCGGCGATGCTCGAGAGCGACGTCGACTCCCCCAGCACCAACCTGCGGCGGCAGGAAAGCAACGCCGAGCTCGCCGAGGTGCTGGCCAAGCTGCCAGCCGACTACCGCCGTGTGATCCGGCTGCGGAATATTGAAGGCCTCGCCTTTGCCGAAGTCGCCAGCAGGATGGACCGCACCTCCGGGGCCGCACGGATGCTGTGGCTGCGGGCCCTAGAGCAGTTGCGGCTCGAGTACTCCGGCGAGATCGAAGAATGACCGCCCGCCAAGACCCTCCCCACACCGACCCGCCCGGCGCCCACGCCGGCGCCAGCGACCCGCAGCGACAGAAGCTGGCGGTGGTGCTGGACGAGTACCTGGCGTCGATGGAACGCGGCGAGTGGCCCCCGCTCGACGAGCTTCTAAAGCAGCACCCCGACCTGGCCGACGTGCTGCCCTCTTACTTGGAGGGGCTGCACCTGCTGCAAGAGTCGCTCGGCGAGAACTCGCTAGACGACCTCGCCGGCGTGAACACGCTGCTCGACGGCGCCCGCCAGGCCCAGCCAAAGGACGCGTCCTCAAAACGTGTTGGCGACTTTGAGCTGATCAACATCATCGGCCGTGGCGGCATGGGAGTCGTGTACGAGGCGTGGCAGCTGTCGCTCGACCGACGCGTCGCGCTCAAGATGCTGCCGATCGCCGCGATCCTCGACGAACGGCAGACCGCCCGGTTCACCACCGAGGCCCAGGCCGCCGCCGGCCTGCACCATCAGAACATTGTCCCCGTGTACGCGGTCGGTCAGGAACGCGGCATCCACTTCTACGCGATGCAGTTTATCGACGGGCACTCGCTCGCCGAGGCGATCGCCGAAATGCAGGCCGACCGCGATCGCGAGCAGGAAGACCACGACGGCAAGCGGCCGGACGACGCCACACGCTCGGGCCACAGCCGCGCGACCAACCCGTCGAACGCGACGACGCAGGCCCACCGGCCGCCGTCGAGTCTGGGGTCGCTGCGTGGGTCGGCCTACTTCCGCGCGGTGGCCCGGCTCGGAGCCGAGGCCGCCGACGCCCTCGACCACGCCCACCGCTACGGCGTCGTGCACCGCGACGTCAAGCCGGGCAACCTGCTGGTCGACCGGTCGGGCAAGCTGTGGGTCACCGACTTCGGCCTGGCCCGTGTGCAATCCGAAATGAGCATGACGCTCCCCGGGGACCTGATCGGCAGCCTCCGCTACATGAGCCCCGAGCAGGCCCGCGGCGGCGCCCTGGTCGACGGGCGGACGGACGTCTACGGCCTGGGCGCGACGTTGTACGAGCTGATGACCCTCAAGCCGGCGCACACCGGCGACGACCACAAGGAGCTGCTGCACCGCGTCTTCAACGACGAGCCGACGCCCCCCCGGCGGCTGAACCCGGCGATCCCGACGGACCTGGAGAACATCGTGGTCCGGGCGATGGAGAAACGCCCCGAGCACCGCTACGCCACGGCCGAGGACCTCGCCGCCGACCTGCGGCGTTTCCTGGAGGGCAAGCCGACCGTTGCGCGTCGGCCCTCGGTGTCCGACCGCGTTTCTAAGTGGGTCGCCCGGCGCCGCGGGGTGGCCGCGGCGATTGGTTTCGCGTTGCTCGCCGTGTCGCTGGTGTCAATCGGCAGCGCGATCTGGATCGCCGCCGCCGGCCGCCAGACCGCCGCGGCGCTCCGTCAGGCGCAGGCGAGCCAGGCGACCGCCGAGTCGCACCTGCGACAGGCCCGCGCGGTGGTCGACCACTTCGGCGGCCAGCTGTCTGACCGACTCGCCGAGATCCCCGGCGCCGAGCCGCTCCGCCGTGAGCTGCTGTCGGACACGCTCGGCTTCTACCAGCGGATCTTGCAGACCTCCGAGAACGAGCCAGCCGTCACGAGCGACGTCGCCGCCACCTACTTCAAGTCGGGGGCGATCGCCGAACGACTCGGCGAACCAACCACCGCGAGGGATTTTTATGCCAAGGCGGTCGACTACTGGCGACCGCTCGCGCCCGAGTCGAAAGGCGCCCCCGATAGCGCCGACGAGGACCCGCAACACGACGCCGACCTCGAGCTAGCCCTGGGCCTCGGCGCCCTGGCCCGCGTGCAGGGAGAGCTGCAGGAATTCGAAGACGCCCAGCAACTGTTCAACGAAGCCGCCGGGATCCTGCGCGTCCTGGCCGAAGAAGAACAGGGCGAAACAGTCGCCGCCCACGCCCTCGCCGAGACCCTCTCCAATTTCGGCCTAATGCTGCGTCGCAGCGGCAGCCAGGCCCTCGCAGCGTCGAACCTCCGCGAGGCCATCGTGTGGGTCGAGGCGTCGCTCCGCGCTTCGCCGGACGACCCTCGCCTGCTCCGCAACCTGGCGGTCTGCAAGAGCAACCTCAGCGAGGCGCTCCGCGAGCACGCGCCGGCCGAGGCCATCGCTGTCTGCCGCGACGCCCGGCTAGCCATGCGGAGGCTCGTCGAGCAGCACCCCGAAAACGCCGAGTACCGCGCCGACCTGGCGATGACCTACAACAACCTGGCCGCCATGCAGGGCGCGCAGGGCGACTGGAACGCCGCCGCAGACGGCTACCAGCAAGCCACCGAGCAGATGGCTCTGCTGGTGCGACGCAACCCGCTGACGCCCCGCCACCGCCGTGAACTAGCGATTGCCCAGAGTAACTTGGGGCTTGCGCTTGCCCGTGTGGGGGACGCTCCCGGCAGTTCCCAGGCGTTCGATGTCGCGCAACGCAGTCTAACCGGGCTGGCGAGGGACTTCCCGAACCAGATAAGCTACCGTAGTGCGATGGCGGCCCTGTGGAACAACCGCGGGGTTGCGCACCAGGCCGGCGGCCGCGAGGCAGAGGCGCTCGAGGCATTCGCAAAGGCGGTCGAGGTGCAGGAAGAGATTGCCGAACGGGGCGGGATCACGCTCGCCCAGGCGAGCGTGCTGAATCGGCAGTACGAGAACTACGCCGAGCTACTCCGCGCCGCCAATCGCGACGAGGAGCAGCAGGCGATCGAGCTCCGGCGAGAGCAGCTGCGGAACGTGCTCGACTCGACCGATGCAGAGTAACGCGGCAAACCTACCAAAGGGATGGTTTCGAGATGCAACACAGCCACCGCAAAATCCTCAGCGGCTCCCGCACGAATTCTCTCGGCCGGAGGCTGGCCTTCGAATCGTGCGAACGCCGCGACCTGCTGTCCGCTGTTAGCGTCGCCGGGGGAGAGAGCCCCCAGGACTGGCTGATGTCCGCGTCTCGCGTTCCGGTCATTACCTACGACCAGCTCACCGGCGATATCACGGTGATCGGGGACTTCTTCGACTCCGGTGGAGCGACGAACGGTTCCAAGCCACTTCTCACATTGGTATATGACGCCGAAGGCGCTGCGAGTTTTGTGTTGTCTTCGGCGGCGCCGTACGCGAATGCCGTCGACCATCGGACGCTGGACACCGACGCCCAGGATGCTACGGCAGAGTTCGCCGGGATCGACCAAATCTTCGGGGTGCTGCCCGCTCCCTCGATCAACCCCGTTGGTGAATTGGCCGACCCGCCGACAGGTGGCGAGGCCAGCGCGCCGGGCGGTGCAGAGCAGATCGCTGCTCTTTCACTTCGCGACGCGATGGCCGGCTTTTCGGACCACGGCGAGGGGCCTGAGGCCGGCAGCGCTGCGCACTCCCAGAGCCTTGTTGGCTCCACCGAACTTGCTCACCCGAAGCTTGGTCCCGCCCAGCGGCTGCGTCTGCAGCAGGGGGAGTGGGACCGTGCCTGGGCGTTTGAGATGACCGGCTTCTCGGCGCCGACGCCACGGGTCGAAGCCCTCCAGATTCCGCAGCCGCATTTCGAGTCCGCGTTCCAGGAGTTCCCGTCCGACGCCCCACGGGGGCTGACGCCAAACCGATTCACTGCGGGCGAGTCCACGCTCGCTTCCGAGCCGGTCGCGGAGTCCGCCGCCCGCTCCATTCCGCAGCGCGGAAGCGGACCCGACTTCGGCCTGCTGTCAGACGAATCGGTCGCTTCGCCGCAAGCGGTTGACCGTGTGTTCGCCGATTCCGACAACGCGACCGACGCTCCCCGGACCTGGTGGGGCGCGATGATCGACCGCCACCAAGAGATTGGCGCCACGGCCCTGGCGGCCGTCATCGCCCGACACGCCTGGCTGCACGCACAGCCCGAGTCGGCCCAGCGAGAACGGCCCCGGCGGACGCTCTCACGACGCGGCGACCCCGAGCAATAGCCGCGACCTTCCCCGGTTCCGGTCGTGCCGGTTGGATAATCTGTAACGATCGCGCCCGAGTCTGCCGATAGTCTGGTACTAACGCGGTGATGCGCCGCGGCGCCTTGGGGGGCGCTCTTTCGGGACTATCCAGCGAGAGTTGGGCGATGTTTAGATCTGTGGTTGCAGCGGTCGCGCTGCTAGCGTGCGGCCTGTCGGGGGCGGCGGGCCACGCCGCCAACCCCGACAACAGCGGCGTCTGGATGAACGGCCACTACTTCGGCCACAACCCGGCCGGCCGCCAAACGGCGACCGCGTTGGCAGCCAGGCAGGGCCAGAACGCCGCCACGCCCGCAGGCTACGAGCAGTTCCCAGACCCGGCCGACGCCGACCAAGCGGGGTTCTGCGAGCCGTTGTCCGATCCAGTCGGCTGCTGCGACCTCGGACTCTCGTGCTGCGACTCGGTCGGGTGCGGCGACTGCGTCGCGCCCGGGTTCCGTTGCCGTGGAGTCTACGGCGCTGTTGAGTACGTCTACGGCTGGACCAAGGGCGCTAACTCGCCGGCCCTCGTCACCACCAGTGACGACGCTACGCTCCAGGATGACGCGGGCGTACTCGGCCTGGCCACGACGTCGGTCCTGTTCGGCGGCGACGACATCAACGACGGCGGCCAGTCAGGCGGGCGGGCGACGCTCGGTCTCAACGTCAGCCCCTACCGCAACCGCCGCATCGAGTTTGTATACGCTCAGCTCGCCGACGGCGACGACAACTTCGCCGCCTCGACCGGCGACTTCGCGATCCTGGCGCGCCCTTTCTTCGACACCGACGCCGCCGCGAACGACGCCCTGCTGAGCGGCTTCCCGTCGCTTGCCTCGGGCGACATCAGCGTCAACGCCAGCAGCGACTACCGGTCGTACGAGCTGCTGATGCGGCAGGACGCCTGCTGCTACCGCGGCGCCGACGTCGAGCTGCTGGTGGGATACCGGGCGACCGAGCTCGACGACACCCTCGCCATCGACCAGAGCATCCTCGCCTTGGCCGGGGCGACCGCCGGAGCCACCACTGACGTGCTCGACCAGTTCTCAACCAGCAACACATTCCACGGCGGTCAGGTCGGTCTGACCTGCCGGCTGGCGAGCGGCCGACGCTGGTCGTACGACTGCTCGATCAAGACCGCCCTCGGCACAACCCGCCAGAAGGCCCGCGTGAACGGATCGACCACCGTCACCGCGTCGGGGGGAGGCGTGAGCACCGCCAGCGGCGGCCTGCTGACACAGGCGACGAACATCGGCGAGTACTCGCGGGACGAGTTTAGTGCGGTCTCGGAGGTTGGGCTTACCCTGCGGTACAAGCTGCGTCGCTCGACCTCGCTGTCGCTCGGCTACAACATCGTGTTCTGGACCGATGTGGTCCGGGCCGCGGAGCAGATCGACTCCTCGGTCAACACCACGCAGATCCCGCCCGGAACCCTGACGGGTGAGGCCCGGCCTGCGTTCGCATTCGACTCGACCAGCTTCTGGGCCCAAGGGTTCCGGGCCGGTCTGGAGTCGCGATTCTAAGGGGAGGGCCACCGGCGCGACCGCTAGTCGTGGCGTTGCGAGCGCAGACCCAGGCTGCTTGCAACGCTACGACTGGCCGCCGGTGCGGCCGCTCTAGGCGACCGCCGTGCCGACAGCATCATCGGCCAGCGCCACGTCGAACGCCAGGTCGTCGGGGGGATCGGCAGTCTCCGGCATCGGCAGGTCGATCAGCGTATCGTCGTCTTCGCCGCCACTGGAAGCAAGCATCGCGAACGCCGCGGCTTGAGGCGATACAACCGTGACCGTAATCTGTTCGACCCCGATCGATCCATCGTTGTACCGACGGCTGATCGAGAACTGGTCGACGCCCAGGTAGCCCTGGGACGGACGGTACTGCAGGGCGAGGTTCTCTAGCACCGCAAGGCTGCCGTGGGCGGGCTGCTGCACGACCTCGATCGATTCGACCGCGATCGGATCGACTGCCGGCGAAACGACTACTGGCAAAGCGGCCGGTTGCTCATCGGTGTCGGCGGGGGGGGCTTCTCGGAAGCCCGGCTGCACAATCGTCAGCGGCACGTCCTGGTAGGTCTGCAGCGTGGTGGCCGCGGGGGGCTCGGCGGCGGTGAACGCGGCGACCTGAGCGCTTGCCGCGGCGGTTGCTGTCGCGTCTGTCTCGGGGACTGCGACGCTTTCGGTCGGGGCAGTGATCGCCAGGGCGATCGCCGCGACTGGCGCCTCGCTAGCGGCTGGCGAGCTGCCGGCGGTCGAGTCGGCGGTGGTGGCCGCCTGGGCGCTGCTGGCCGACGACTGCGACGCCGTGACGATTTCGCGGAAGATCGCCTGCTGGTCGGTCGACGAGGCGAAGTACCAGCGGATCGAGTGGTACTGCGGCAGCAGCGACGCCTCGCCGAAGTTGTTTTCCTCGTAGGTAACGCCGCCACTCAGCACCAAGTTGCTCAGGGTATCGTCGCCGACCATGGCGCCGGCGACCGTTGTTTCTTCGTCGCCATCCTGCAACGCGGCCGGTTGCTGCTCGTTGAGCTGGTAGGTCCCGGCCGGCAGATCGATGAACGAGTAGGCCCCGTCGTCGCCGGTGGTGACGGTTTGATCCACGGCGGCGGCGCTGGTGGAGTTCGGAGTGCCGGTTAGGGTGACCTCAACTCCGGGGACGCCCGCCTCGCCGGCGTCGCGCTGGCCGTTGCCGTTCGCGTCGACGTAGACGTAGCCGCTCAGCACGTTGTCGGCGGCCTCCTCGACCGTGACGGTGACCGTTGCGGTGCTGGTGAGTCCGTCGGTGTCTTGGATCGTGTAGGTGAAGGTCTCGACGCCCACGTAGCCGCTGGCCGATGCGTAACTGATCGCCCCGTTGCTGATGCCCACCACACCGCCGCTTGACGCCTGCGTGACCGCGGTGATCGTGATGCCCTGGACGCCGTCGGGGGCGGAGGTGTCGTTGGCGAGCACGTCGAGCGTTTGCGGCGAGGCGTCGTTCGGAGCGGTAAAGGCGTCCGCATTGGCGGTAGGCGGGTCGGCCTGTCCGACGACGTCGATCACCACGAGCGTCGAGCTAGACTCGGCGACCCCGTCCGAGGCGGCGTAGGTGAACGAGTCGGCGCCAAAAAAGTTGGCCGAAGGCGTGTACGTGAATGAACCGTCCGGCTGCAGGCTTAGCACGCCGTGGGCGGGGCCGGTCTTCAGCACGGCGGTAATCTGGCTGTCGATGTCCGCATCGTTCTTCAGCAGCCCGTCGGCCGCGGCGACAGTCAAGACGCCGTCCTCGTTTACGCTGTACTGGTCGGCGCTGGTGACCGGTGGGTCGTTGACCGCGTTGACCGTCAGCGAGACCGTCACCGGGGCGGAGACGCTCTGCGAGTCGCTCGCTGTGTAGGTGAAGCTGTCCGGGCCGAAGTAGTTGGCGGCGGGCGTGTAGGTGAAGGACCCGTTGGGCTGCAGGCTGAGTGTCCCGTGGGCGGGGCCATCGACCAGCGCGGCGGTGAGGGAGTCGCCGTCGGCGTCGGCATCATTGCTCAGCACGCCGGCGGCCGCGGCGACCGTCAGCGTGGCGTCCTCGTTAACCTGGTAGCTGTCGCCCACGGGCTCCGGTGGGTCTTGGACGCCGTTGACGACGATCGTCACCCGCGCGGTGTTGGTGGTCTCGGTCCCGGTCGAGCCAACGTAGGTGAAGCTGTCCTCGCCCGCGAAGTCGGCGTCCGGCGTGTAGGTGAACGAGCCGTCGGAGTTGAAATCCAGCGTGCCGTGCAGCGGGCCATTCGCGACCGTGGCGGCCGTGACGTCCGAGTCGGCGTCGCCGTCGTTGGTGAGCACGCCCTGGGCCGCGATGACGGTGAGTGGCGTGTCCTCGTCGGTCTGGTAGCTGTCGGGGAACGCGGGGGCCGGGGCCAGCACCGTGAGGTCGACCATCTGCGAGACCTGGTTGCCGGCGGCGTCGGTGAGCAGCACCATGAACGCGTGCTCGCCCATGTCGTTGGCTCCCGCGTCCCAGGTGATCAGGCCGGTGGTTGGGTTGATCGACATTCCGCTGGGCTCGCCGCTCAGCGAGTACCGCACGCCGGCCTGGCCCTCGTCGGCGCTCTGGACGTCGTAGGTAAAGGGCTCGCCCTCCAACGCCACGACTTCCGGCGCGGCGGAGGTAATCGCCGCGGGCGCCGATGCGTCGACAGTGATGGCGAGGGCCGCAGTGGGGTCGCCAACCACGCCGCCGACCGACTGCACTGCCGTGATGGCGTGCTGGCCGTCGGACAACGCAACCGAGCCGTTGGTGGTCACCACGACGGTCGACGACTGGGCGGTCGCGGAGCCGATCAGCACATCGCCGGCGAAGATCTGGACCTCGGCGCCGACAAACGCGTTGGTGACGGTGAACTGCAGCGCCGCGGCGGGCGAGGCGTTGTTGAGCGAGGTGACGTTGTCGCCGTCCTGGTCGCCGGTGTCTGAGGCCGTGTTCAGGTCCACGCCGCCAAGCGGCGCGAGAAACTGCCCTGCGTAGTCGATCCCCGTGACGGTTTCGCCGATCCGGACGTCGACCGACTGGCCCACGCCCGTGACCGGGAAGCCGGCGGCGGCGAAGTCGATGGCGATCTGGTGCGAGCCGGGGGCCGCCTGGACCCGGTACCTCCCTTCCGCGTCGGTGCCGGTGACGGCTTCGCCGCTGTCGAGCACACCGTTGTTGTTGCCGTCGACAAAAACCATGGCGCCGGTGATGGCCGAGTCGCCGGCGTCGAAGACGCCGTTGAGGTTGGCGTCGAGGTAGGCGATGCCGGTGACCTCGCCGTAGCCCTCGATCGACTCGACCACCGTCAGCGTGTTGTCGGGGCCGAGTGGCAGTTCGCCAAACGGTGGGTCGCTAGAGGTGTCGACCGTGTGGCTGGCGATCTCGTCGACGGTGGTCATGTCGAGGACCTGACCGAAGACGGTGAATGCGTTGTTGGACGCCGAGTCGAGGAAGGTGTTGTCGTCGCTGAGGTTAAAGAAGAACTGACTGGTGGCGCTGTTGGGGTTGCCGCCCAGCTTGGCCATCGCGACCGTGCCGCGGAGGTTGGAGATCCCCGGCTCGTTGGCGATCTGCGCGTCGGTCGGCACCTGGCTGAATTGCGAGTCGTCGGTGAAAGTGGTTGAACCGGTGGTAAAGCCGCCGCCCTGGATCACGAAGTCCGGGTCCGAGCGGTGGATGATCGAGTTGATGTAGTCGCCGTCGTTGACGTAGTTGAGGAAGTTCTGCACGGTGCCGGGCGTGGCGTCCTCGTACAGCTCGATCACGATCGGCCCGAAGTTGGTGTTGAGCGACACCACCGGGTTCTCACCGTAGACCAGCACAATGGCGTCGTCGTCCTGAACGACGTAGTCGGCCGGCGAGGCGATCAGCTGGCCGTTGACAAACATCTGCAGCGTCTTCTGGGCGTCGACGAAGTTGCCGAGCAGGCTGAGGTTGGTCAGCTCGGCGTCGGTGTTGTTCCCGCCCAGGCCGCCGTTGGTCCGCCAGGTTTCGAAGAAGTCGCCGAGCGTCAGCCCGCTGTCGGGGTCGAACAGGACCTGGCCCGAGTCGTCCCAGGTGTAGAGCGGCGCCCGGGCGCCGCTGGCGTCGACGCCGATCATCGCCGGCAGGTTGACGAACTCGCTGTCGACCACGACGGTCAGGTTGAAGTCGTCCTCGGGGGCGAGCGTCCACAGCTCGCGGGCGCCGTCCTCCTCGCTAGAGTAGAACAGCGTGCCGTTGACGCCGGCCAGGTTAATCGGGTAGGTGCCTTCCACGCCTTCGGTCCGGTCTTCGACCAGCTCGGCGCCGTTGACAGAGTCGTAGCTCCACAGCTCGCGCCCGCTGTTCTTGTTGGCGGCCGAGAAGTAGAGCACGCCGTCGACGTCGGTCAGGTAGGCGGGGAACGAGCTGTTGGGGTTGCCG
Organism: Posidoniimonas polymericola; assembly: GCF_007859935.1. NCBI lineage: Bacteria > Pseudomonadati > Planctomycetota > Planctomycetia > Pirellulales > Lacipirellulaceae > Posidoniimonas > Posidoniimonas polymericola. Next base: position 240,083 of record NZ_SJPO01000005.1, on the reverse strand, counting down.
CTGAGGTCGTCGCCGGGGTTGATGTCGGCCACCATCTGGGTGCCGGCCTCCGAGCCGTCGGACACCCACAGCTCGCGGCCGTTGACGCCGTCGTTGCCGCCGAAGTAGACCTTGTCGCCAACGGCGGTCATGCCGACGTAGAAGTTGAGCTGCCCCGCTTCACCGGGGCGGACGTCCTTCACCAGCACGGTGCCCGCGGCGGTGCCGTCCGACTTCCACAGCTCGTTGCCGTGCACCCCGTCCGAAGCGGTGAAGAACAGCAGGTCACCGGCGGCGACCATCATGTCGGAGTTGCTGAATGCGCCCGTGGCGCCGTCGACGATATCCTTGACGAGCGTCGTGCCGGCGGCTGTGCCGTCGGATTTGTAGAGCTCGGCGCCGGTGGCGTCGTTGCTGGCGACAAAGTACAGCTCGCCGTTCAGCTCGGTCAGCAGGCCCGGGTTGGCGTTGTTCGGGTAGCGGCCGACGTAGGTCATGTCCTCGTCGTCTAGGTAGTACGGGTAGGTGCCCTCGTACAGGTCCTTCACCATCACGGTTCCGACGGCGGTGCCGTCCGACTTCCACAGCTCGCGGCCGTTGGTCAGTTCGACCGCCGTGAAGAACAGCGTGTCGCCCACCGCGGTGAGCTCGATGGGCGCCGAGCTCCGCGCCGTGCCCAAGACCGGGTCGTTGCCGGTGAAGATGTCCCGCACCAGCCGCGTGCCGGCGCTCGTGCCATTGGAGGCCCACAGCTCGCGTCCCGAAACCCCGTCCTCGGCGACAAAGAACAGTGTGTCGCCGACAACCGTCAGCTGACGCGGAGACGATGAGTTGGGCGTGGTGACGCCTTCGGTGTCGGTGCTGACGCCGGACCGGATGTCGCGGACTAGCACCGTGCCCTCGGAGGTGCCGTCCGACTTCCAGAGCTCGAGGCCGCTGGCGCCGTCGTCCGCTGCGAAAAACAGCGTGCCGTTGAGCTCCACCAACGACGACGGGTACGATGAGCCCGCGCCGGAGCGGATATCGGCCACCATGGACGTCCCGCCGGCCGTGCCGTCGGTCTTCCAAAGCTCCCGCCCGTTGGTGCCGTCGTTCGCGACGAAGTAGGTTGTGTCACCGACCTCCACGAATTCTGCCGGGTACGAGGGCCCGAACGGGTTGATGTCGAGGTTCAGCGGCGTGCCGGAGAGCACAGCGCGGACCTCGAGCGGCTCGAACGTCATGGCCGATCGCCCCCGCTGCTGGCGGCGGGCGGCGCGGGCCTGGTGACGGCGTTGCGAGTTCTTATTGTGGCGACGGTGGCGCGCAGATCGGCGTGACACAGGTGCGGTCTTCTCGGTGGAGGGCGGTCGCGCCGCGGCCGGTTCCGTGCGGCCGGGGCGAGGAGGAGGGTAACTTCTATTATGAGCCCGGGCTCGGGACGGTCCAAATGGTTTTTTCGCCGTCGTTGTGGGCGAACGGGCCACGCAACGCGACCGAGGCCGCGTTGGGGACGACTTCCAGGTCGAAGATCTCGTCGACCCCGGCGGCGAACTCAAACTGGGCGTCGAGCTCTCCGGTCCGCAGGTTTACTATGCCGAACCCGCACTTCAAACGCGCCCGGTCGGCCGCGATCGGCACACCGCCGAAGGTCGAAGTCTCGCGGATTTTCGACAGGCCAACAAACGCGTGGTCCCCGTGGATCACCATCCCACGCGTGTAGCCGGGCAGCTTGGCCACCTGGGAGACTTGGCCGGTTTTGGGGTCGCAGCGCAACACCAGACCGCGGCCCGAGTCGAGCAGCCACACGCAGCCACCGTGCCAGGTTGGGGAGTGCGGCATCGCGAAGCCGCGGGCCACGACCTCGTTCGACTCGACATCGATCAGCAGCCCGCCGGTGGCCTTGCCTTCGCGCCAGCCGCCGGCAGAGTTGGTCTCGCCCATGGCGGTGACGTACTTCGGCCGGCCGTCCACCACCGCCATCCCGTTGAGGTGGCAGCGGTCTTCCGCGGCGAGTTCCGTGATGAAGGACGGCCGCCATCGCGGCACAAAGCTGTAGCTAGGGTCGAGCGTCACCAGGCAGCTGAACAGGGTGTTGACTACCCACAGCTCGTCGCCGGCCCAACCCATCTCGTGCGCCTGGATCTCGCCGGTTACGCTCGCCGAGCGGGTCAAGAAGCAGGACCCGACGCCGCCGGCGGGAGGCAACTGCCGAGCGACCGTGCGGTCGTTGCGGAGCAGCCAGACCTTGTCGCGGGCGGCGACCGCCAGCGAGTCGCCGTCGCCGCTGAGGGCCACGCCCATCGGCCGGTCGAAGTTGTGGAACGATTTAGTCAGCTGGCCACCGTGCGAGCCGAGCGCGATCAATTTGCCCGCCTGGTAGGTCGAAACGATCAGCGACACCTGCAGCCGCTCGAGTAGTTCGGGCAGGCTCAACGAGTGTTCGTAGCGGACCTCTCGCAGCTCGGCGGGCTCGGCGTTCGGCGCGGTTGTGGGTGAGGGATCGGCCATTCTGGGGCGGACGCGGCAGAGGAGGGCGGGAGCGGCAGGGCGGGGGGCGACCCGTTGCCGCCAACCTTCATCCTAATCGGCCCCCGAAAATGCCGCCCGGGTTTGGCCAGCGAATCCGCGGCATCCGGGCCGGTTTGAGCCGGTCGTGCGGGTCGTTCCCGATCGCCGACGGCGTCTGGCCCTGGACGGGCCCCGACAAACGCTGCGGGTGGGTGCGGCGCCGGCCGGCTGCCTAAGGTAAGCTAAAGGACGGCAGTACGAGTTCGCCCCTTCAGCAATGAGATCTAGAATCCAATGCGAACCCCCCACCGACCAATGGGAACCGTGGTTCCTCTTCTCGCCTTGTTCTTGGCAGCTCTAACGGCGTGCCACGACGCCGCGGCCGAAAACTGGGCCCAGCGGCTCGGCTTCCCGCCCGGCAAGAAGGTTGTCGTCCTGCACGCCCACGACATGGGCATGTGCTTCGAGACGACCCAGGCCTGCGCCGACCTAGCGTCCACGCTGCCGCGACTGTCGGCCAGCGCAATGGCGCCATGCCCGTGGTTTCCGCACGCCGCCAAGCACGACAGCCATTCCGGGTTGGGCGACGTCGGACTGCAGCTTACGTTCAACAGTGAATGGTCCGACTACCGTTGGCGGCCGACCAGCGGCGCCGGGTTGTCCCCTTCGTTGGTCGACGCCGACGGCTTCTTGTGGCGGTCGGTGCTGCAGTTTGCGCTGAGCGCCGACCGCGACGATGTCGAGCGTGAGATGCACTGGCAACTGCTCACAGCCGAACGCTGCGGCCTCAAGCCAACGCACCTCACGACGCACCTCGGCGCGCTGTACTCGCGCCCCGACTTTGCCGAGGCGTACCTCGCCTTCGCCCGCAAGCAATGGATCCCGGCGGTGGTGGTGGAGCTGACGCCAGAGCTGACCGAGCGGCTCGCCGCGAAGGGCTTCCCGGTTCCTCAGGGCCTCGCGGCCGCGATCAGCGACTACCCACTCCCAACGCTCAAAGACCTGCGGATCGTCCCCCGGGCAGAGAGCTACGAGGAGAAGCTCAACGCCACCCTCGAAGCCGTCGACTCGCTTCCGGACGGGCTGTCGCAGATCGCGTTTGCGCCGGGCGTCGATTCACCGGCGCTCCGCGCGCTGAGCCCGCAAGCGGACCAGTACGTCTGGGACCTCCGGCTCATGCAGGACGAGTCGCTGAAGAAGCGTCTGCAGGCCGACGACGTGATCCTTACCAACTGGGTCGAGATCATGGAGCGGTTTGACCAATGATCGATCTCAGCAACAACGCGAGAAATAACCGGCTGGCCGCCCCTTTCCGAACGGGCGTCATGCTGTTCCTAGCGGTGGGTGCGACGCATGTCGGCGCGGACGCGGCTCACGCGCAGTTCACCGACTACTCGCAAGCGTACAAGCAGAATCTGTCGACGCGTCCCAGCATGACGATGGACAGCAATCGCTACCTGTACGACCGCTACTTCCGCAACAACGTCGCGGTGAGTCCGTATGTCAGCGGCGCCGTGCTGGGCGGCACGATCGGCGGCACCGCCTACACGGACGTAGTGCGCCCCGACCTAGAGCGACGCAAGGCGGCCATGGTGGGTCAGGCCCAGTACGTGCAGCAACGCAAGCTGCAGGGCAATGTTGGTTACACCGCGAACCCCGGCGCCGGCTACATGGGCGCGATGCCGGGGGCAGGTATCCAGAAGCCGGTCCCGCCGACACGCAGCAGCGTCGGGGCCTACCAGAACCACTGGTACGGCAACTGGAACCGATAGGTCGGCTCGGGTATTTGGGCGAGTCTCCTGTGGCGGGAGAGCGCGGGTTTGTGAAGGCTGTCACAATCTCGGCGTAAGTCGTTAAGAATGCCGTGGACATTGTGAAGTCTTTCACGCAGTCGCCGATATCTCCACGCTTTTCCCAGAGACTTGCCTGATGCGCCGCCCGCATCGGTATACTTGAGCGGGCCAGCGGCGTCAGTCGCTCCTCATCCCACGTTCGCTAGTCTTGGCCACTGCCAGGGCCGCGGCGACTTCTCTCGACCACGAGGTGCTTGATGATCTCGATTGCTGCCGAAGATATCATGGTCAAACGATTGGTCACGCTCAGCCCCGCAATGGACGTGCACGACGCCGTCAAGCTGTTGCTTCGGAATCGGATTTCTGGAGCGCCGGTCGTCGACACCGAGGGACGCTACCTTGGCGTCTTCAGCGAACGCTGCTGCCTGGGAGTAATCCTCGACGCGGCCTACGAGCAGCTGCCGACCTACAATGTCGGCGCATTCATGGACACCGAGGCCAAGACCATCTCCGCCGACACCCAGCTGCTCAGCATCGCCCAGGTGTTCTTACTCTCCAGCGCCCGCCGGCTGCCGGTGGTCGACGAGGAGAACCGGCTGTTGGGGCAGATCAGCCGCCGCGACGTGATCCAGGCCGCGATGAAACAGCTGGACCAGGGGCCCCGCCGCGAGAGCTCGGTGCTGTACCTCAGTGCGCTGGCCGATCGATTTCACGCACCAATCAATTAGCGGCACGCCGCGGGACGCCGAGCACGGCGTTTCTGCCTAGCTGTCCATAGAATCCCGTAGAACCGAACCCCCGGCGATCGGATCGCCGGGGGTTTTCGCCAAGATGCCCCTTGGCACACCCGGGTGGGGCCCGCTAGAATTTGGGCTTCCGACGGCGAACCCGCCCCCAGTGGCGTTTGTCTCGGGAGCAGCGAGCACCCCTAGCTCAACTGGATAGAGCATCGGACTACGAATCCGAAGGTTAGAGGTTCGAATCCTCTGGGGTGTATTTTCTCTCTCTTGCTAAGCCTTTCTCAGCTTAGACTTACAGCGATTCGCCAGAATTGGCGTTCGGTTGAGCTTCCTCGCCTCGGGTGCCGAAGCGGTCCCCAAAGCGACACGGCTCCGAGCAGGTCGATAGATGCTTCAGAGCTCTCATGAGGCCGAGTCCGTCGGGCCTCGGAAACCGGCCGTCTTGCTAGTTGAGAGCTGCAAGAATGCCCGCCCGCGCTACCCAGGTCGCCCTAGTCGCTTGTAGGGCCCCGCTCATACTCGAGCGGGGCGGCGTTTGTCGGAAGGCGCCTGCGAGGATTCCAATTGTCCGTTGCATAGGGGGCTACTTCTGAGAGAGCTCGATAGAGTTGCTAACACTGGCATGTAGAGCTCCAAGCGATGAAGTCATAATGAATTCATCGAAGACTCCCGCGCCTGTGGCGCCGGACTCCGACACCTCGACCCGGAAGCGATCGAACTGCAACTGATCAAAGTGCGATTTGGCTTGTGGAGGGACCGCATCAAGTTCCGCGAGTGGAACATCGCACCAGACATCTACGTCGGCCGAACCTTCGCCGTGGCAGCGGATTCGGAGTGCCCACGTGTGCCACTGGTCGTCGGGTTTGAGATCCTGGACACCTGGCGACTGCTGGTCGAAATCCAGGGCGAACCGAAATTCGTCGCGACCGAACGAGTGGACGCCCAGCGCGTCGAGGTCGTTCGGCTGACCGACGAATAGCGGCTCATCAATATTGCGGCGGTCGCCCGACATGAGCGACACGCCCATCCAATCAAACTGCTTGCCGTCCGCGACGGCGGCCTTTGTTCTCCAGTGCAGCCACAGCTCGCAAGCCCTCGGTCCGAGTTTGTTCGCCGCGTCGAGGAGTCCTTGCCGTGCGAGCCGTCCTTCAGGAGACGTATCCAAGTCGATAAAGTAGCAACCACCACTTGGGATCTCCAATTCATCTGAGGCGAGCAGCTCTTGATCGGGCAGGCGACGCACGCCGGTAAACTGCGGCTCGTCCGAGTGGCGAATCGCCGGACGGCAAAAGCCAATCGAGAACTCTTGAGCGGCGTTCTCGCTATCGAAACCCTGGTAGGCGAGCAGGCCGTTGGTGCGGAGCAACTCGTAGAAGGCGACTTGCTTGGCTGCTTCGGAGGACCCCGCTTTCTCCTCGACCCTGAGGTCGAGCTCGTCCGAACGAATAAACTCTCGGTCGTGCTGCAAGGGCGTTGCTGCGCTGGGCACGGCGCCATTGGAAGTGACTTCGGCTTGCTCTTGGGCCTCGATCTGCAGTGGCCTTGCCTCGGAGAGACTTTTCTCCTCGGTCCCCGCGGTCATCGCGACCGAGCCCTCGTAGACGGCCACCCTGGTGGCGAGGTCATTGTCTACGCTGACGCCGAACTCGGTGCCGAGATCCTCAACCTGCGCGTTGGGGGCCTGGACTACCAGCGGCCTGCCGCCGCTGCGGTTGTGCCCAACAATTTTACCCCGCTCAAGCTCGACGCGTTCGGCGCTGTGGAAAACAACCGCAACAGGCCCTTCCAGCACCCACTCACATTGAGTCATAGCGAGGACGCGGACGACGCCCTGGTCGAACTGCAGCCGCTGACCCTCGTGAATGTCTGCACCAGCGATTGGCAGTTCGGCGTACGGGGTCGGAGCGTTGACATCGGTATTCGCTACGTCCAACGCCGTGGTGATGCTGGCCACCACGACCGGTTCGGGCGCTGCGAGCTCTTCCTTGGTGGGCGTTTCATTGGGTTCGCGGGCCTCGGGAGCGGCAGCCTCGCGCGCGGCGAGCGCGGGCCCCGGTGCGTCCTGTTCCGTGGGCCGCGGCGTTTGCCAACGAACCAGCCCAACTGCCAGCAGGACCGCGGCCGCCACCGCAACCAACCACGAGACGGTTCGCCTGTTGATCGCAGGCTTGTCGCGTAGGGTGAGGCCGGGAATGGTGCTGGCCGGCTCGTCTTCGAACTCGTGCACCATCTCCGCGAGCACCTGGTGGTAATCGGCGGAGCTCTGCGACTTCGACTCGTCGAGCAGGCGATGAAGTGAGAGGTTCCTGTTGAACGCCTCGTGCAACAACGCGAAGGCCAATACGTACTCCCTGTGTTGGTCGTCCTGTGCGGCCCATTCCGACAATCCGTTGACTGCTTCGGCACGCGAGAGTTGGCCGCGTGAGGACGGCTCGGAAGTGAGCCGCCGGTCGATCAGCAGGTTGAGCAGTGACAGGGCGCGGACCTCGCCGGACGCCTCGGGCTTTCTTGGCGGGACTGCGCAGCGTGTCAGCACCTGCACGCGGGCGTTTGCCAGGCGTTTGTAGACGTCTGCCAGGGGGAGTTGTTGCGATTCCGCAACGTCTACGGGCGACTGCTCAAGCAGGTATCGCCGGCACAACAGTCGGAGGTCCTCGGCGGGGAGCATTCTCGGGATCACGTTGTCGAAGGCGTCGTACAGCGCGACCACGTCCAGATCGACGCCGGTCCCGAGAAGAACGCGGACCAAGCGGGAGTAGGCCTTCTTGGCCGCTACCGAAGATTGGTTGGCCTGGCGTTCTATCGACTCGCATGCCGCTTCAATCGTCTCGCGGATCAGCGTCTCTGGCGTGGCTAGCTTGACTTTACCATCGACGAGCCGGGTGCACAGCTCTTCCACGCACGCTTCGGCATCGGATCCAGTGGGCAGGCAAGCGAACAGTGTCGCGCGGACCAGCGGGTACAGCCGCAGCCACAGCTGAGCTGATTCTTCTGAGTCTGCGAGACGCCCGAAAACCGCGGCAAAGCCAGAGTCTACCCGATAGCCCATCTGGCTAGCGACGATGGACGCGGCGGGGTATTCGCTTCCGTCGGAACGCTTGGTCAGCGATTGGGCGACCTGGTCTGCCGACGCGTATCGCCACTCTAGCTCGGCCTCAACCTGCAACATCTGCACGAAGTAGCTCCGTGCGGCACGGCTCGCGCCGAGTAGCCGCTGCAATTCTTCGGTGCTGCCGCGGTCGCCGCTAAGCCACGCTTCCACCAGGAGTGGCAGTCGCGCGAGAGGTTTGGAAGATTCATCTGTCGGCATGGTAGGTTACCCCCGGCGGCGGCTGCTAGCCAACCTGCCATTCCCTCAATCGGGCGGCGATGCAGCGGTGCAACAGGCGTCGCACCCGCGCCATCGTGCGTTGTGCACTGCGCGTCGAGTTGTCGAGTTGCGCCGCCAACGACTCCCAGTTGTTCCCCTCGCGGTAGCGGAGCTCAAGGACGCGTTTCTCGGGTGCGGAGAGCTTTTTGAGGCACTCGTCCAGCGCGTCGCGCCGGAACTCAAACAGGTTGGCGTCCTCATCCATTTGCGCGGCGAGCTGGGCGAGCACCTCCTCGTTGAACCACAGCTTGTCGGTCGCCTTGCGTTGGCGGTGTCGCAGCACCTGGATCAGCGCTACGCCGCAAGCCCACGGGAAGAAGTCTCGTGTGTTGTCGTACTGCTCTCGCTTCTTCCACAGGGTCAGGCTGGTCTCCTGCATCACGTCGTCGGCGTCGGCGTGCGTGGGGACCAGTGTCCGGATGTAGGAGTGGAGGTGACGCTGGTGCTTGGTGATCAGTTGCACATACGCCGGTTCTGGCGTCGGGCTGGGGGCGGCGCCATCGGGCGGAGTCATCGCACTTACCAGGTAAGAGAAACGCATCGCCTCCGGAGAGGCTCGATGGGGCAACCTTCATCAAGCACGACAGCAAGCAGGCCCGTTCACTCATCAGACTAGTGGCAGCTTTGGGAGTGTCAATACGAGACACCCGCCGGTTGCCGAGGGCCGACTGGGTTTCGCGGTCCGCGAGTGTTGGCCAATCGAGCTGACCCCAAGCAGGCTAGTACGGTTTGCCGCAGACGGTCTGCTGACGACTGAATTGGCTTTCGAACCGCTGAGGAATTTAATCGACGAAAACTTTGAGAATGCGCGTCGCACTTCAGAACTTCTCCGTGGATAGATCATGCAGGGACTGTTCTGCAGCGGCGCGGTCTACACGCCCTCGGTGCGTGGGATTTGTCCATAACGCGCAGCGTACTACGGACAGTCTGAATTGTTCGTTGACTCATCAGGGGCGGCGGGCCGGGCAGTCGCCATGGCCGCCGTGCCCGCGGAATCACGGCTGTTGTTGGTGTTAAGCAATTCGCGTTCGCGATCGGTGTTCTGGGCCGCGTCCGCTTAAGGAATCCACTTTGAGGAGCTTTTCGATGGTTAAGAACTGGAGTCTGCTGGCCCTCTTGTGCGGCGCCATGGCAATCTCGGCGTGCGCCACGCGCACGGCAACGGCGTTGGTAATCGCGTCGGATGACTTTAATGCCGAGGGGGGCGGCGTCGGGTTCGCAGCGGCAGACGAGTGGGGCAACCTCCTCACGGGGGCGAGCAACACCGAGCAAGGGAATCCCGCGTTTCGGGCGTTCGAACCGGCCCTCGACCCGCTTGCCGCGTCGTCGGGATCGGTCTACATCGCTTTCGACTTCAGCAGCAGCCAGGCCGTCAACTGGGGCGGGCTAGCGCTGTTCGAGGGCGTCGACGGCGGCGCCGAGACGTTCTTTGCTGGTCAGCCCAACGGGTTGCAGAATTATGGCGTCGACCTGAAGGCAGGGCAGGGCTACCTCGATTCCGGCGTGCCGATTGTGGGCGGCGAGGTCCACAAGATGATCGTTCAGATCGAGTTTGGCGCGGCGGACGACACCTACCGGCTGTGGGTCGACAACTTCAACGAGAGTTCGCCCAATGGCGAAGTCGCGCTCGACGGATTCGTCGTCGCCGGTGCTTGGCAGTCCGCCCGTGTGGCGTCGGATGTCGGATCGCAGACCTTCGTTGCGGTCGACAACCTAGTGATCGCTGACTCGCCGGCTGACGTTGGCCTTACCGCCGCCGTCAACGCAACCGTGACCGTAAACCGCGCTACGGGCCAAATCAACCTCGCCGGCGCCTCTAGCGTGTCGAACGTTGTGGGGTACTCGCTGCGGTCGAATTCGGGAGGGTTCGACCCGGGCGGGTGGGTGACCATCGACGGACGGGACGCCACCGACGCTGTCCCCGCCGGTGACGGTTCGGTCGACAACGATGACTGGGACGTTGTGAGCGTCGCTGGCAGCACCACCCACCTGAGCGAGGCCACTACCGATGCGACTCCCGGCGATGGGCTGACCCTAACCAGCACCCCACTGGGGCTGGGCGCAGCTTGGAAGGCGGTCCCTACCAGGCTGGAGGATCTCTTCGCGACAATCACGGTCGACAGCGGCGGCACGGCAACGCCCCTCGCGGTTAACGTATCCTATGTCGGCGGCGAGATTGCGGAAGGCGACCTCGATGGCGACGGCGACATCGATACCGACGACTGGACCGCTTTCAAAACGGGCCAGGGAGTCGTCAACAATGGCATGACCCCGATCGAGGCCTACCGGATGGGCGATATGGACGGCAACCTCACGCACGACCTCGAGGACTTTGACCTGTTTGCCGACGCGTTCGACCTAGCGAATGGGGCCGGCGCGTTCGCGGCCGCGATAGCCGGCGTCCCCGAGCCTTCTGCGTGTGCGATGCTGGCGGCTTGCGTTACGGCCTGCGGACTCAGCAGGCGGCGCGGCTTGCTGGCCGGCGTCGGAGCCATGCTGTTGATGTTTGGGCTCTCGGGCCGTGCCGAGGCGGTTATCTACGCGTCCGATGACTTCAGCGCCGACAACTCTGGCGTCGGCTGGGCGGGGGGCGACGCGTGGGAGACCCGTGACGCCGGTGGTTTCCTCACCACTTACCCAAACGGCAGCGCGAACAACACCTTCAGCAGCCGCAACTTCTCAACCCCGATCGACCCGCAGAATGCGTTGACCTACATCCGGTTCGACTACCGTCAGGCGCAGGGGACCGGCAACGATTGGGGCGGGTTCGCCTTCTTCGAGGGGATTAACGCTACCGGGCAGGAGTCGTTCTTCGCCGGCCCGAACCCGGGCGGCACGAACAACTACGCGTTCGAGGAGAAGGCCGGGCCGTCGCTGGTCGACTCGGGAATCCCCTACGACCTTCAGTTCCACACCATCATCGGCGCCATCGATCAGACTGGCGCCGACACGGTCTACAGCATCTGGGTCGACAACTTCCTAGTAGGCAGCCCCGACGCCACGGTCACCGTGCCGGGGCAGGGCTCGATCGACGCCCCGTGGCAGTCGCTCCGATTCAGCGGTGCGGGCAACGAGGAGATCGCGGACAACCTGCTGATCACCGACGCCGCCGAGGAGTCGCTGATCTTCGCACAGCCCACGGCGGACACGCTCGGGCTGGTGGTCAACAAGTCGACCGGTGAGGTTCTCATCGAGAACGTCACCGGCACGGACGTTGGGATCAGCGCGTACACGATCAGCAGCGCCACGGGCGTGCTGTTCACGGGCGATCTCGCGGGCGACTACAACGCCGACGGGGCCGTCAACGCCGCCGACTACACCATCTACCGCGACAACGACGGCGGCGACGCGGCGGTTTTGAGTGGAAACGGCTCTGGGGCCGCAACGGTCACCGTGGCCGACTACGACCTGTGGCACACCAACTACGGCCGGACCGCCGGCGCCGACGAAGGGTGGGAGAGCCTAGCCGAACGGGACACGGCGGTCGCCGACTTCCCACAGGGCAGCGGCGACGGCGCAGGCTGGGAAGAGGGCGCCAACCCGAGCCGCTTCGAGGTCGAGGAGTACCGCCTGATTGGCGAGTCGACCATGACGGCGTCACCGATCTCGCTGGGGAAGGCCTACGGCGGCGGCCCCGGCGGAAGCCAAAACCTGTTCTTCCAGTACCGCAGCAACGGCGAGCTCGTCGTGGGCGACGTGCGGTACGTCGCGGGAGCGGCCCAACTATCATCCGCAACCGCCGCACCCGAGCCGGTTGCACTGGGGCTGACGCTGCTACTGGGGGCGTCGGCGTTGTTCGCCAGGCGCCGCGACTGACGCCCTCAATCGAGACCTGGCGGCTGCGCGTTGGGGCATTCGCGCAGTCGCCGGGTATCTCGCCCATGCCGCACAGGACGACCCAGAGAGGAAATTAAACTAGATGAGACGCATTAAACGCCCGACAGCCGTACCCTGCCCGAAGCGTCACACGGCATCGGGGCGCCGAGGGTTTACCCTCGTCGAGCTGCTGGTGGTGATCGCCATTATTGGCGTGCTTATCGCGCTCCTCTTGCCGGCCGTGCAGGCGGCCCGTGAGGCGGCTCGGCGCGCCGAGTGCAAGAACAAGCTCAAGCAGTTTGGACTCGCCGCCCTGACCCACTACGACGTGCAGGGCCACTTCCCGACCGGCGGCTGGGGTTGGCGCTGGGCGGGCGACGCCGACGCCGGCTACGGCGAGAAGCAGCCCGGCGGCTGGTACTTTAACATCCTGGCCTACACCGAGAATTCCCAGGTGCACGACCTCGGCCAGGACGGCGACTATAAAGCGGTGACCGCCACGCAGAAGGCGCTCGCCAAACAACGCATCGAGACCACGATCGACCTGTTCATCTGCCCCTCGCGCCGGGGCGGAGCCGCCTACCCGTACGTCCGCAGCGACGGGATGAACTACTTCAACGCCGACAAGCCCGCCGTGCTCGGCCGCAACGACTACGCGGCCAACTCCGGCAGCCTGTTCCCCGGGACCATCTGGGCGGGGCCGCTGCAACGCAGCACGCTAATGCCGGCCGTGCCGCGTGTCTCCGACTACTCGAGCTTCCCATACTCGACGAGCAAGGGCCCACAGATCTCGCGGGGGAACGGCGTCGTGCTCGCGCTCAGCGAGGTGCGGCTGTCGCAGGTCACCGACGGCTCATCGCAAACCATGCTCGTCGGCGAGAAGCACATCCCGTTTGGCGAGTACGACACCGGCACGTACCCCGGCAACGATCAGGGCTGGGACCTCGGCTTCGACACCGACGTCAACCGCTGGACCAAGCGGCCGCCGCTTGCGGACTCCAGCGAATTCCCAGCCAGCATCACCGGCGACGACCGGCTTTCGATCTTCGGCAGTGCCCACACCGCCGGCTGCCAGTTTGTCTACTGCGACGGCTCGGTCCACACAGTGACCTACGGGGTCGACCAGGATGTCTTCTCGGCGATTGGCACCGTGGCCGGCGGGGAGGTCGTGGACGCGTCCAGCCTGTAGCGAAAAACGTCCAGGGCCGGCGGTCCTGGTTTCGCTGCTCTTGTTCTTGTCTCTTTATTGTTGGCTTGGCCTACTTCTCTGGAGATTGATTCTAATGAAGCTGACTTTCCACTACTCTACTCTCCTCGCCGCGGCACTTGTCGTCGCCGCGCCGCTATCGGTCGACGCGGGGGTCCTCGGCGCCGACGACTTCAGCGAGGGCGACGGCGCCCTGCTGAACGGCAAAACGGCCGACGTCGGTGGCGTCTGGGCTGCGCCCGACTCTGGGCAGATTCAAGGAGGTGCCTACGACACGGCACAGTTCGGCGACAGCCACCAAGGGGCCTTTGTTGATTTCTCCGGCGCACTCGCCGCAGGCGAGACCCTGACCATGACCTTCGAGACCCTCGCCACCGCTGGCGACATGTTCAGCGACGGCGTCAGCGGCAACAGCTACGCGGGCATCTCGCTGTATGTGGGCGGCGATGAGAAGTTCTTCGTCGGCGATCCCGCGGGGGGCAATGATGTACTAGGGACCGGCTGGACGCTCGACGGGTTTGCCGGCGGGAGCGGAGTTGCGATCTCCGCAATTGGCTCCGAGGCAGTCAGCGGCGTATTTACATACCATTTCGACAGCGGAAACGCGTCGCTCACGGTCGACGATGGCGTCACGTCCGACACGATCTTCCGCACCTACGACCCGGGAGTCGCGATCAACCGGCTGCGCATCCAAGCAGGCGACGGTGCGGCTGAGATCAACGTAGCATCGTTCTCAGTTTCGTCAGACGTGCCAGAGCCTGCTTCGTTGAGCTTACTTGGGTTCATTGCGGTCGGTGGAGTTGCAGCCCGGCGGTGGAAGCGGTGATTTCCGCTGGCCTGGGTCTTCAAATCCTGCCTGCCCCATCGGGGCAGGCAGGACCAATGTTGTTCGGTTGGTAGCGGAACTCGCAGTGAACGACCCTGTAGCCAAGGTCTCGCTGGCGGGGCCTCTCGATGGCTGTGCCGCTGTCCCGAAGTCAATCGGCTCGCCGCACTAGCACCGCCGGTCTCCTAGCTGCAACGCAGCGCCAACCGTCCGACACCCACCGCTATGCAATCGTCTGCGCGGGAACTCGCCGGTAATGCAAGCGCCACCTCGGCCGGCCCTTAGCTGTTGAGGCTCCCCGCGCGGCAGCGTTCGTACGATCCATCGGCCATCCGACCGAATTTGCTGAAGAGGCGGCGCGACCTTCCACCGCGACGCCATCTTAGGGTAGGCAATGGAGGCCGCCGGAACAGGTGTGCCTCCAACCGGACTCAGCAATTCGAGGCATCTCGTGCAACGTTGGCAATATCGCCGTGTGGTTGTAGATAGTCATTTTTCCTCGCAAGACACGCCACTCGCCGGTGATTGCCGTGAAGTTGCATAGAACGCCCTCGACGGATACGAATTCGAGAAGGAATCCGAAGGTCAGAGGTGCGCATTTTCTGGGGTGTACTTAGGTTTGCCGGATCTTAACCGATACTTGCTCCCCCCAAGGGCCCACGCCGGACCTGTGGTGTCAATCACATGGCACCACAGGACCCGCAGCAGTGACGTCCACGACGCAGCCTTGCCTTTGCCGACTACCTTCCAAACCGCGGTGACCATCCGGTCGAATTCCTTTTTGGTGATCCGGCGTCAATTCACGCGGGACGCCGTCGCCCACTTCGGCATCGCGAATTGGGGGACCATGGAAAGCAGACCCCTACAGTTCGCCCGACGTACTATCGCCTTCCGGCACCGAGGGCGCCGTGCAACGCTCGCTTCGCTCAGTCGGTCCGGCTCCCGCCGCTGTCCGAGAGTCGTGAGCAATCGCACCCAACAGTTCAAGAGAGAGTTTGTGTATTCGCAAGGTCACGGATAAAGACGCTCGAGAGAGTCGTAGATCTGAGGACGCTACTGCGAGCACCTATTCCAATCCAATTGAACCGGGATGCCAATTAAATTTACGGGCCCGATCAACGGTCATACGGCAATCTGGTCGCCAAGAGTCCGCTAATTGGAGCCCGAAAAACCACCCAGCAGCTTGAGTCATAGATTAGGTTTTCGGTTTGCCGATTTGGGACGCAATTATTCTGACCACGGGGTAAATGATCTGTTGAACGCCGCGGTGTATACCAGATCAAACTGGCCTCCAATTCGCCAATTTCGCCCTCTGGGGACGATACAAATCTCGTTCTTAGTGGAGTTTCCGACGTCGACGGCCGTGGAACAGGCGCCAGCATCCCTGGATAGTCTCTAGGCCCCTCCGAATGGCACGCGAAGTGCGTTCATCTGCAACGACATGGTTCTTCTATCAATGCCGGGCCTGCCCGGGCACGACGAACCTGTCGCAGCGCGATAGGAAGGCGCTTCCGGTTCCTGTTGGCAATATGGCCGGTCGCACTAAATTTAGCGTTGTTGCCGAGCGCTCTGCACCACTGCCCGTCGGAACCGAAGCCATGAGAATTGCCAAGGACGATCAAGCCATCAGGACGATTTTGCGGGTTGCGTGCGGGTTCGCATCGAGCGGCGCCAACGGAGGCGTCGACGCCGCCCGACAGTTCTGCGAGAGATGGCTCCGCGGCCGCGACGCGATTGAGGTCGATGAAGAGCGGATCCACCAGCTGGTCGCGTTCGGCGTAAGCCCACTTGAGGCCAAACGGCAGGCCGCCTGCGAAGCCGCTGCCGACGCCTGGTGCAGGCTCAACGGCGGGCCGGCTCTATTGGTGTCGCCGGTTCCGCGGCGGATTGCCGAGGCGCTCGACTCGGTCCGGGCGCCGGCAGCTAGCCTGTAGGCGGCCCGGTCCGCTAGACTCTAGGCTTTGGCTCGGAGCATCGGCATGTGCAACCGCTACCTCATCAAGGCCAAGCTGGAAAACATCGCCGCACGGTTCAACGCCCGCCTGATTGACGACTTCGAGCTCGGCGTCGAGTGCCTGCCGCGTTCGAGCGTGCCGGGGCTACTGTTCGACAAGCAGAGTAAACGTGTGCTTGCAGGGCTGCAGTTCGCCTTCTGCCCGCCCGGGTGCGAGTCGCCCGGCGATCCGAAGCGAGCGCTCAACAACGCCCGTGTCGAGTCGATTCACAAATGGCCCTGGAAAGATGCCTTCCGGACTTCGCGGTGCGTCGTGCCAATGACCGATTTCCGCGAGCCCTGCTACTGGGGAGAGACCGCCGGCTCCGAGGTCTACTTCCACCGCCCCGACCACGACCTGCTGCTCGCGGCCGGCATCTACCGCACCTGGCGCTCACCGGACGGAGAGTCGAGTGTGGTCACGATGTCGCTGCTTATGCGGCCCGCGGGCGACTACGTAATGAGCCATGGCCACCACCGCCAGCCGGTGTTTGTTGACGAGCAAGAAGTTGACCAGTGGCTCGAGCGCCGCACGCTCGAAACCCAGGCCGGCGTTGACCTGCTGCGGTCGCTCGCGATCGATCCGGAACTTGAGCACACGCACGCCCGCGACATGGCCCCGAGCTGGACGAAGCGTCAGTCGGCCCGCATGCGTGAGCGCGACGAGCAGCTGGCCGCACTCGAAACCGCGTCCGCGGTCGGGTTCTAGTCGAGCCAGGCGGCGATGGCCGAAAGCAGGCGTAAGGCGCCCGGGCCGAACTCGGCGCAAGCGGCCGAGGCCGCGCTGTGGTCGCCGTTTTCGGCTGCCGCCTCGGCCCGTTCGGCGGCGGCGGCGACGGGCTCTAGTCGGAAGAACCGCATCGCGCTCTTCAATTTGTGGGACGCCTTCTCCGCGGTGGTCAGGTCGTTACTGGCCAGGCCGCGGTCGAGCCGCTCGAGCTCGCTGTCGATTTCTGTCGCGTAGGCGGCCACCACCTCACGCAGCACTTGGGCGTCTCCACCCACGGAGTCGAGCAGGTCTTGCCAGTCGATGTAGAATGGCGCGAGGGACGAGCTGCACGCAGCAGAGTGGGCGTCCATTGCGGGTCCCCCGGATTACTGTTTCTACTATTTCTCGTCCATCGCAGCGGCGAGGGCGTCGCGGCCAGTGGCCCCGCACGCCTTGAGGAGAGAGCACTTCAGCTCCTTGGCTGTAGAGTCGAGCGACTTGAGCCGCGAGAGCAAGCCGGCGTCGGTGCGACCCTCTTCTCGTTCGGCAGTCAGCTCGGAGGTGGCGGCCAGAAGGCTGTCGACCAGGCTTAACGAGTCGGCTACCGACCTCACAATGTTCTGCAGCTCCGCGAGGCTCCCGTCGGACGTGTCGCCCGATTGACGCTCGATGGCTAGTTCGGTATCGAGGTCCGCCAGCTTGTGTTGCAGGTGGACCTCCTGGGCGTGGACCTGCCGCTCCAGTTCGACCTTGTCGATAGCGTTCTTGGTGACCGCGGCGAGGGATTCGGTAGTCAGGTACTTGCCGTCGGAGCCCTTCCTGACGTAGTCTTGCGAGCCGAGCTGCAGGGCCTGCACCGCGACCTCCTCGCTGCCGCAGCCAGACATCATGATTACCGGCACGTCATTGCCCGAGTCGCGGATCATCCGCAGCACATCAAGGCCGCTGTCGTTGCCCAGCTTGTAGTCCAGAAACACGCAGTCGAACTGGTTGTTCTCGAGGGTGTCCATCGCGGATTCCCCGTCACGACAGTGGGCCAACTGGACGCGATCCTGCCAGATGTGGGTGAGCAACGCCCGGAGCAGCACACTGTCTGCGAGGCTGTCGTCGATCACCAGGAATTTGCGAGATTTGTTCATGATGGGGATTCTGACGCCGCTGGAGAGTACGGCTAAAAGGGAGACCTTGCTGTCTGCAAAGATAGGTCGCACCAAGCCGCTTGCAACAATAGGCGGCCCGTACATTCTGTTGTGACGGCGGACGCATTCCGCGTGCAGGTTGGGGCGGTCTTGTGGCATTGCACGGACACCAGCTGCGGGTTACTGACAAAGGTGGCGGCGGTTTGCCGGGGCGCGGCGGGGTTAGAGGAATGCCGCCGCGGCGGGGCTGGTGACCCGCTCGAGGACGCTCAGCAAGGCCTCGCGGCGGACCGGCTTGGTGACGTAGTCGTCCATGCCCGCGTCGAGGCACATGGCGCGGTCGCCTTTGAGGGCATGGGCCGTCATCGCGACAATGGGTATCCGAGAGGCCCCGGTTGCTGCTTCTCGTTCGCGGATCACGGAGGTTGCGGTCAGGCCGTCCATCTCCGGCATCTGGATGTCCATCAGCGCGACGTCGAAGCCGGCGGCGTTGAATTCGAGTGCGGCGACCGCCTGGGCGCCGTTCTCGGCGACGACGCACTCGTGCCCCTCGCGGGCCAGCAACGCGATCGCCAGTTTTTGATTTGGGAGGCTGTCCTCGGCCAGCAGCACGCGGAGCCGCCGCGGTTGGTTGGTTCCGCCAGTCACGCCCTCGTGCCCGACGAGGTTGGGCGAGCTGGCGTCGTCGTCGGCCTGTTCGGTAGAGGGGCAGAACGCCGCGACCAGCTGCCGTGGGAGCACCGGCTTGGAGACCCGCGTCACGTGTTGCAGGGACTCGAGCCCCATGGTCGCCGCCGAGACGCTCGGCGGCGCCAGCATGGCGACGACCGCCCGGTGTGCGGACAAGCCCTCCAAGAGCCTGAGCGAGTCCGGCGGCGATGCCTGCAGCACGTGCGAGTCGAACGCGGCCCCGCTGAAGTATCGTCCGCTGCTAGCCTGTTGGTTGATCAGTTCTTCGGCGGACGCCAAGTCCGAGGCCTCGCGCACCTCGGCCCCATGACGCGAGAGTTCTTCCACCACCAGCTCGCGCAGGATGGGATGGCCGCACACCACCAGCAGGCGTTGGTCGGCGAGCGGAACGCCTGCCTGCGGTGCGTGTTCGAGTTCGCCGAGTCGGGCGGTGAAGTGGAACGAGCTGCCAACTCCGACTTGGCTCTCAACCCACATCCGGCCGTGCATCTGCTCGACCAGCCGTTTGCTGATCGGCAGGCCAAGGCCCGTCCCGCCGAACTGGCGGGCCGAGCTGGTGTCGGCCTGTTCGAAGGCCTCAAAGATCATCGAGAGCTTCTCTCTGGCGATGCCAACTCCCGAGTCAAGGAGATGAAAATGCAGGTCAATCTGCCCCTCTGGGGCGTCCGCCGCGTCTGCCGGCGCCACCTCGAGCAGCACCTGGCCCTGGCGGGTAAATTTGAGGCTGTTGCCGATCAGGTTGACCAGCACCTGCCGGAGTCGGGCCGAGTCGCCGCTTAGTCGCTCCGGGGTGCGGGGGTCGACCCGCAGCAGCACCTCTAGGTCCGACTGTTCGGCGCTGAGCGCGAGCGACTTGAGCGTGGCGCCGAGCACTTCGTACAGATCGAACGGCTCGGCTGACAAGCGGAGCTTGCCGGCCTCGATCTTGGAGAAGTCGAGGATGTCGTCGATAATCGCCAGCAGCGACTCGGCGGAGCAGGCCACCGTTTGCAAGTAGTCACGCTGCACCGCCCCAAGCTCGCCGTCGAGCACGACGCCGGTGAGGCCGATGATGGAGTTCATCGGGGTGCGGATCTCGTGGCTCATGTTGGCCAGGAACTCGCTCTTGGCCATGCTGGCGGCCTGCGAACGCCGCCGCGCGGCGCGCAGCTCCTCGAGCTGCTTGAAGGAGTGCGTCTGGTCCTCGATCACGGCCAACGCGAGCGTACGGTTGTCCGGCAGCGGGCGGATGCTGGTCCGCTGCGGCATCAGGGCGTCGCCCGCACGACGCACCGGCAGGAAGCTGCGGTGCAGGGCCGACGACAGCACCACCGAGGCGCCCTGGTCAAACACCTGGTCGAGACGCGCCCTCAGCGCCGGCTCAGCCAGGTTCGGGTAGTGCTCCTTCAGCGATAAGCCGATGACCTTCTCCCGGCTCAGTCCGGTCCAGTCTTCCAGCACCGCGTTCCACTCGTGCACCCGGAAGTCGCGGTCGAAGACCAGCACGCCGATCGGCAGCATGTCGACCGTGACGCCGCAGCCGGCGATGGACGACGGTGCGCTCACGCAACCGACTCCAGCAGCGCCTCGAGACGCTCGGCCATGTCATCCAGGCTGAATGCCAGCAGCAGCGAACCGCAGATGTCGCTCTCCGCGACGCTGAAGTGGGCGTCGGCGACCAGGATCGCGGGCTCCGCGCTCTCGCGGGCCGAGCTGTGCTCCAGCACCAGGTGCAGGGCGTCCATGTCGGACTCGAGCCGCGGAACCGTGTAAAGAAACTCGCCCTTGAACAGGTTGGCCATGGTCCCCAGCACGCCGTTGAGCACGATGTTGCCGACCTCCTCGAGCACGCCCGCCAGGTCGAGGTCGAGCTCGTCTTGTTCTTCTTCCATCTCGCCGAGTATCTGGGCGAGCAGCACGCCGCTGGCGCGGGGGAAGGCGAGCACCGCTCGGCCGTTCACGACCCCGTCGAAGTCCTGGATGACCGAGGTGTCGAGAGTGCTCTTGTGCGAGGAGGCGCGGGCGTTCATCTCGTTGGCCGGCACCAACTCAACCTGCGGGACGTGCAGCTCGATGTGGCGGTCGATCAGCGAGCAGAGCGAGCCAGCCGCACGGCCGACGCCAATGTTCACGACCTCGGTCAGGGCGTCGATTTGATCTTGCGAGAGTCTCACGAGTTCACCGCCTCCCTGTCGAGAGCTTCGCTGAGGGCGGCGCGGACCTGCTCGGGGGTAAAGGGCTTCTGCAGGATTTGTCGCACATTGGCCGCCCGGCAGCGCTCGTGGGACTTCTCCTGAATGTCCGCAGAAGCAACCACGACGGGAAGCTCGGGGTGCAGTTCGGCGAGCCGCTCGCTCAGTTCGAAGCCGTCCATCTCCGGCATCAGCAGGTCGGTGATTACCAGGTCGGGCAGGCCCTCACCGCAGGCGGCAAGCGCCTCCACGCCGTTGCCCGCCTGCCGGACCTCATGCCCGTCGGCGGTTAAGGGGCCGGCGATCATTCGTCGGGTAAGCCGAGAGTCGTCTACGACGAGGATGTGCGCCATTTCCAAAGCCTTGAGGTTTCACTAGTGAGGGGGATGGAAGAGGGACCGTACTGGCAAACATAGGACAGGGTCCGCCCGGGCCTCCGGCGTTTTGACGCAATCCGCGGGAGGCCCGCCGGTCGGGTCGCGCCGGTTGTGACGGCCCCGATACCGGTGACGCGTGGCTGGCCGGGCGCCCTAGATTCCGACCAAAGCCGTGACGCCGCCGCACGCCAGCAGCCCCGCTAGCACCACCACCGAGAGGGCTGCGGACTTAGACACGAGGGCCGGGTCCTGCTGGCCGCAGTTCGCGCAGTAGTGGTCCAGAGGCGTGACGTCGTGGCTACACACACGGCAGTGGGTGCACTCTTGCAAACGGCCCTGGAGCCACGCCGACAGGGCGCCACGGAAACTGGGCCGACGGCCCTTGTTCTGGTTGTCCATTTGCCCCCCTGATCGATAGAAATCCCCGGCTAATGAAACTCTAGCATATTCGCAAAACCGGCCGTTTTCGGTCCTCTCGTGCGAGGCTCGCTCGCGCTAAAGATCGCATCGGGGACGGCCGCTTGGTATCTTGTAGCAAGCGGACCGTCCGGCTCCTGTTCCTTTTCCTCGCGACGCTCGGCATGCTCGACCAGTGGTATTTTGAGATCGGCGACGGCCAGGTCTACGGCCCGTTCTCACTCGACAAGCTCCGCAAGTGGGCCGAGTCTGGCGACCTGATGCCGACGCACCGGGTCCGCCATGCGGAGTCCGACGAGTGGGTCATCGCCGCCTACGTGAAGGGGCTCGAGCTCACCACCGCCGCCCCCGAAGTCAAGCCGGCCGAACCGGCCGACGGCGTCAAGCGGAGCCGCGGCCCGCTCAGCCTGTCCCGCAAGGCGAAGACCAAGGCGGCGCCGCCAGTCGAGCACAAGGAGCCGCCGGCGGCGTCCCTGCCTACCAACGCCACCGATGCGTGCCGCGAGATCCTCAACGCCGCGATCGAGCGCCGCGCGTCCGACATCCATATCGACCCGGAAGAGAGCATCGTTCTAGTGCAGCTCCGAGTCGACGGCGTCCTGGAGGTGTTCCGCAAGTATCCCAAGGACCTGCACCCAGCGGTGCTCGGGCGCTTCAAGGTGCTTTCGAACATGGACATCGCCGAAAAGCGGATGGCGCAGGACGGCCGCTTCACCTTCGAGTACGGCGACAAGGGCCAGCAGGTCGACATCCGCGCCGCTTGCCTGCCGACCACGCAAGGCGAGCGGCTCACGCTGCGGCTGCTGGCGACCGAGGCGGGACGGCTGACGCTCAACCGGCTGGGGATGTCCGAGCAGGGCCGCGCCGTGTTCGCGTCGGAGCTCACGCAGCGGCAGGGAATGATCCTGCTTACCGGCCCGACCGGCGCCGGCAAGAGCACCACGCTGTACGCCGCGCTCAAGCACCGGCTGGCCAACCGCCCCGGCCGGATCATCACGGTCGAGGACCCGGTCGAGTACGACATGGTGGGCGTCTCGCAGGTCGAGGTCGACACGGCCGACAAGGTCGCCTTCGGAACCGTCCTGAGGAACATCCTCCGCAGTGACCCCGACGTGATCATGATTGGCGAGATGCGCGACTACGAGTCGGCGTCAACCGGCGTCAAGGCGGCGCTCACCGGCCACCTGGTGCTGAGCTCGCTGCACACCAACTCGGCGGCGGGCGCCGCGACCCGGCTGATCGACCTGGGCGTCGAGCCGTTCCTGGTGGCCGCCACGGTGCGGCTGTCGGTCGCCCAACGGCTGGTCCGCCGCCTGTGCATGCGGTGCCGCAAACCCCGCGAGCTTACCGCACTCGAGTCCGAGTCGCTGGGGCGGTCGGGCGTCAAGGGCGTCACGGTGTATGACCCTGGTGGCTGCCAAGAGTGCGGCGGGCGGGGCTACCACGGCCGGGTCGGCGTGTTCGAGCTGATGGTCGTCGACGACAGAATCAAGAAACTGATCAACGACCACGCCAGCGAGTCAGACATCCGCGACGCCACCCCTGAGTCCGGTGGCTCCCTGCTCATCGACGACGCGGTCGAGAAGCTGCTGAAGGGACTCACAAGTTACGAAGAAGTGATGACGCTTGGCCCCTTCTAGCGTCGCCGCGACCCAATCAAACGCTGCCCGCATGCTCACCTCAGGCATCCTGAATCCCCAGATCAACTCGCTGCTGAGCCGCGTTCGGCACACCAACACGCTGGTGATCGCCGACCGGGGCTTCCCGTACTGGCCGCAGATCGAGACGATCGACATCTCGCTGGTTGACGACATCCCCACCGTCCTCGAAGTGCTCCGGGCCGTGCGGGCGGGGTGCGTGTTTGGACGGGTGGCGATGGCCCAGGAGTTCTTTGACCACAACGACCAGCCAACGCGTTCTGCGTTCGATGCCGCCCTCGAGGGCCTCCCGCTGACCCGTCAGCCGCACGAGGCATTCAAGCGACGCGTGCCGAACGCCATCGGCCTGATCCGCACCGGCGACACGACTCAGTACGCCAATATGGTGCTCGAATCGGCTTGAGATCTGCGCTGGGTCACCTTTACGTTGCCGCCTCGGGGGCGCCGCCGGACGCGGTCTGCGCGATGTGGATCACGGCGTCGCCCTGATGGACAAGCGGGTTGGTGGTGAAGCCAATGACGATCCCGGCGATCGGCGAGGTCACGACCCGCTCCTCCGCGCCAAACACGTCGGCTATCACGCCGAGCGGCTCTTTGCGTGACACCCGCTGCCCCAACTGCACCGACAGCCGCAGGATGCCGCCCCGCTTGGCGCGGGCCCAGACGCTGCTTTGGACTTGCACCCCGCCGAACGGCTTGAGCGGCGTCTTGCGGGAACGCATACCGAGCTTCGACATCACCCGCAACACCCCGTTGACCCCCTTGGTGATGGCGTCCTCGTCGAACCGCATCGGCTCGCCGGCCTCGTAGAGCAGAACCGGGATGCCGCGTCTGGTCGCCGCGTGCCGCAGGCTGCCGTCGCGGGTTTGCGAGTGCATCACTACGGGGGCTCCGAACGCCTCGGCGCAGGCGCGGGTCTGCTCGTCTTCGAGGTTGGCCCGGATCTGGGGCAGGTTGGTGCGGTAGTGCGACCCGGTGTGCAGGTCGATGCCGAATTGGCAGTGGGTCACGACCTCGCTCATAAACTTCTGGGCGAGCCGGCTGGCCAGCGATCCAGTGGCCGCCCCGGGGAACGACCGGTTGAGGTCGCGGCGGTCCGGCAGGTAGCGGGATTGCCCGATAAAACCGAACACGTTGACCAGCGGGGCGGCGATCAGCGCTCCGGCGAGCTGCTTCGGCTTGACCCGCTCCAGCACCCGCCGGACGATTTCGATGCCGTTCAGCTCGTCGCCGTGCACCGCGGCGCTGATCCACATTACGGGCCCGGGCTTCGAGCCATTCACCACCTGCAGCGGCACGGAGAGGGTCGTGCCGGTCGGCATCCGCGAGACCTGCAGCTCTGCCCGCTGGCTCACGCCCGGGGGGGTCACGACGCCAACCACGTTCAGGGGTTCGTTCCGGTGGGCCATGGAAGCACGAATGTCCTGATTTGAGGCTGCCTTGAGGCAGAATTGTCGCGGGGCCGGCGCTAGCACAGACGCCGGTTCCTCATTAACCTAAATACTCTTGATTCTTTTCGACAGGACCCGGAGGGCGGCATGACGGCTCGTTATGCAATCGGAGTAGACTACGGCACTAACAGCGTCCGGGCCCTGGTGGTTGACGCCTCCGATGGTCGTGAGGTCGCGGCCCACGTTTACGAATACCCTAGCGGCGACGCCGGTATCTTACTGGATCCGAAGGACCCGAACCTGGCCCGCCAGAGCCCGGCCGACTACCTGGAGGGGTTCCGCGTTTCGGTCCGCGAGGCGGTCAAGGCCGCCGCGGCAGAGGACAGCGGCTTCTCGCCCGAGGCGGTCGTGGGTCTCGGCGTCGACACGACCGGCTCCACGCCGATCCCGGTCGACGCCAACGGCACGGCGCTGTCGCTGCTGGAGGAGCACAAGGAGAATCTCGCCTCGTACGCGTGGTTGTGGAAGGACCACACCTCGCACGCCGAGGCCGAAGAGATCACCCGCGTCGCCCAGGAGCGGGGCGAGCCCTACCTGGCGAAGTGCGGCGGCGTCTACTCGTCGGAGTGGTACTGGTCAAAGATCTTGCACTGCCTGCGGACCGAGCCCAAGGTGGCCGCGGCCGCGGCGAGCTGGGTCGAGCTGGCCGACTACATCCCGGCCTACGCCACCGGCAACACCGACCCGGCCACGCTCACTCGCTGCATCTGCGCGGCCGGCCACAAGGCGATGTACAACACCGATTGGGGCGGCCTGCCGTCGGCCGATTTCCTCGATGCGCTCGAGCCCGGGCTGTCGAGGTACCGCTACGAAACCGCGGCCGTGCCGTCCGACCAGGCCGCCGGTCAACTCTGCCTTGAAGTCGCCAAGGAGATCGGCCTGCCGGCTGGCATCCCGGTCGCCGCCGGAGCGTTCGACGCCCATATGGGCGCGGTTGGCGCCGGCTGCGGTGACGGCGTGTTGGTCAAGATCATGGGCACCAGCACCTGCGACTGCGTCCCCGCGCCGCTCGACGCCAACCTGCCGGACATCCCGGGCCTGTGCGGCGTGGTCCCCGAGTCGATCCTGCCGGGCAAGTACGGGCTCGAGGCGGGCCAGTCGGCCGTAGGCGATATCTTCAACTGGTTCGTGCGTCGACTCTCGCCCGCCGAGTACGGCAACGACGGCGCCGCCCACGTCAAGCTGACCGAGGACGCCGCCCAGCTGAAGCCGGGCGAGTCGGGCCTCGTCGCGCTCGACTGGAACAACGGCAACCGGACGGTGCTAGTCGACCCACGGCTGACCGGACTGCTGATCGGTCAGACGCTGCACACTACCGCTCCGGAGGTCTACCGGGCGCTGGTCGAGGCCACTGCGTTCGGCGCTCTGACCATCATCCGCCGCTTCGAGGAGTACGGGGTGGAGGTCAAGGAAGTGATCAACTGCGGCGGGATCGCCGAGAAGAACGCCTTCGTGATGCAGGTCTACGCGGACGTCTGCAACCGGCCGATGAAGGTCAGCCGCTCGGCCCAGACCTGCGCCCTAGGGGCCGCGATTTTCGGCGCCGTTGTGGGCGGCGCCTACCAAGACGTCCCGTCGGCCCAGGCCGCCATGACCGGAGTCAAAGAGACTGTCTACGAGCCGATTGCCGAAAACGTAGCGGTTTATGAGCGGCTCTACGTCGTTTACAAGCTGCTGCACGACGCCTTTGGAGGGCAGATCGGGGCCGCCGATCTGGGGGGCGTCATGAAGGACCTGATCGCTATCCGACAATCGGCCAGGAAGGGCTGATGGCGGGAGCCGCCCGCCGCCTGAGTGGGTACAATGGATTCCCTGTGGCCGCCCGTGGCGGGGGCCACAGCCAGCCGGCAGTCGCCGGCCCGTGCTTTTCGCGTCCAGCCAACAGGTCCTCCTGGCAGAACGACCACCGACGGACGTATCTTTCTTCGACGGAGAACCACGAATGTTGAAACCACTGTTATTTTGCCTGCTCGTCGTTATCGCCATGCCCGCACCCGCTGCTTCTGTTGACAAATCGTCGTTCGGCAAGACCAGCTCGGGCGAGGCGGTCGACCTCTACACCGTCAAGAACGACGCCGGCATGGTGATCGAACTGATGACCCGCGGCGCCACGCTGGTGAGTATTCAGGTCCCCGACCGGGACGGCAAGGTGGCCGACGTGGCGCTCGGCTTCGACTCGGTCGCCGAGTACGAATCCGACAAGAACCAGTACTTCGGCACGATCGTCGGCCGCTACGGCAACCGCATCACCGCCGGCAAATTCTCGCTCGACGGCAAGGACTACCAGCTGGCCGCCAACAACGAGGGCAACCACCTGCACGGCGGCGTCGCAGAAAGCCTCGACAAGGTGGTCTGGAACGCAGAGTCCTTCACCGGGCCCGACGGCTCCGGCGTCACGTTTACCCACACCAGCCCGGACGGCTCGGAGGGCTACCCCGGCGAGCTGACGGTCAAGGTTGTCTACACGCTGACCGCCGACAACGAGATCCGCATCGAGTACGAGGCGACTACCGATAAGCCGACCGTCATCAACCTGACGAACCACGCCTACTTCAACTTGGCGGGCGCCGGGTCCGACACCATCAACGACCACGTCCTGATGCTGAACGCCGACAAGTACACGCCCGGCAGCGCCGACTCGATCATGACCACCGGCGAGATCAAGTCGGTCGAGGGCACGGGCCTCGACTTCCGCAAGCCGACCCGCATTGGCGACCGCGTCGACGAGTACAACGACTCGCCCGAGATCGGCTACGACCACAACCTAGTGCTCAACCGTGACGGCGTCGCCGCGGGCGAACTGGTTACCGCGGCCGTGCTGACCGACCCCGAGTCAGGCCGGCAGCTGACGGTGAAAACCACCGAGCCGGGCGTGCAGTTCTACGGCGGCAACTTCCTGTTCGGTCAGGAGGGCAAGGACGGCAAAACCTACGCTCACCGCAGCGCCTGTTGCCTGGAGACCCAGCACTTCCCGGACTCGCCCAATAAGCAAGGCAAGGAAGGCTGGCCCAGCGTGGTGCTCCGCCCTGGTGAGACCTACACTCAAACCTGCATCTACTCGTTCGGCGTGGACAAGTAGGGCAGGGCGGGTAGTTTGATTGAGCAACAGGGGCGGGCCGCCGTGGTTCGCCCCTTTTTTTTCGCCAATGTAGTGCCAGGGAAAAGGAACGGCTTCAGAAATCGGGTCGCTGCGGGGGTGGCGTTGATTGTCCCGGGCCGCTCTCAGTCTGGGAGCAGTTGTTCCAGCAGAGGCCAAGTGACCTGGTCGTTTAGCGACCATTCGCAGAGATCCGCGAACGGGATTTTGCCAAAAGGATCGAGAAAACGGGGGCTGAGTCAGTCGGCTGAAAAATTCCTGAGGGTTGTGGCACGCGATTCGCTTTGTGCGGATCCAACTAACACACACTCGGTTTCTTCAGAGGACGGATCGATGACAATGCTGCAAGTAATGAAGGAAACAGAAACGATCGCCCAGCGGTGCGCTGCGATTCGCAAGGAGTGGTCGCCCGTCGAACGTCAGCGCCGTGTGGTGCTAGCCAAAGCGGCCCAGGACGCCCTGTTCCGCAACGCGGCGCCGCGGCGTCAGCTGCTGAGCGCCTAACCGATTTGAGAGGTCAGGGCGGGAGTAGGGTAAGTGTTTGTCGAGTAAGCTTTTTACGTCCACCACCGCCTCCCCCCGCGGCGTTCCAGGCGTCGTCGAAACGGGCGGAGATGCGGGTCCTCACTACCTAGGGACACGTGTCATGTCTGTCGGTCTTCCTGAGGCTCCCAAGAGCCCAACATCTGCTGCGTCCTCCGATCACGCAACCTCTGGATCGCGGGCCCCAATCGCTGGGATGGGCTGCATTCCCCACGAGAGCGGCGCGTTCTTTAGAGTCTGGGCTCCGCACGCAGAGGCCGTCTACCTGATTGGCTCATTCAACAACTGGGACGAAGACGCCAGCCCGATGCTGCGCGAGGAGCACGGCACTTGGAGTCTGGACAGCCCCGACGCCAAGCCGGGTGATGAGTACCGCTTTTTGATTGTCAACGGCGACCAGCGTCTAAGCCGGATTGACCCGTATGCCCGCGAGGTGACCAACTCGGTCGGAAACGGGGTCGTACACACCGGCGAGTTCGACTGGCAGGGGGATAGCTTCGAGCTCCCGCCGTTCAACGAGCTGGTCATCTATGAGATGCACATCGGCACGTTCAACGCCGGCGACCAAGACTCGCCAGGCACGTTTGCGTTGGCCGCCAAGAAGCTCTCGTACCTAAAGAAGCTCGGCGTCAACGCGGTGCAGCTGATGCCGCTTGCGGAGTTTGCCGGCGACTACTCCTGGGGATACAACCCGGCCCACATCTACGCTGTCGAATCGGCCTACGGCGGGCCCGACGGCCTGAAGCGATTCGTGCGGCTAGCCCATGAGCACGGCATCGGCGTGATCCTCGACGTCGTCTACAACCACTTCGGCCCCAGCGACCTCGACATCTGGCAGTTCGACGGCTGGAGCGAGAACGGCAAGGGCGGCATCTACTTCTACAACGACTGGCGGAGCACCACGCCGTGGGGCGACACACGCCCCGACTACGGCCGCGGCGAGGTCCGGGCGTACATCCACGACAACGCACGGATGTGGCTTCGCGACTACCACATGGACGGCCTGCGGTACGACATGACTTTGTACATCCGCACGGTCAACGGTGGCGATGAAATCCCCGAGGGGTGGTCGCTCGCCCAGTGGGTCAATTCGACCCTCGCCGCCGAGTTCCCCAAGGCGATCACTATCGCTGAGGACCTTCAGAACAATGACTGGATCACCAAGCCCGAGGAATTCGGCGGCGCCGGCTTCAACAGCCAGTGGGACGCCGGCTTTGTGCACCCGGTCCGTGACGTGGTGCAAGTCGCCGACGACGCCCACCGGTCGATGGACAAGGTCTGTGGCGCTCTGCTGCACCGCTACAACCACGATGCCTTCGAGCGGATTATCTACAGCGAGTCTCACGACGAGGTCGCCAACGGCAAGCAGCGGGTCCCCTCGGAGATCGACCCGAACGACCCGACCGGGTTTTTTGCGCAGAAGCGATCGACCCTCGCCGCCATGCTGATGTTCACCGCCCCCGGCATCCCGATGCTCTTCCAGGGGCAGGAGTTCCTCCGCAATGGTTGGTTCGACGACGGCAACCCTATCGACTGGGACCAAGCCCAGGAGTTCCGTGGCATCGTCCGGATGTACCACGACCTCATCAACCTGCGACTGAACCGCGACGGCACGACCGCGGGGCTAACCGGTCAGCACATCGCGATCACGCACGTCAATCACCTCGACAAGGTGATCGTGTTCACCCGCTGGTCGGGCGATTGTGCGAGCAACCAGGTGCTGGTGGTGATGAACTTCGCCAACAAAAGCTGGGACGACTACCGCGTCGGCTTCCCAGGACCTGGCCCGTGGAAGGTCCGCTTCAACAGCGACGCCAAGGTCTACAGCGACGAATTCGACGACACCCCGGCCGACGATGTTACGCCGGAAGGGCGGGGGTGGGACGGGCTCTCGCACAGCGCCGGTTTGCCGCTGGCCCCGTACTCGGCGCTGATCTTCTCGTGTGAGAAGTAGCCGCGATTACAAGGGCGGAGTGCGATTTAGCGCCACAGGTTGTCGTCGGCAAATGGGTGGCCAAAGACCTTGGGCTTGGCGGCCGGTCGGTTTTTGAGGATCTGCTCCGCCAGCTTCAGGTCGGCCTTGGTAGTGATCTTTAGGTTCAACGGGGTGTTCTCGACCAGCGAGACCGGCCGGCCGAGGCGCTCCATAAGTTGGGAGTCGTCGGTGGCTGACGCGGCGTCGGACTGGGCGTAGGCCTCGACTAGCAGCTCTCGGGCGAACGCCTGCGGGGTTTGCGCCGCCCACAGGTTCTCTCGCGAGACCGTCGCTTCGACAACCGGGCTGCCGTCGACGCTTGTGGCCCGCTTGAGCGTCGACGAAACCCGCGCCGCAAGAATCGCGGCGCCGCTGCGCTGAGCCTCGGCGAACACGGCGTCGACGCTCTTGGCGGACAGGCAGGGCCGGGCTGCGTCATGAACGGCGACAAACCCGATCGACGGCTTGATCTTCGCGAGCCCGGCCGCCACCGAGTCGGCCCGCTGCTGCCCGCCAATCGCGACGTCGAAACCCATAATGGCCCGGTTGGCGCCGAACCTCCGATCAAAGTCCTCGCGGTCGTCCTCGGCGATCACGACCACTAGCTGTTCAACGTCGTCGCGGTTGAGGAACAGCTCGGCGGAATGCAGCCAAACCGCCCGGCCGGCGAGATTTGCGAAGGGCTTCTTGTACTGCTTGTCGCCAAAGCGGGTGCTGCCACCCGCGGCGACTAGAATCACGCCAAAACTGCTCATGCAATCCCTGCCTGCTCGCCTACATACTGGCGCCGCTGCTGAAGGTCGGCGATGATCAGCCGGATCGCTCGGGCCGACTCCTCTGCCGGCAGCGACGGCGCGTCCCGGCCCTGATCGACCACCTGCGAGGTGTCGAGCGGCAGGTGCAGGAAGGTCGCGCTGGTTGGCCGACCGGCCTGTTCGTTGAAGTAGTGGGTCAGGTAGAGCGCCGCGTTGCAGAGGTACTCGCCGGCGTGGTACGAGACCGCCGCCGGGATGCCATTGCAGCGTAGCAGGGCCTCCCACTCGGGCAGCGGCAGCCCACTGCGGTAGGCGAGGGGGCCGTCGCTGGCGAGCGGAAAGTCCTCCGACGGCGGGGCTCCTCGCTCGCGGCCGATGTTCAGGCCGATTGTCTCGAGCTCAATGCGGGCGGCGCCTGGCGCTTGCCCCAGGTGAAGGACGGCGTCGTGCCCCTCGGCCAGGTCCGGCTCGAGCCGGGACCGCAGCGTCTGGAAGTCGACCGGGTAGAGCCGCGTCGTCAGCTCGACACCGTCAGGGAGATCCCGCAAGAACGCCTGCAACGCCAGCCAACTGGCGTTTTCGGGCCAGTCGTCGTACGGGCCGTAGGCCGTAATGAGGATCTTTACCATTCCATAATTGAACCGGATGCCCCGCCCCGGATCAAGCATCGGGCGCCATGGGCCTGGGATTGGGCTACTCTGCCGCCGCCGCTGCTCTCAAGGGCGGCCCTGTGATGGGGCAGAGGAACAGGTGGTCCGACTTGGCCCGGATCCGCGAGAGCCCTTTGACGGCGGCCTCGGAGCCGTCGTCCTTGCTGTAGCCGTCTCCCGAGGGGGCGAGGTCGCCGTAGAAGCAGAGCCGCCCGCGAGCGTCGTAGGCGACGCAGACCCCCGACGTCGAGGCGCCAAAGTACCCGGCCTCAACGCCGCCCGGGTCGAATTGGACCCCCAATCCCATCCGGAACGCGGAGCCAACCAGTGGCGTATCAAAGTACGACTCGTCGGCGCCTGCGGGCCCGACAAAGCAGAACGTAAACGGGGCTCCACTGCGGGCGCTGACCTCGATGGCTTGGCTCAGTGCGGCCCTGGCCGAGCCGTCGTTCGGGTCGGCGAACACAATCGCCTGCCGCTGCCCCTGTGTTCGCTTAATGGTGGATTTGACGGGCCAGTCGAGTGGCGCAAGAACCGTGACGATGGCGTTGGCGGCGTGTGCGGTCGGAGCGTCATGACCGATGCCCATCCCCATCGCGGCTGCGATGACTGCCATGGTGGTCGTGTGGCACAAGCGGCGGTTGCGCATGGGGAGCGGTTCCTTGTGTGGTTGCGAACCACAGGAGCTGTGGTAGGGCCAGATTTGGGCAGGGAGGAGAAACGACGCGGTACGCACGTTCAATCAAACGTATGCCGCGTCCGTCTGAACGCAACCGAACGGCCGTTGCGCGCTCGCCAAACGGCGCAAACATGGGCCGGTTGCAACGTCGAACGGCCTGTCCGGGGGTCACTTTTGCAGGATCAGCCGGTTATTCCGGGTGATGATCAGCCGGTAGGGCTGACCATCGTGGCGGATGATGAGCTGGCGCTGACCCTCCATAAGCTGCCTGCTGTCGACTTCTTTGGGCTCAAGCGGGGGCGACCCCTGCGGCTTTGAAGGTGGAGAGGGCACGTGGAGCTCGTTGCGTGATGGTGGGCGTTGATAATTTGGCATTAGGGGTTGCCAAAAAAGGCGAGAGGTGTAACTTAATGCTATTGCGACTCAGTCGCAAGGCCGCCGCCAGCATCAGCCGCCAGCCACCGGTCCAACGAGTTGAACGATGGCTGCGGTGCGCCGCTGCCCTCCCGCGGAGGGCACGTCCAGCCGTGCCTGCCCCTAGGCGTCGACTCGAGGTGGTTTACATGCGGCGGCGACGTGCGCCGCCGCTCAGCTCAATTGGCTTTTGAGAAGAGAGGCGATCCCGTGAAGTTGATGATTCGAACCGCGCTCGTTGCGGCGGCGGTTGTTGTGGGTTCGGCACGCGTGAACGCGGCCGTAATTGTCCCGGACAGCGTAGCGGCCCCTTTCGAGGACTGGTCGCGTGGGTTTTTCGGCTCGACCTACGCCGAGTGGGACGTCTTTAGTTCGGCGTTCGGCTCGCCCAACTTGCCCGACGCGGGCGAGGTAGAGCTTGCCGACGCGACGCTCCTGCAGGGGACTCCCGGGGCCGTGCTGACCGGGGGCGGCAACATCTACTCCCCGGCCGCCGCCGCCCAGCTTGCGGTAGCGATTCCACAGCTCGCCTCCGCTCCTGTGGGTACGACGCGGATCGTCGCCCAGGTGCAGTCTTTGGGCGCCACGCTCGATGCCGGCAGTGTGTTCCTGACGCCCGCCAACGGCGTCGCGAACCCGCCAATGTACAGCACGCTGGCTGCGACGGGCGTCGGCTTCGGCGCGGTCGAGCAGCACCTGTTCGCCTGGGACGTCGCTGCGGACGCTGATGGCTATGTGCTCACCTTTGCCGGCAGCGGGCCCCACTTCAGTTTGGACCAGGTCGTTATTGACACGTACACGCAGAACGACGGCTTCTCCGCCTTTCCGTTGGGTGCTCCCGAGCCGGCGGCGGCACTGCTGCTGGCGCTCGGCGGAGCGGCCTCACTGACACAGAGAAGTCGGGTGTCTTAAGGCTAGGAGGCCTTGCGGTCATGGTTGCTGGCGGGCCCCGCAAGGGGACCGCCAGCAACTGCCGTTTACTACTGTTTTCCCTCTCCCATTGCGCCAGCCGTCGCCAGCCAAGTTGAATTCCCCTAGCACGACGGAACGTTCCCAATGAAATTCATCCAAATTGGCCAATTGCTCGCGGCGCTGATGCTTGCCGGCAACGCGGCCGTGACGCCCGTCCGGGCAGAGACCGCGGCCTTCCTGACTCCTAACGGGCAGACCGCGCCGTTTGAGGCTTGGTCACGCGGCGACGCCAACTCCAGTTTCGCGTTCTTCGAGTCTTTCGTTGGTGACCCAGAATCCGCTGCGGTCTCCGAGATCAATCCGCCCAACCAATCGTTCGGACCGGGGCTGTCCGACGCCAATCTGATCGAGACCACCGGAGCCGCTTTCGTGCCCAGCAGTGGCAATATCTACTCGCCTGCGGTTGCGATCGAGATCGCAGCGACGGTCCCGAGCTACGGACTGGGCGCAGGGTACGACACCCGTGTTGTCGTGCAGGTCGGGACCCTCGGGTTCCTTCTCGACCCGGCGAGTTTCTTGCTCGAGTATGAAATCGATGGCGAGCCGCAGGCCGTCGAACCGCAGCTTCAGCAGGAGCTCGCACACCGCGACCTTGTCGGCGGCTTCGGCGGCACGCTGCAGGAAACCCTCTACGTCTGGGACCTCGTTGGCTGGAATGCCGACCAGTACGTGCTGTCGTTCGCTGCGGCGGACGCGTCCACGAGTCTCGACAATCTGGCGATCGACATCTTCGCCGCGCCCGGCGCCTCGGTCGAGGGGGACTATGACGCTAGCGGGGCTGTCGACGCCGCGGACTACACGCTGTGGAGCACCGCCTACGGCAGCGCAGGCCCAGCCGCTGATGGTAACAACGACGGCGTGGTTGACGCGGCGGACTACGTCTACTGGCGCGACCGCGCCGCGACCGCTGGCGGGGCGTTGTCCGTTAGCGCCGTCCCCGAGCCGGGCACGGTTCAGCTTGCGTGGCAGTTCGGGATTGCCATGCTATTCTGCTGGGGGTCCCACCGGGCGATCGCTCCCCGCCACCGAGAGAAAGGACCCCAAGATGCCGCCTAGCTCAAAGCGTGCCGGGTTTACCCTGGTGGAGTTGCTGGTGACAATCGCCATCATCGGGGTGCTGATTGCCCTGTTGCTTCCGGCGGTGCAGTCGGCCCGCGAGGCGGCGCGGCGGTGCTCGTGCATCAACAATCTCCGGCAGGTCGGGCTGGCGATGCACCAGTACAACGACGCTCACAAGCGGCTGCCGCCCGCCAAGCCCCCCGGCAAGGATCGCTACGCGAGCGCGTTTGTTTGGCTGCTGCCCTACCTCGACGAGGCGTCCCGCTACGGGGAGTACGATTTCACCGTTCGTCCTAGTGAGGAACCCAACACCGCGATCACCGAAGTCAGCCTCGAAGTGTTCCTGTGCCCGTCGATGACCTTCGTCGGCGGCGACGTGCCGCCGGGTGCGGCGAGCTACGGGGTGTCGACCGGCAGCGGCTACAACCGCGACCCGTTCAACCGCTACACTGGCGAGCCGAACTTGTTCTGTCACAACGGCGCCATCATCGACCCCAGCCGCGGCAAGACTTCGGTCAGCGGAATCTCTGCGGCCGACGGTGCGTCGAAGACGTTCCTCGTCGGCGAGCTCGACTACGGCCTGACGAACCTGTACGAGAGGTCCCACGGCGCCGCGGGGCCGGGTGGTTCTACGCAGTGGGCCTTCGCCTACCCGGGGGTCACCTGGGCCTCGGTCGTCGGTAAATTCAACAGCGACCGAATTGTCACCAAGCTCTACGAGTGGGAAACCTTTCGCGGAGACCACCCGGGCGGCGTCGAGATGCTTTTCGTCGATGGTTCAGCACGGCTGATCCCGACCGAGACACCCCACGAGACCCTCGAAGCCCTCGCCCACGCTAGCGATGGCGAACTGGTCGAGATTCCCTAGGCCCGGCCTTCCTCACCCCCCAACCAACCGTCGCGCCGTGCAACGGCGGCGACAGAACAGGAACCTACGATGGTCACTCACGCCGCAACTGCGTGCTTGCTCTTGACGCTGCTAACCGCCCCCGCCTCCGCCCACTTCGCCTGGCTCTCTGCGAATGAAGACGGCCACGCCGTGCTGTTCTTCTCTGAGGGCATCGGCGAACGCGCCTACCGCCTGCCGGAGTGCGTCGTGACCGCCGAAGTCATGCGGGGCGTGGGCGCCTCGGCCGAGGCTGTGAAGATGGAGCGCGTCGAGGAGGACGGGCTGAACGGCATGGTCAGCGTCGAGCCGGTTTCGGCCGAGGCCCGGCTGACGTCTTCGATCGAGTACGGCGTCTACCACGGCACGATGCTGCGTTACGAGGTAAACCGAACACCGCTGGCCGACGAGCAGCCCACCGCGTCGGGCGACGCCGGCGAGACCATCGCGGCGCTGCCGTGGCGGGACGGCGAGACCCTGCGTGTCTTGGCGACCTTCCAGGGCGAGCCGCTGCCGGGAGCCGAGGTGACTCTGACCGACTCGACCGGCGATCCGACCACCACGAAGACCAACAAGCACGGCGTCGCGAAGTTCGTCGGCCTTGCCGCTGGTGAGGTAGGTTTGCTGGTAGGCCACACGGTGAAGGACGCGGCCGGCGAGTACCAGGGCGACGCCTACACCAGTGAGAGCTACTACCTCACGCTCACTACCAACTACCAGCCCCAGGCCGAGAAGATGCAAGCCGCGAGCGCCTACCCAGAGCTCCCCACGCCGGTCGCCAGCTTCGGCGCGGTCGCGGCGGACGGCTGGGTGTACGTCTACAGCGGCCACACCGGCACCGAGCACGAGCATTCTAGCGACAACCTCTCGCAGCACTTCTGTCGTCTGAAACTCGATGGCGGGCAGGCGTGGGAGAGTCTGCCGATGCAGACCACGCTGCAGGGCCTGCCACTGGTGGAGCACGGCGGCAAAGTCTACCGCGTCGGCGGCGTGCACTCGCGCAACGCGGCCGGCGAGACCGAGGACATGCACAGCACCGACGAGTTCGCCTGCTTCGACCCATCGAGCGGCGAGTGGACCGCCCTCCAGCCGCTGCCGACGCCCCGCTCGTCGCACGACGCCGTTGTGATTGGCGATAGCCTGTACGTTGTCGGCGGCTGGCAGCTTTCCGGCGAGAGCCCGGGTGAGTGGAGCACCGACGCACTCCGCTACGAGTTCGACCATCCTGAGCAGGGCTGGCAGGCAATCGCCGAGCCGCCGTTCCACCGCCGCGCCCTGGCCGCCTCGCACCTTGATGGCAAGCTCGTCGTACTCGGCGGCATGCTGCAAGACGAGGGCGTTACCAATCGGGTCGACGCCTACGATCCCGCGACCGACGCGTGGTCCGAACTCCCCAAGCTTCCCGGCAAGGGGATCAGCGGTTTCGGCGTGTCGGCCTGGAATCTGGACGGCGTCGTGTACGCCTCGGGCATGCAGGGCGAGGTCTACGCCCTGGCTCCGGGGGCGTCCGAATGGAAGTCGGTCGGCAAGCTGGCCGACCCGCGATTCTTCCACCGGCTGGTGCCCGCCGACGGGCAGTCGCTGCTGGTTGTGGCCGGTGCGTCGGCCGAGAACGGGCATGTCGGGACCCTCGAGCGGGTGGAAGTCCGCGGCAATTGAGCCGCTGGCTGACCTTGTTTGACCCCTCGGATAGCCGGGCCTAGACTCTTAAACAGGATATTCGTCGGCCCATTCTAACGGTCGGGAGCCCGAACAAGCCGAGTCAGACCTACCCGTGCCGACCCCGCCCCCTGAGCCGCCGACCGACGACACGCCGACTGTCTCGGCAACCGGCGTGACCGGTCCGGAGGGACTGAGTGGGCCGGGCGACGACTCGGCGTTGATTAGCGAGATCGAGAACACCGTCTTCTCAAGTGGCAAGCCAATCGCGGAGGACGCCGCCTACTCTGGGTTGCGGCCGAAGGAACTGGGGCTGGCGCTGCGTGGGCAGACGATCAACGAGGTGTTGCTCGAAGAGTTTGTCGGCGGCGGCGGCATGGGCGCCGTGTTCCGCGGCATCGACCTGGCCCTGCAGCGGACGGTCGCTCTCAAGGTTCTCTCGACGCACCACGCCACCGATGAAGAGACCCGCCGCCGGTTTGAGGTCGAGGCCCAGTCGGCCGCCCGACTGGACCACCCGAGCATCGCCCGGGTGTACTCGGTAGGCGAGGCCCGCGGGCTGCGGTACATCATCTTCGAGTACGTCGAGGGGGCCAACCTACGCGATCTCGTTGCGGAGAATGGTCCGCTGGGGGTGGCCGACGCGCTCAGCTTCGCGATCCAGATCACCGACGCGCTGCAGCACGCCTGGCGCCGCGACGTCGTGCACCGTGACATCAAGCCCTCGAACATCCTCATTACCCGCGACGGCCGCGTGAAGGTGGTCGACATGGGGCTCGCCCGGCTGAAGCAGGTCGACGAGGAGCGTCACGACCTGACCGCCAGCGGCGCAACCCTTGGCACATTCGACTACATCGCCCCCGAGCAGGCCCGCGACCCGCGCAACGCCGACGCGCGCAGCGACATCTACTCGTTGGGCTGCACGTTGTTCTTCATGCTTACCGGCCGCCCTCCGTTCCCAGAGGGGACCGCGCTGCAGAAGCTGCTGCAGCACCAGGGGGACCGGGCTCCCGACATCCGCACGCTTCGCACCTCGGTCCCCCGCGACATGGCCCGCACCATCGCGCGGATGCTGGCCAAACGCCCCGAGGACCGCTACGCGGATCCGTCGGCGCTGCTCGCGGTGCTGCTCCAGCTGGCGCAGCGGCTGGGGGTGAGCACCGGCGCCCTGGCGGCGAGCCGGCCGATTATCGGCGAGGAGCTTGCCTGGCGGCGGCACGCACCGTGGATGATCGCGGCCAGCGTGCTAGTGGGCGCGTGGTTGCTCTGGCCACGGTTCGCCCCAACGCCCGAGCCGCCCCCGCCATTCGAGTCGACAGACGCCGCCGCGGACTCTCCCCTGATGCTCGCTCCCCCGAATTGACCGGGGACGCGAAAGCCCGCGCTGTGCGTGGCCCGTCGCTCGGTTAGACTGGGCGTCTGCCCTGCTGCCGTTGCACGCTCAATGCGGCAAGACACTGCCGATGGGCCAAACGGAGCACACCTGCCTGCCGCCCCTCCCCAGCCAACCGGAAGCGGATGTCTGAGAATTCAAACGCGTCTGCCTACCGCACAACCCCCGACAATACCAGCGGCATGCCCCGCGGCATCCCCTACATTGTTGGGAACGAAGCGGCCGAGCGGTTCAGCTTTTACGGGATGAAGGCGATCCTAACCGTCTTCATGACCAAGCACCTCTTCGACGTCAGCGGGCAACTTGACCCGCTGACCGGCGAGGGCGCCAAGCAGGTCCTCGGCTGGTTCGTCGCGGCGGTGTACGCCACCCCGTTCCTGGGGGCGATCATCGCCGACCGCTACCTGGGCAAGTACCGCACGATCCTGTACTTGTCGATCGTCTACTGCCTGGGGCACTTCGTGCTGGCCCTGATGGACACGCCGCTCACTACCGCCGTGCACTCCAAGTGGGTGATGTTCGTCGGGCTCGGGCTGATCTCGCTCGGCGCCGGCGGCATCAAGCCGTGCGTGACCTCGCACGTCGGGGACCAATTCGGCGCCGCCAGCCAGGGGCTGATTCCTCGCGCAATGAGCTGGTTCTACTTCTCGATCAACCTCGGCTCGACCATCTCGACGTTGCTGACGCCGCTGCTGCTGATCCACTACGGCCCGGGGTGGGCGTTCGGGGTGCCCGGCATCTTGATGGGGCTGGCGACGCTGTTGTTCTGGATGGGCCGCAACACATTCGTTCACATCCCGGCCGCCGGGCCGCGTTTTTGGACCGAGACCTTCAGTGCCGACGGACTGCGGGCGGTGGCCAACCTGACGCCGCTGCTGCTTTTCGTAGCGATGTTCTGGTCCCTCTTCGACCAGACCGCAAGCGCTTGGGTGCTGCAGGCCGAACAGATGGATCGCACGCTGCTCGCGTTCGACCCAACCGGCTGGAGCAGCGGCGCCCAATCGTTCGCGGAGACGCTCTTCGGGCCCGGCCCGGTCCAGGTCACCGCTTCGGCATCGCAACTGCAGGCCTTCAATCCCGTCTTTGTGATGATGATGATTCCGCTGTTCTCGTACCTGATCTACCCGGCGATTGGGCGGCTGGTCACTGTCACGCCGCTGAGGAAGATTGGCCTTGGCCTGTTCATCTGCGCCGGGTCGTTTGCGATCGCAGGGCTGGCCGAGGCCAGGATCCAAGCGGGGCAAACCCCTTCCATCGGGTGGCAGGTGGCCGCTTACGCCGTGCTAACATCGGCAGAAATTATGGTGTCGATCACCATGCTCGAGTTCTTTTACACCCAGTCGCCGCGGGCGATGAAGTCGTTCGTAATGGCGTTCTGCATGCTGAGCGTGTCGATCGGAAACGTCTTTACAGCGGTCGTCAACGGTTTCATTACCCGCGACGACGGGTCGGTGATGCTGCCCGGCGCCAGCTACTACTGGTTCTTCACGGCGGCCATGCTGGCGACCGCGGTGCTGTACGTCGGTTGGTCGCAGTTCTACCGCGGCCAGACCTACATCCAGGGCGAAGAAGAACCGACAACCGAGGCGGTCGCAACCGCCGAAGGGGTGAGCGAGTAGCGCCGTCAGATGTACACCCGGCGGTTGCACACGTACCACTCCGCCATCAACACCACCAGCGCGAGCGCCAGCAGCAGCTGCCACAGCTCCTTGCGGGCCGGCGCCCCGCCGGCCTCGGCGGTGACATCAGTGTAGCCGATGCGGATCGAGTCGATCCCGGGGCCGGCCTCCTGCTGCGACGCCCGTAGACGCACGTCGCTCTCCTGCCGGTCGAACAGGTTCACCGCGAAACGCTTGCTGACCTGGCCTCGCTCGAGCACCTCGTACACGCCTGGCTCGGCGGTGTCTTGGAACTGGAAGGTGGTGTCGCCGGAGCGGGTGAGGGTGGTCTTGGCGCCGCTGGGCGAGCGCACCACGACCTCAGGGACGTTGGTCACCGGGCGGAACTCGATCGGCTCGCCCGGTTCGGCCTGGTTTGCCGCGTCGCCGGCGAGCTGGCCAACCAGGTAGCTGAGCGTGTTGAGCCAGAACGTGGGAAAGCTGCGGCGGCGAAACCAGCGGGTGTTGCCCATGGCCGACCCGTCGCGGTAGACGATGATGGGGAAGCCGAGCACAACATCCTCGTAGCTGTCGCGGGGGGCGATCGCCATCAGGGGCCCGTTGCTCGAGTCGATCAGCGCGGTCCCTCCCTGCGGCGGATCGACCAGCTGGCTCTCGTAGATCCACAGGTCGCTCAACTCGACGTACGCCAGCAGCGGGTGGGCGCGGTTCCAGTCGATCACCTGAGGGAAGCGCTCCGCATCGACCTCCGGCTTGCCCTGCCAGCCGGCGAGCGGCGGGCGGCTGCCAATAAAGAGCGTGTGCGAACGCGGCATCTCGGCCGGCGCGCAGACGTCGTAGATGATCAGGGCGTACTCGCCCGACTGGGCGTCCCGCTTGTACTCTTCGGTGTCGAGCCCCGCGGGCGTGATTACGGTTAGGTCGGCGATCCTTCCGGCACGCTCGGTGGAGAGCGCGGCCTCAAGCACCTTGTTCCCCTGAGTGACCAGCAGCACCTTGCCCTGCTCCTGCCGGTTGAGGCCGGCGTAGGCCTCGTTGTCGATCTTAAGCCTGTCGGAAGCGGCGGTGAGCGACTCGGCGTCGATGGTGGCGGTGAGCCTGCCCGGCGGCGCGTCGGCCAGCGGGAAGCTGAGCGAAGCCGATTTGCCGGCCTCGAGGCTCGCCTGCTTGGCGTCGAGGAACTGGCCGTCTAGCTGGACCTCGACCACCACGTCCTGGTCGGCCTCGGTGAAGTTAGTCACCTGGACGAACGCCTCGCGCTCTTCGGGGCGGACCTCGTTGCGGCGGGTGCTGAACGCGGTAACCGCCAGGTTGGCGGTGTCGGTCGAGCCGAGCGGCACGTAACTCGGGTCGAGCCCGCCCAGGTCGAACCCCTCAACGTCCTCGAAGCGGCCGTCGCTGAAGATGTACAGGCTGGTGGTGACGGGCTCGATCACCTCGACCTCCACGCCGGAGTCCTGCAGCGTCATTTGGCCCGGGTTGGCGAGCCCGCCGGCCAGCTTGAGCGCCTCGAGTAGGTTGGTCGGCTGCGAGGTCAGCTCAATCGACTCCAGGCGTTCGCGGAGCACGCCCTGGCTGCCAGTAAACTGCTGCACGACGTGCGGCGTGTCGGCGAAGGCGATGATCATCGCCGACATGCTCGAGTCGAGCTGATCGATTAACCCGGCCACTTTCTTCTTAGCCGAGGCCAGCCGGTCCTTCGCGTCCGCGACGTCCTCGGTCCCCATGCTGGCCGAGTTGTCGACCAGGAAGATGATCCGCTCGCCGCCTAGCTCGGTCCCTTCCCAACCTGGCCGGAGGAGGGCGAAGATCGCCAACGCCACCAGCAGCAACTGGAGCAGCAGCAGGATGCTCTGCCGCAGCCGCTGCCAGAAGCTGTTGACCCGCAAGTCCTCAATCGACTTTCGCCACAGGTAGGTGCTCGGCACCTCGATCGGCATCCGCTTGAGCTTCAGGAAGTACAGCGCGAGGATCGCCGGCGGGATCGCCAGCATGAGCGACCACTGCAGCGGCGACAGCGTGTTGCGAAACAGTCCGTCCAGCATGGCCTTCCTTGCGGCTCCTAACGCACCAGCCCGCGGCGGCGCATGTAGTTCGTCATCAGCTCGTTGACCGGCATCTGGTTGTTCGCCAACAGGTACGCCATGCCGCGCTTGGAGCAAAACTCCTGGGCGCCGGCGGTGAACGCGGCGAGCGTCTGCTTGTACCGCGACAGCAGCGGGGCGCTGACGGTGATCTCGGCAAAGTCCTGGTCCTCACAGTCGACCAGCCTCAGGTCGCCGGTGACGTCCGGGTCGATCTCCTCTTGGCTGAGCACGTGGATCAGGTAGACGTCCACCCGCTGGGCCATCAGGTACTTTAGGGCCGGCTCGTAGCCCTGCTTGTCCATCAGGTCGGAGATCAGAACCACGACCCCCTTGCCCGCGTTCCGTAGGCAGAACCGCTTCACTCCTTCTGAAAGCGAACCGTCCTGGTCGGGCTCGATCTGTGAGAGTTGCTCCAGCATCCGCCAGACGCTCTTGCGGCCGCGCAGCACGGGCGAGCGGTCCCGCAGCCCCTGGCCGAGGGTCTCGATCACGACTCGATCGCTTTTTACCAGGCCGATAAACCCAAGGGCAGCGGCCAGGCGCTTGGCGTATTCCAGCTTGGTCGGTTCGCCGAACGCCATCGACGGCGAGGCGTCAATCAGCGTGTAGAAGTGGAGGTCTTCCTCTTCAAGGAACAGCTTGAGGATCAGTTTGTCGAGCCGGGCGTAGAGGTTCCAGTCGACCCGGCGGAGGTCGTCGCCTGGGGTGTAGTTGCGGTAATCGGCGAACTCGACCGATTCGCCCTTCCGTTTGCTGCGTCGTTCGCCCTTCATCCGGCCCCGGAACACCTTGCGGGTGACCAATTCCAGCCGCTCGAGCTGGCTCATCAGGTCGGGCGGCAGGAGTTCTGGCGGCGAGATTGGCATCGGCGGTACGGCAGGTGTGGTCGCGAGGCTGCCAGCTGCGGGGTGGCGGCAGGGCTGGATTCTACCCGATCGTCGCTCGGCGTGCTGGATTCACGCTTTAGGCTAAGTGATTCTTGACGCTGCCCCGCGGAAAACTACCGCGCCGGCGGCCGACAAAGTCGACCTCAATCGGAGAGTTCGGCTAGCGTCCGCGAGGAATTGCAAAGGTTGCACTCGAGAAGGCTTGCGTGATTGCCGCGGAAGTGCGCAATATAGATGGTGGAACAGGGAATCAGCAGTCCTCACAGTGGCGTCCACCTCGGCGTGAGATGCACACAGCGGGGCAGTGCAGATCGACGATTGCGTATATTC
Source organism: Posidoniimonas polymericola (assembly GCF_007859935.1). Classification (NCBI taxonomy): domain Bacteria; kingdom Pseudomonadati; phylum Planctomycetota; class Planctomycetia; order Pirellulales; family Lacipirellulaceae; genus Posidoniimonas; species Posidoniimonas polymericola. Next base: position 196,252 of record NZ_SJPO01000005.1, on the reverse strand, counting down.
CCGGAGATGACCTACCAATGGACCAGCTTCGCGCTGATAGCGTTTTCAGCAACGTTGAGTTCGCTGAGAACCCAGAGCCCCGTGTCCCCTGCGTGCTGCTGCTGGACACGTCGACTAGTATGCACGGCCCCAAGCTCGACGAGCTCAACAAGGGGCTCCAGATCTACCGCCAGGCGTTGCTGACCGACCCGCTCGCCGCTAAGCGGGTCGAGGTCGCGGTGGTGACCTTTGGGGGCCGGGTGCAGACCGTGGTCGACTTCGTCACCGCCGAGGCGTTTGATCCCCCCACGCTCAACGCCATCGGCGGCACGCCGCTGGGCGAGGCGGTCTCGATCGCGCTGGACATGATCGAGCAGCGCAAGGACGCCTACCGGGAGAACGGCGTTGCCTACTACCGCCCGTGGGCCTTCCTGATCACCGACGGCGAGCCCAACGACCACTGGAAGCCGGTCATCAGCCGCATCGAGGCCGGCGAGAAGGCCAAGAGCTTCAGCTTCTTCTGCGTTGGCGTCGAGGGGGCCAACATGGAGGTGCTAACCGAGCTGAGCGTCCGCAAGCCGCTGTGGTTGCAGGGGCTGAAGTTCGCAGAGCTCTTCACTTGGCTCTCAAACTCCCAGCAGTCGGTCTCGCGTTCTTCGCCCGGCGAAGACGTGCCGCTCGAAGACCCCACCTCCGGCCCCACCGGCTGGGCGGCCGTCTAGCACGCAGCGAAGGAACAGCCGCCATGTGGCGACACATAGCCCGGAGCGTGCGCGGTGCTTCGCATGAACGAGGGAACGAGCCGTGCCAGGACTCGCACGTGGCCCGCGTTGTCGACGTCGACAACGGCGGCGGCCTAATCGCGTGCATCTCCGACGGCGCCGGCAGCGCCGACCACAGCCAGCACGGGTCGCGGATTGCCTGCGACGCCATTGCCGATAAGGCCGCGCAGCACCTCGCCCGAGAGGGCGGTTTTCACACCGCCAGCCGCGACGACGTGCTCGTCTGGTGCGACCACGCCCGGTCGCAGATCGGCGAGCGGGCCGAGGCCGACGGCCAGAAGCCGCGTGACTACGCCTGCACGCTGAGCGGCGCGCTAATCTCCGAGGCCGGGTCGGTGTTCTTCCAGATCGGCGACGGCGCGATCGTCGCCCGCCGCTCCGGCTGCTTTGGGGTGGTGTTCTGGCCGCAGTCGGGCGAGTACGCCAACAGCACCAATTTCCTCACCCAGGAGGGCTACCAAGACCGTGTTGAGTTTGTCGCGCTGCCGACCGCGTTCAGCGAGGTCGCCCTGTTCACCGACGGGCTCGAGCGGCTCGCGTTGAGCTTCGAAGGGCAGACCGCCCACGCGCCGTTTTTTGACCCATTATTCCAGGCGGTCCGCCAAACAGACGACCTCGCGTCCCTCAACGAGGGTCTGCAGGGGTTTTTGACCTCTGAGGTTGTCCAAAACAGGTCCGACGATGACAAGACCCTCGTCCTCGCTGCTAAAAATCCCGGTTAAGAAGCCGCTGGTCACCGACCACCTTGGCAACGTGGTGCCCCTCGGCGATCCGATCGGGGTGGGCGGGGAGGGGCGTGTCTTTGAGGTGACCAAGGAGCCGGACTGCGCCGCTAAGGTCTACCACAAGACCCCGCTCAGCGGGCTGCAGCTCACCAAGCTTAAGGCGATGCTGAAGATCGGCGCCAAGGAGCTGGCGCCGATCGCGGCCTGGCCGCAGAAGCTGCTGCTGGACGCCCAGAACGACCAGCCGTGCGGCATCGTGATGACCCGCGTCACCGACGCCCGCGAGCTGCACGAGTTGTACGGCGCGTCGACCCGCGCTCGGCACTATCCGCACGCCTACTGGCATCACCTGGTGCTCGCCGCCCGCAACGCGGCGGCCGCGTTCGAGGCCCTGCACACGCGGAATGTCGTGATCGGAGACGTGAACCAGGGCAACCTGCTGGTCGACGAGGAGATGTGCGTCCGCTTTATCGACTGCGACTCTTTCCAGATCCAGGCCGGCAAGAAGGTGCTGCCGTGCCTGGTTGGCACGCCGCACTTCACCCCGCCGGAGCTGCAGTCTCAGCGGCTGTCGGAGGTGGTCCGCACACCGCAGCACGACGCGTTCGGCCTGGCTCTGTTGGTCTTCCACCTGCTGTTCGTCGGCCGCCACCCGTTTGCCGGTCGGTTCCGCGGCGAGGGGGACATGCACATCGAGCGGGCGATCAGCGAAGGCCGTTTCGCGTTCAGCAAGTACCGCAACCAGACGCAGATGGACCCGCCGCCGGCGTCGCTCAGCCTGACGGACCTGCCGCCGCAGATCGCCGAGATGTTCGAGGCCGCCCTCCGCTGCGACCCGGCCGCCGGTCAGCAGCGCCCGTCCGCCCGCCAGTGGGTCACGGCGCTGGAAAACCTGCTGAAGAACCGTCGCGAGTGCGACATCGACTCGTCGCACATCTACTACAACGGCGCGCCGGAGTGTCCGTGGTGCCGCATCGAGGCCAACGGCGGGCCGGCGTTCTTCATCAACCAGGCGCTGGTCGGCGGCTCGATGCAGTCGCGGCTCGAGGCCTACGACCGCTGCGTCGCGCAGGTGGAGGACATCTTCTTCCCCGACCTGGCCAGGAAGACGGTCCGCGTCCCCGCGATGCCGATCATCAAGAAGGCCGAGAAGGGCTTCCCGATGCGCGGCGCCGACTGGATCGCGGTCGGCGTCCCGCTGGCAGCGGCGCTCTGCCTGGGCGGGGCCTTCTACTGGCCCGTGCTGGCCGGCGGCGCGGTGGTGTCGCTCGCGGTCGCGGCCACCCTATGGTTGCACCCCGGCGCGAAGGCCCGCCGCTCCACCAGCGCCGAGTACCTCGAGCGAATCGACGACCTCTCCGACAAGGTCGAAACCACCGGCGCCAATGTCATGGCGCGGCACCGCGAGCGCGAGGCCGAGTTCGACACCTACGCGGCCGTGGTCAATACGGGACGCGAACGCTACTCGGCCGACGCCGAAGACCTCGAGACCATCGTCAAGCAGCTCCGGTTTGAACAGCGTGAGGACTACCTCCGCAGCCTCGAGATCCGCCAGTACCGCCGCAAGATCCCCGGGCTGCAGCGGGGGCACATCGCCATCCTCCAGTCCTACGGCGTCGAGACCGCCAACGACTGCGAGGGACACCTGCTGGCCGGCATCCCCAGCATCCCGCCGGAGCTGATCATCGAACTGACCCAGTGGCGCGAGGCCCGACTTGACCAGTTCGCCTTCCAGCCCGAGGCGGGCGTCACCGAACGCGAGGTCGAGATCGACCGCCAGGAGGCCGCCGCCAGATTCAAGATCTCGCAGGCCCGCAAGGTGCTCAACGGCGCGACCCGGCTGCGGGCAATGGCCCACCAGGGCGGCAAGGCGTTGCAGCAAGACCTGCACGTGTTCGAGCGGCTCGCCGAGCAGTTCCGCGAGCTGACCCGAGAGTACCAAGACTTCCAGGCGACCCGCAGCCTGCTCGAGCGGAAGCTCAACCAGAACCTCGCCACCGTTTGTGGAGCCGGTTTGGTGGCGCCGCTGGTTGGCGTGCTGCTGTGGTTGCTGTTGCGGTAGGTGGCCCGATCGTGCGGGAGGCTGCGGAATGCCGAGTTCCGCGACACGTTCGCTTCGGGCCTACGGCTCCTGTCGGACTGTTTGCAACGAACGGACCTCCGCGGGCCACGGATTGAGTGGCGTGATTCTTCGCCCTTGGATAGAGTCGAAGTAGCGGCCGGCGCACCCTTGCTGCGCACGTTCCGCCCTACTCACGCCGGGGACCGGAACCCCCGGCGACCCGCCGAGCGACGCCCGCGCCCGCCGGCGACCCCGCTGGGCGTTCGCAGGTCCGCGGCCCCGGTTGCCCGATCGGGCGCCCACGAAACAGAGAAAAACCGAAGGCATATGTCCCAGGCCCCCACGCTCCGCGGCAAGCGGCTGAGATTTGAACCGCTCGAGGCGCGGGAGCTGCTCGCGTTCGGTGTCACCGCGGGGGCGACGCCGACCGGACAGTCGACCCTGGTGATCGACAACGGCGACGACCTCACGTTCGCGGTCATCAACGGCGGCGGCCTGAGCAGCACGATCCACCTGGGCGACCTCTCGTCGATCACCTACCAAGGGCAGGAGCTGCTGGCGCCGTACTCGGCGACCAGCCGCTACTCGCACTACGAGCAGGGCCTCGGCAGCGGAACCAGCATCAGCTATTCGATCGGTGGACGGGGCACGTGGATCGTGGTCACCTGCGACGACACCGCCAACGGCGTCATCCAGTACTACGCGGTCCGCAAGGACGACAACAACCTCTACATGGCGTCGCATGTCACGGCCGGGGGCGAGGGGCGGTTCATCGCGTACCTCAGCCGCGGCGTGTTCACCGACATCGAGGAGCCGTCGGACATCTCGACCAACGTCGGCGTTGTCGAGGGGTCAGACGTGTTCTTCCTGGCGGACGGCACGACGCGGTCGAAGTTCTACAACACCCGACGAATGATCGAGAACCAGGTGCACGGCGTTACCGGCGCCGCCGGGTCGATCGACGTCGGCGTCTGGATGGACATGGGCAACCGCGAGAACAGTTCGGGCGGGCCGTTCTTCAAGGACATCGACTTCCAGACGACCGGCGGCGCTACCGAGATCTACAACGTGCTGTTCAGCGGCCACACCCAGACCGAGCCCTACCGCTATGGTATGCAGGGGCCCTACGCGATGCAGGTCACCGACGGCTCGGACCCGGTTGAGGTCGACTACTCGTGGATGGAGTTTCTCGGCCTCGAGGGCTGGGTCCCAGAGTCCAACCGCGGCAGCGTCAGCGGCGTGGCGGACATTGCCGACCCGGCGCACGAGACGGTCGTCGGGCTGAGCAACGCCGACGCGCAATACTGGGCCATCGCCGACCCGGTCACCGGCGCCTACAGCATCGACGGCATTGAAGCCGGCGAGTACACCATGACGCTGTACGACCAAGAGCTCGAGGTCGGCGTCCGCACGGTTGCGATCGCCGCCCAGTCGGAGCTGTTAGTCGACATCGCGAACACCTACTACCTGCCCGCCGCCACCTGGCGGATTGGCGAGTGGGACGGCACGCCGGCCGGGTTCATGAATGCCGACCTGATCGCCACGATGCACCCTTCCGACGTGCGGATGGCCCCGTGGGTGAGCGGCGCATACGTCGTTGGGACCGACGCGACTTCCGAGTGGCCGATGGCTCAGTTCATGGACGTCAACAACGCCCAGCAGATCCAATTTACGCTGACCGCGGCCGAGGCGGCTGCCTCCCAGACGCTGCGGATCGGCATCACGCTCGGCTTCGCCGGCGGTCGCAACCGCATCACGGTCAACCCCGGGCAGGCATACTCATGGACCAGCGGCATCCCTGCGGCAAGCATCAACCTGCAGAGCCGCGGCATTACCCGCGGCACCTACCGTGGGCCCAACCAGGTGTACACCTACGACATCCCAGCCGGCGCCTTGCGGGCCGGCGTCAACACGATCGACCTTCCGGTCGTGAGTGGCAGCTCCGGCAGCGGATTCCTCAGCCCCAACGTCGTGTACGACGCCATCGATCTCGTCCCGACCGCGAGCCTGACTAACGCGCCGCGGCTCGAATCGCTGACGCTCTCGCCGAGCAGCGTCGCGATCGCCGCCGGCGAATCAATCGATTTTACGGCGCTCGGCTTCGATCAGTTTGGCGCCCCGATCGCCGCCAACGTAGATTTCGCGGCAACCGGCGGTGCGATCGACCAGACCGGCCGCTTCACCGCCCCGGCCGCCCCGGGGGCGTTCACCATCACCGCTACGAGCGGCGGCGCCACCGCCGAGGCGACCGTCCTGGTGCTCGGCGAGGCGCCAGTCGTGGTGAGCCCGGCGGCCGCCTCTCCCAGCCCGGCACCCGACGGGATCGTCAGCCTGAGCGTGCTGGGCGACGACGACGGCGGCGAGGCAAACCTTACCTACACCTGGTCGGTCGTCGGCAGCCCCCCCGGCGCGTTTGGGTTCACGGTGAACGGCACGAATGCCGCCAAGAATACGACGGCAATGCTGTCACAGTCGGGCGACTACGACCTGCTGGTCACCATTACCGACGCCGATGGCAACTCGGCTACCAGCCATTTGACCGTCAGCCGCCGGGCGTTCGTCGCCCAGTACCAGGCCGACGAGACCGGCGGCGCCACGTTGGCCGACTCGTCCGGCGCCGGCGCCGACGCGTCCCTCACCGGTGCGTACAGCTTTAGCGAGGGCCGCATCGACAACGCCCTGGACCTCAGCGGCGGCTACGCCACGCTGCCGGCCGGGATCGTGAGCGGGCTCGACGACTTCACGATCTCGACCTGGGTCAAGCTCGACAGCCTCGACAACTGGGAGCGGGTCTTCGATTTCGGCGACGACACCTCGAACTACATGTTCCTCACGCCACAGGCGAGCACCGGCCGGCCGCGGTTCGCGATCCGCACGCCGAGCATCGGCGAGCAGGTCGTGGACAGCTCGGTGGCCATGCCGATCGGCCGCTGGACCCACGTCGCGGTGACGCAGAGCGGCGGGGTCGCGCGGCTCTACATCAACGGCGTGATGCGGGGGACCAACGCGTCGATGACCCTCACGCCGGCCGACCTCGGCGAGACTTCGGCCAACTACCTCGGCAAGAGCCAGTGGCCCGACCCCGCGCTCGACGGCGCCATCGACGAGTTCCGCATCTACGGCCACGCGCTCAGCGGCAGCGAGGTGAGCGCGCTTGCCAGCCCGCCGGTGCTGCCGGGCGACTACAACGGCGACAGCCTCGTCGACGCCGCGGACTACTCGCTGTACCGAGACGCCAAGGGCGCCAGCGTGCTGCCCTACAGCAGCGCCGACGGCAACGGCGACGGCCGCGTCGACAGCCTGGACGGCGACCTCTGGCGGCTGCACTACGGCGAGACGCTCGCAGCCAGCCCTGTGGCCGCTCCGATCGCTGCTTCTGCCCCAACCACCTCCGACGCGGTGTTCGCGTTGTACGCGGTTGAGCCGACCAGCTTCGATGTGGAAGACTCGGCTGCCCCTACCACCGAGCCGCTCGGTCCACCGCGGCCCGTTGACCGCTACCTCTTGCTGCATCTCGCCCGCGACCTGACTGCCCGACGTGGCGCCAGCCACGACGATTCGGGTCGTGAAGCGGATCAGTCAGCCGCCAACGACGCGGCTGCCGGACTCGACGATGACTCAGTGTCACCGCTCGTGGGGACCCGCCACTGGCGCGGCGTTCGCAGCCGCTGATCGGCGCCTGGTGCTAGGCGCCAACCACCTCGGCCGTGACGTCCGCCGCGAAGTTGTCGACCTCCTTGCCTGCTCCGCCCGGCGGGTCGGCGCCGACATTCACGCCGACGCCCGGGTTTCGCACCAGCCACGGAGCCATGTCGCGGAAGGCGGCGCTGTAGGTGCGGTACACGGGCAGCGACTCATTCTCGGCGGCGGCCACGTACTCTCTCGTGATCTCCTCCAGCTGGTCGTGCGACACGCGCGGGTGGCGGTGGTGCGGACCGTGCACGAAGATGTCGAAGTTGAGGAACGTGCAGAGCCGGGTCCCCAGGTTGTCTCCCACCACCGTGCGGGTGCCGAGCAGCGGGTCGTAGCTGATCATGCCGAGGTGCTCGGTAAGCTTGCGTCCGTTCTGGTAGACGCCGGCCAGGTAGTACGGCAGCGCATAGACCAGCAGGAAGGTCGACCACGCGCCGTAGTAGCCGACCACTCCGAGCACGGCCGACCAGAAGCACGCCATCCCGACGTACTCCCACCGCACCGCCTGCTTCTGATCGGGCTTCAGCGGCGAGTCGGGGTGGAAGAAGATGCGGGCGTAGACCACCGGCGCCGTGAAGGCTCCGAGCAGCAGGTCGAGCCACACAAATACGCGGCGGAACGCAAGCGACGCGTTCGGGTCCGAGTAGGGCCACAGCTCCCAGTCGGTCGGCTTGTTGAGGTACGCGTGGTGGCGGATGTGGGTCTCGCGGTAGGCGGTGTACGGGACCAGCATCAGCCAGCCGAGCAGCCGGCCGAGCCCGATGCTGACGCGGTGCGATAGGAACAGCGTCTGGTGGGCCGTCTCGTGGAAGCAGCTGGTCCAGCAGAACATCAGGTAGCTGGTCACCAGCACCCAGAACGCCTGCACCGCCCAGTGGTCGACCGGCCAGGGGTACGCGATCGCGGCCATCGCCAGCACCTGCACCGGGAAGAACAGGAACCGCCGCAGGGTCCGGCGGTTGGCGATCGCGCGGGTTTCTTCTTCGGTGAAGGTGGTGATGCTCATACACGCAGGCGCGGTTGAGGGGCGAGCAGTGGTAACGGTTGGTGGGCGGCTCTCAGTATTCTTGGCGGGCGGGATGCCAACTTCAAGCACTTGCGCCCGTGTTTTCTCAGAGCACGGCCGCCTCGGGGGAGTCGCTCCCCGGTTTGGTCCGGATGGCGAACACGCTGCCGAGTGGACTGGCGAGGATCGCCGGCAGGAACACTAAGTCCGCCAGCAGAGCAGAGTTCAGGAGCGTGAACATCAGCAGCGAGAACCGCCGGGTCGGCAGGAAGCCGCTCAGGCCGAAAACCAGCATACCGAACCCGCAGATCACGGTGGTTTGGATCATGGCCCGACCGCAGTGCTGGAACGAGTGCCGGATGGCGAGCTGAGGCGAGTCGCCCTTGGCGGTCTCGCGGCGGTACCAGGCGAGGAAGTGCAGCGTGTCGTCCACGGCGATGCCGAGTGCGACGCAGGCGGTCATGGTCGAGCCGATGTCGGCGGGCCAGTCGAGCCAGCCCATCACGCCAAACACCACGACAATTGGGAACAGGTTGGGCAGCATCGCCAGCGCCCCGAGCCACAGCCCCTTCGGCAGCGAGGCGACCCGCGCCGCGCCACGCGCCGAGCCGTCGGTCAGCATGAGGCTCATCACCAACCACACCAGCACGAAGGCGAGCAGCATGCTGTAGAACATGTCCTGCAAGAGCGCGTGCTGGGCGCCGTACACCAACGGCATCGTGCCGGTGTAGCTGGCGCTGGGCCGGAAGTCGTGCCGCGTGGCGTACTCGTCCAGCAGTGGGTCGACCCGCTCGCGGAGCTCGTTGAGCACCAATTGGTAGTCGAGGTCCTGGATCCCGGATACCCGCGCGCTGATCCGCCAGTCCTGACCGCCGTCGTCAGACTCGTGCAGGTAGTGGCTCTCAACCAGCTGCCCGCGGTTCGCCTCGAGCCGGGCGTTGAACTGAGCCCGCCGCACCACCGAATTGCTGCCGCGCGTGGTCGGAACCTCCGGGCAGAACGTCAGGGCCGACATCACGCCGCCTACCGACGCGACCCCGCGGACCGAGGCCTCGATCTCGTTCAGCAGCGTCAGGCGGTCGATCATCCGCAGCCCGTCGTCCGACGGGAAGCGGATGACGACCTCCAGCGGCACCAGGTGCGCGACGTGCTCCTCCATCCAGCGGAAGTCCTGCACCACCCGGTGGCTCTGCGGGAAGAGGTTGCCCACGCCGATCGAGGTCCGCAGCTGGGCCAGGCCGACGCCGCCGACAATCAGGCACACCATGCCGCCCGCGGTGATCAGCGTCGCGTGCCGGCACACGACCTGAGCCATGCGGACCAGGTAGACCACCAGCGTGCTGGTCGCCGAGCCCGACGCGACGTCCTCGGGCGCCGCCGGCCAGCGTGACATCACCCCGGGGAGCGAGAAGAACAGCAGCAGCACGGCGACCACCACGCCCCCGGCGGCGAACTGCCCGAAAGTCGCCACCGGCACGATGCGGCTGACCAGCAGCGAGCCGAGCCCGAGCGCCGTGGTGAGCGCGGCCATGCCGCACGGCGCCCAGCCGTGGCGGACCGCCAGCCGCGGCGCGTCCGGGCCTGCGCCGGCGCGGACCTGATCGTAGTAGTAGTTCACAAGGTGGATGCCCGACGAGACCGTCAGCACGAACACCAGCGGCGGAAGCACAATCAGCACGGCGTCCATCGTGACGCCAAAGTAGTGCAGCGAGCCGAGCATCAGGAGTTCGCCGAAGCCAGCCACCGCCAGGATGGCGACCGAGAACCTTAGCGACCGCAGGCACCACCAGCAGACGAGAAACGAGATGAACGCCGAGGGGGCGGCGTAGTAGTCAACGCTCCGATCGCTCTCGATGTCCACCGCGTAGGCGTCCACCGACGGCCCCGCGATCCGCAGCTCTTCTCTGGCGACGCCGGTGACTTTCTCGGAGGTCGCGACAAGGTACGCGAAGCCCTCGGCCCGCTGCTGGCCGCCCCGTTCCGACAGCACCGCCACCACGCAGGTGCTCTCGCCGTCGGGTCCGATCAGGGAGCCCTGGAGCCGTGCGATCGCCTGCGGGCGTGTGAGCTGCAGGTCGGGCCGCAGCAGGTCCTCGAGCACGCTGCTGCCGGAGAACGCCCGCTCGACAAGCGGGGGCTTGGGCGCCGTCGCCTTGGAGTAGTGGTCGAGGGTCGACTCTAGCTTGGCGAGCCGCGGGTCGTCGAGTGTGCAGCCGGGCCACGAGATCAGGACAAAGTTGCCCCCTTCGAACTGCTGCGTAAAAATCTCGTACTCGATACGGGCCGGCTCGGCCTCGTCGAGCCAGTGCAGCGCCGAAGTGTGGATGCCGTCCATCGTGCGGATGGCGCCGATAATCAGGAACGGCGTGGCGACCGCGGTGGCGACTACCGCCAGGAGAAGCCGTTGCTGGTTCGCCGTTCCGCTGCCCACGAGTCGCGTCCTTTGCTTTCGAGCCGCTCCGCCCGCGGCCTAAACCTGTTGCGAGTTGGTCATCACGTTTGACCGGGCCGCGGCCAACGGCTTCGACGGCGCCGTGGGTTCCAGGCCCGCCATGCCGCACAAAGCCTTCTCGACCCGGTCGACGAACTCGGCGGGGTTCTCTTCAAAGCCGAAGTGCTGCGCCTTGGGGACCGTGTCGGTCGTGGCGGCCGGCAGCAGCTCGGCCAGCCGCTCGCCCATCGGCATGAACGGCGAGTGCTCGCCGAACAGGCAGACCGCCGGGCATTCGATGCCGCTGAGGTCCGGCTCTTCAAGACCCGCCGGGTCGGCCACGTCAACGCCGCAGGTTGTGGGGTGCAGCCGCGTCAGCCGGTCGAGCGCGCCCTGACCGGCGCGTTTGACAAACATCGCCCGGCGTCGGGGCGAGAGGTTCGCGGCCTGCTCGAGCATCGCGCTGAGGTTCCACAGGTCGCCGCCGATGAACATGCCGGCGGTCGCCGCGTTGATCTTGTACTTGAGGTAGCCCTTCCACTTGCGGGGGTCCTTCTGCAGGTAGTGCAGGGCCGGGACGAACGGGTCCGACAGCACCAGCCCCCGCACGCGGTCGGCGAACCGCTCGGCCGCGTGCAACGCCACCGCTCCTCCGAAGCTGTGCCCCAGCACGTACGCCGGGCCGAGGCCCAGCTCCTCGTGCAGGGCGGCGAAGTCGTCGCTCATGTGCCGGGTGGTGTAGCCGGCGTCGGGCGTGTCGCTGTGGCCGTGGCCCCGCATGTCGTACGCGGTGACCCGGAACTGGGTCGACAGCTTCTGCAGCAACCCGCTCAGCATCCACACCGCCATGTTGCCGGTGACGCCGTGGATCAGCACCACGTCCGGCGCGCCGGCGGGGCCGACCTGCTGATAGAACAGCCTCGCGTCGGTAGCTTGCGTGTGCGGCATACGGTCGGTTTAGGAGGAAAGCTGACGGTGAGGAAGCGTCGCGGTTCCGCCGCGCGTGGTTCTGTTGGGCTCGCTAGTTGTTCGCCGCGTCGCTCGGCAGATTGACCGTGATGAACTCGACGAACTGCCCCATCGACACGTCCCGTTGGTTCTGCCGGCCGAGGTCGGCCATGAAGTCGAAGAACGGGAACTGCTGCTCGTACCGCCGCTCGACCATCTCGTTGAGCATCACCAGGTCGATCGACTCGATCGACAAGTCGGCGAAGAACAACGACTGCTCGCTGATCTTGGCGGGCGTCGAGCCGTTCTTGAGTTCGCGGATGATCGACTCGACGTCGTCGAACACGCGACGACCAACGCCATTGGGCGCCGCCGCCGATTGAGGTGCGGCCGCCTCTGGTTCGGCTTCGGCGGCCTCGCTGGGCTGGTCGTCGGCGCGCCATTGGGCGGCGACCGCCAGCTCGCCGGCCAGGTACAGCTCCTTGCAGGCCCGCCGCTGCAGCTTGCCGCTGCTGGTCTTGGGGATCTCGCCGCCTTTAACCAGCAGCACCGCGTACGGCGCGGCCTCGTGCTCGTGAATCAGGGCCGCGCGGATGTCGGCCATCACCTGTTCCAGGTCGAGCTTCTGGGGACGCTGCACGCCCTGCACAATGACCAGCCGCTCCTCGCCGTCGACCTCGACGCCGAACGCCACGCCGTGGTCCCGTCGCAGCGACGCGCAGCAGCCCTCGACCGTCCGCTCGAGGTCCTGGGGGTAGTGGTTGCGGCCGCGGATAATGATCAGGTCCTTCAGACGTCCGGTGACGAACAGCTCGCCGTCGTCGAGGAAGCCGAGGTCGCCGGTCCGCAGGAACGGGCCCTCGTCACCATTGGCTGGGGCGCCGGCGATGCGGGCGTTGAACGTCTGCTCGGTGGCTTCTTCGTTGCCCCAGTAGCCCTTGGCCACGCCAGGGCCGCGGACCCAGATCTCGCCTACCTGATCGCCCTCGCAGCGGGTCAAGGTCTGCGGGTCGACAATCGCGATCTCCTGGTCGTCGACGCTGACGCCGCAGCCGACAATCTCACGGGCGCTCTCTGATGAGGCGTCGACCCGCCGCACGCGGTTTTTGGTCAGCAGCTCGGCGTCGAAGGTCCGCACGATTGGGGCGGCGTGCTTGTCGCCGCCGCTGACGATCAGGGTCGCCTCGGCCAGGCCGTAGCAGGGGTAGAAGGTCTCGGCCCGGAAGCCGGCCGGGGCAAACCGCTTGGCGAACCGCTCGAGCGTGTCGGGCCGCACCGGCTCGGCGCCGTTGCAGGCGAGGGTCCAGCAGCTGAGGTCGAGCTCGGCGAGCTCCTCGTCGCTGATCTTCTGCACGCACAGGTCGTAGGCAAAGCTCGGCCCACTGGTGGCGTACGCCCGGTACTTGGAGATTGCCATGAGCCACCGCGCCGGGTGCTTCACAAACGACAGCGGCGACATCAGCACCGTCCGCCGGCCGCTCTGCAGCACCTGCAGCACCAGGCCGATCAGGCCCATATCGTGGTACATCGGGAGCCACGACACGGCGACCGCGTCGGGTTCGTCGAACTTCTTGATGTGCTCGAAGTTGAACATCAGGTTGGCGTGCGTCAGCATCACGCCCTTGGGCCGACCGGTCGAGCCGGAGGTGTACTGCAGGAAGGCGAGCGTGTCGCCGTCGATCGTGTGGCCGAGCGACTCGGGCGAGCGGTAGTCGGCGCCGTCCTCGGTGGGGATGTCGTCGGTAACGACCATCTGGCCGGCGCCGGCGGTCGCGGCGCCAAACCGCTGGGACTCGCTGCGGCCGGTCAGCACGAACTTGGCCTGCGCGTCGTCCATGATGGCGTGCAGGCGGCTGAGGGTCCGCTGCATCCGCATCGGGTCGGGCGGGTAGATCGGCACCGCGACGAACCCGGCGTAGAAGCAGCCCAGGAGCGCCGCGATGTACTCCAGCCCCGGCTCGTACACCAACGCCGCCCGATCGCCAAACTCGCCCAACTGCTGCAGCCGCGCTGCAATGGAACGCGCCCGCCAGTCGAGCTCGCGAAAGGTGATGTGCTGCTCGTCCTGCTCGCCGTCAGCAAGGAAGGTGTAGGCGATGTTGGTGGGGACCGCCTCGCTCATGGCAGAGAGCGCGTGCACCAGGCTCGGGGCGGACTCGGCCGCCGAGGTCATCGACCCGCCCGGGGAAGTGGCGAGCTGGGTAGCGCGGCTCGTGACGCTAGGTTGCCTCGTGACGCTAGGTTGCATAGTTGGTTCTCTGCTGTTCGGCGTTCCGTCACCTGGCTCGGCGTCGCGTGGCGTGGGGGCCTCGGCTTGCCAACCATCTGCTCAAAGCACGCACCGCTGACAGGTAGGTGAGGTCGGTAGGCGTTGGTGGCGCGGCATGGGAGTGCTGCTAGCTAAGCCCGGTATTATAGGCAATTGGCTACGAATCACTACCGCCCGATACTACGACTGCACCCTCATACGGCAACCGCCGCCGCCCGTTACGTGCGGCGCGGCTGGAGTCCCAACCGGCGGTTGGCCGGCGCCGGCAAGTGCTTTTCTGGCAAAGGGTTAGGGCGATTCTCCTGAGTTTTTGGCGCGGCCACAGTGCGAGTAACACGACCAGAATTGCAGTCCCGCTCGGCTCCGGGGTCGAAGTCAGGGCCGGATTCAAAGCGGCCGCCGCGTCGCGCCACGCGGTGTAGTCGGCCGCGTCGATGCGGCCGTCGTGATTCGCGTCGGCGTCGAGACCGGCCGTGGCCGCGTACGAAGCGGCCCACACCGCCAGGTCCTGGGCGTCGATCACCCCGTCCTGGTTGAAGTCGGCCGCCAACGAGGGCGCCGGCGGCCCGAGCCGGTCGAGATCTCGCGTCGGCGCCGCGTACGGCACAAACTGGTCCGACCGGGCGAGCGACTCGAACGAGGCAACCGACCCCGGCGTGCTGAGGTAGTCGACCACCAACACCGCCTTGCCGGCGGCCAGGAAGTCGTCCTTCAGCACCTGCACCTTGTCGGCGTCAACGTTAAGTGGGTTGTTGACGTCCGCGTCGCCGCGGTAGTAGATGTCTTCGATACCGATGGCGAACATCGCGTCCAGGTAGTCGGCCCGCAACTGGCCGTCCGCGGGTTGCGGGGAGGGGCCATTGGCGAGGTCGCTGAGGATGAACTCGCCGTTCTGCGGGATGACAAAGAACTGCGGGTTGGTCTGGCGGGCGTGGGCCGTCATGGCCACAACAAACTCTGCCATCCGCCGCGCGGCGGCTTGCCCATTGAGCGGATCGCCAGGGCGGGCGTCGGCGGGCTGCGCCTCGTTGCCCCAGAAGTAGTACGCGTCGACGATGTCGAGGTAGGCGCCGTCGAAGCCCTGCGAGACTACCTGATCGAGCCAGCCCGTTCCGCCCTCGTTGAAGATTGCCGTCTGCCAGGCCGGGTCCCAGTACCGGACCTTCCGCGACTCGGGCCAATCGGGGTTGGTCGGTCCCAGCCAGTTCGGCGCGGCGGCGGTCAGCGGGCTGTCGGCGGCGCCGGACGCGGTCCAGCCGGCGTCCCAGTAGCTGCGGAACTCGCTGGCCTCGCCGATCGAAACGTACGCAACCGCCGCCCTGCGCGACCCATCGCCGCCGACGCTGTGCTTAACGTCCGCGATCTGCTGCGCGGTGAACTTCGATCCCTCATCGCCGTAGGCCGAAAAATCCATCACGATCAGGTCGTGCGGCGCGGCGGCCAGGCCTGCCGGCTGCAGGCCTTCTTCGCCCGGCCCGCCCTGCAGCTGGTAGCCCCAGTCGCGGACCAGCACCGGACCGTCGGAGGTCGCTGCGGTGGCTCCGTCCGCCGCGGCGGGGGCCGAAAACGCGGCAACCAACAGACCAAGCCGGGCAAGGAACCGGGGCGTCGAATCGGAACGACCTGAAAGTTTCATGCTATCGGCCGTCTTCGGGACGGCGGAACTCTAGGCAGTAGTTTTCCGAGAGCCCGTCGATTGACTTCTCGCCGACAAACACAAAGCCGGCCTCCTCGAGTTCGCGTCGGAAGACCTCCTTGCCGGCCCGCACGTGCCCCATCACAAAGTCGCTCGACTCCCCCTCAACCCGATCGAAGTCGACCAGGATCAGCCGACCGCCCGGCTTCACTGCGCGGAGCAGCGCGGCGTCGGTCACCTGCGGGTACTCGAAGTGGTGGTAGACGTCGCACACAAACAGGCAATCAACTTCCGCGAACGGCATCCGCCTGTCGTGGTCGCCAACCACCAGGGCGTCGATCTGCGTGAGCCCTTGGTCCTCGGCGATGCGTCCGATCCGCTCGACAAACTTCTCGGCGATGTCGGCCGCGTACACCTTGCCGGTCGGTCCGACCTGCTTGGCGAAGAGCATCGTGAACAGCCCGGTGCCGGCGCCGATGTCGCCGATCTTGTCGCCCGGCCGCAGGCCGCATGCCGCGGCGACCGCGTGCCGGGCGCGGAACACCTCGCGGCTCTCGACCTCAAACCGCTCGACCCACTCGTCGGGGTCGAGGTCGGGGTCGAGGTAGCGGTCGTTGATGCCGGGGCGGACGCTCCCGGCGGCAGGGCTGCTGACCGCAGGTTGTTGCACTGCCGCCGCGGGCTGCGCCTCGCTGCGCTGGCACGCGGTGCAAACGGCGGTCAGCACCAGCAGCGACCGCAGCCACGCCCAGTGAAGCGACTTTTGTCCGCTATTTGCCAAAACGCATTGATAGGGACAAAAGTCGGGGGGGCTATCCGTGAGCGTTCTCGTAAATCGCTTTTGGGTAATGGCTTCCATGAATCGGTCTCTGTGGGGCGCGGCGAGTTTTGTCCATTCTAAGCGCGCATTAGGGACAAGCAGAGGACAAAATTCCTCGGCTGCGCGATCGTTGCTAAGGGCCGTGCCCGGTCGTCTATTGGAACCGATCAATAGGCTACTTTCATTAGAAATCTGCGGCGAAAGACGTTCCCCAAAGACGCGCTTGTCGCCGGCCTACATCCGCCCAATCCAGAAGCCGAGGATCTCTTCGGTCTGCTCCTGGTCGAGCGTCTCGTGGGCGAGCAACTCATCGGCAACCGCGGCGACCGCGGCCCACCACGCCTCGCGCTCTATCGCCTGCCGTAGCGATGTGGTGAGCGTCTCGAGCAGCCGGGTGCGGAGCTCGGGGTGGGGAACCGCTACCCGGCAGAGCTCCCACGCCTGGGCCCAGTCGCCCTGGCTCGGACCGTGCAGGGCAGGGTGGGCCGGCTCGCCGCGGTAGATCATCTCGGCCACGGGCCCGGCGAGGACCGTCAGCAGTTCGCGTTGCAGCTGCCAATCGGCCCCCTTCCCAGCACCACGGGTCCCAGCACCACGGGTGCCAGCAATACGGGGGTCGACGCGGCCCCAGTTGACCCGCACATCGCCAAACCGATGCGGCAAGTCGTCTGGGTCATCGAAACCGCCGAGCCGCACCTGCTCGACAGCCGCCCCAAGCGCGTACGCCACCACGGCGTGGCCCGCTTCATGATAGGCAGTGAGGGTGTCGTCGTCGTGCATGATCGCGGCGATGCTACTTCGACCATTCACAGCAAGCCAGCCCCGTGACTGATCTCGCGGGTAGATGGACGCAATGGCAGCTCTCGACCTGATAGCTCTGTGCGCGAATGCGAAAGTGTGAAGTTGGAAGATTGCTGCTGTTTCGGTTATCCTCAGGGGTGGGAGGAGCGGACTCGGTCCGGTCCCACGGATGCATCTTCTGATCGGAGTAGTACTAATGAGACGACCCCACATTGTGCCCGCCCTCTTGGCGGCGCTCCTCTTCTCTGGCGGCGCTCAAGCCGCCTACCTCGTCGAAATCGACACCGATGGCCTCGACGACGGCGTCCTCACTTACAACCCAAGCTTCGCGTTCGGCGGCGACACCACCACTGCCAGCCAGAGCGCCGCGGGCGCCGCAGTCGGCCTGACCGGCGGCGACAGCATCTTCGGCGGCAACGGCACAGCCGAGCTCGACACCTACCGGTACTTCTACACGCCCGGCTCCGACGGCGACAACCTGGCGCTCGCCGCCGGCACGGCGCTCAACGACGACGGCGACGTCGCTACGGGCGCACTCGCCGGCGCCTCAGGCGACTACAACGTCTACGCTACCTGGCCGTACACCGAGAACGTCAGCGGCGGCGACACCACCTTCGAGCTCACCAACTCCGGCGGCGGCGTCGTGTTCTCAACCACACTCGACCAGAACACCACGGGCGACGAGTGGGTGCTTGTCGGGTCCGGCTATCTCGACGCCAACGAGCGGTACACGCTGTCCCAGTCTTCCGGGTCGAACACTTTTGTCTCGATGCGGGCGTCGGCCGCGCTGTTCGACTACGTTCCCGTCCCCGAGCCCGCCAGCGCAGCGCTGCTCGTCGCGTCGCTTGGGGGCCTCTGCCTCGCGCGGCGTCGGTAGGCACGTGACAATCTTGCATCCAGACAACCAGCCGCCTGTGCTCGACGAGCGCAGGCGGCTGGTTTTGCATTTGGTTTTCTGTCGTTTCCCGGCCTACCCAGGGCGGTTCCGGAGGGACGCCATCGCGTAGCCAGGGGCGATGGCCCCTAGTGAAAGAGGCAATGATGAGAATAAGCTCCGAAGGGGTGAAAGCGGTTAGAGTGAGCCCTGGTCGCTGCCGCCCCGCTGGGGCCTTGCGCTACCCGCCGCCATGATCCAGGGGCTCGCGCCCCTGGCTAGACACCGTCGGCCCTCCGGACCTGCTCGCAAGAACGAGGCAGCGCACAAGAAAAGGGAGCGGCCATCGCTGGCCGCTCCCTGTGGGTAGCAATCGAACTCTCGGGCGTAGCCCTTAGCCTTCCTTGACCTCGAACTCCGCATCGATCGTGTCGTCGTCGGCGGTTTCGGTTGAGGCCTCGGGGGCTGCGCCGGGGGCGCCGCCGCCGCCGGCCTCGGCGGCCGCCTTGTACATCGCCTCGCTCATGGCGTGGCTGGCGGTGCTGAGGTTCTCGGTCGCCGACTTGATCGCCGCGACGTCCTCGCCCTTGGCCGCTTCGCGGACCTTAGTGACGGCGTCCTCGATCGGCTTCTTGTCGGCGTCGCTGACCTTTTCGCCCTGGTCCTTGAGGGTCTTCTCGACCTGGTAGGCGAGCGACTCGGCGTTGTTGCGGGCCTCGACCAGCTCACGCTTCTTCTTGTCCTCGTCGGCGTGGGCGGCCGCGTCCTCTTGCATCTTCTTGATCTCCTCTTCGCTGAGGCCAGAAGACTGCTCGATCTTGACGGTCTGCTCGACGCCGGTGCCCAGGTCCTTGGCCGCGACGTTGAGGATGCCGTTGGCGTCGAGGTCGAACTTGACCTCGATCTGCGGCACGCCCCGCGGCGCGGGCGGGATGCCCTCCAGGTTGAACTGGCCGAGCAGCCGGTTGTCGGCGCACATCTCACGCTCGCCCTGGAACACACGCACGGTGACCGCGGACTGGTTGTCGTCGGCGGTGCTGAAGACTTGCTTGCGCTCGGCCGGGATGGTGGTGTTCTTCTCGACCAGCTTGGTCATCACGCCGCCGAGGGTCTCGATGCCGAGCGACAGCGGGGTGACGTCCAGCAACAGGATGTCCTGCACGTCGCCGGCCAGCACGCCGCCCTGGATCGCGGCGCCGATCGCCACAACCTCGTCCGGGTTGACGCCCTTGTGGGGGTCCTTGCCGAAGATCTCCTTGACGAACTCCTGCACCTTGGGGATGCGGGTTGATCCGCCGACCAGCACGACCTCGTCGATCTTCGACTTGTCGAGCTTCGAGTCCTCGAGCGCCTGCATCACCGGGCCGCGGCAACGCTCGATGAGCTTGTCGACAAGCTGCTCGAACTTGGAGCGGGTGATGTTCATCTGCAGGTGCTTCGGCCCGCTGGCGTCGGCGGTGATGAACGGCAGGTTGATGTCGGTGCTCTGGGCGCTGGAGAGCTCCTTCTTGGCCTTCTCGCACGCCTCCTGCAGACGCTGCAGGGCCATGGTGTCCTTGCGGAGGTCGATGCCCTGTTCCTTCTGGAACTCCTCGGCGACGAAGTTGATCAGCTCCTCGTCGAAGTCGTCACCGCCGAGGTGGCCGTCGCCGTTGCTGGCGATGACGCGGAACACGCCGTCGGCAACTTCGAGGATCGACACGTCGAACGTGCCGCCGCCGAGGTCGAACACGCAGATCGTTTCCTGCGCCTTCTTGTCGAGCCCGTAGGCGAGCGACGCGGCGGTCGGCTCGTTGATGATCCGCGCGACCTCGAGGCCGGCGATCTGACCGGCGTCCTTGGTCGCCTGACGCTGCGAGTCGTTGAAGTACGCCGGCACGGTGATCACGGCCTTGTTGACCTTGTGACCCAGGTACGCCTCGGCGGACTCCTTCAGCTTCTGGAGGACCTTGGCCGAGATCTCCGGCGGGGTCATCTCCTTGTCGCCGACCTTCACCTTGACGTAATCGCTGGCTCCGCCGGTGATCTCGTACGGGACCATCTTCTCTTCGTTGGCCACTTCGTCGTGGCGGCGGCCCATGAACCGCTTGATCGAGTAGACGGTCTTGGTCGGGTTGGTCACTGCCTGCCGACGCGCGGGCTCGCCGACCAGGACCTCGCCCTTGTCGGTGAACGCGACGACGCTCGGCGTGAGCCGGTTGCCCTCGGGATTGGGAATGACCTTGGCCTCTTTGCCCTCCATTACGGAGACCACCGAGTTGGTGGTGCCGAGGTCGATGCCGATGATTTTTTCGCCTTCAGCCATGAGAAATGCTCCTACTTAAAACCCAGTTGGCCTTCTTCTACACGCCGGCCCGCTGGGCCGCTTATTGCTTAGGTGGGGCCGCACGAGCAGCCTGCCCACGAAAAGTAGCAAAGGCCATGCCGTGGCGTGGTGGAACTGGTTGCAGTTGACATAACTCCCCTGCCGAAAAATACTTGTGTCAAATCGGACGCCCTACGAGAGGACTTTGCGACCGGGCTCCGGCCGGGGCGTAGCTGCCAATGTCGCAGTCACGGCCGGCCTGGCCTGCCAGCACGCCTCCCCGGGGGATGTCATTTTGGCAGGCCCGGTTCCTAACCAAAAACCATTTCACGCTTTGGGACCCGGCCCGCAGCGCCGAACTCCCGCTCATGGCAAAGAAGAAGACATCCCCGAGTCGCCCCCCGGGGCCTAGGCGACAAATGGCCCAACTCGACCGCGAGCTGCTGAAGCTGTTGGCCGAGCGTCGGCAGCTGGCTGCCGACCAGGCGGGGGCGGGCGAGCTCTCTCCATCGGAGCGGCTCGCGGCCGAGGACGCCGCGATCGAGGCCCTCGCCGAGCGGGCTACCAAGCTGCCCGCCGACTACGTGCGGGACGTCTTCCGCGAGGTCATGGCGGGCTGCCGTGTCGGTCCTCGTGGCGTGCGGATCGCCTACCTCGGGCCGGAGCACACATTCAGCCACCAGGCGGCAATCCGCCGGTTTGGAGCTGCGGCGGACCTGGCGCCGGTCGGCTCGATCGCGGCGGTGTTCGAGGAGGTCGACCGCGGCTCGAGCGACTTTGGCGTCGTGCCGCTAGAAAACTCGACCGACGGCCGCGTCACCGACACGCTCGACTGCTTTGCCAAGACTCGGGTCACTGTGTGCGGCGAGCTGCCGCTGCGGATCCACCACTGCCTGCTGGGCAGCGGCCCGCGGGCCAAGCTGACCACGGTCTGCAGCAAGCCCCAGGCGCTCTCGCAGTGCCGCAACTGGCTGGCCCAGCACCTGCCAGGCGCCGAGCCGCGTCCGGTCGCCAGCACGGCCGAGGCGGCCAAAATGGCGAAAGAGGACCCCGCGGTCGGGGCGATCGCCAGTGCATCGGCCGCCGGACCGCTCGGTTTGAAGATGCTCGCCGAGAACATCGAGGACCAGCTGGATAACGTGACGCGGTTCGCCGTAATTGGGGGTGAAACGCCGCCCAAGACCGGCCGCGACAAGACTTCCCTGTGGCTTGAGGTGCCGCACGAGCCCGGCGCACTGGCCGATGTGATGGCGATCTTCAAGCGTCAGAAGCTCAATCTGACGTGGATCGAGTCGTTCCCTATCCCCGGCAGCCGCGGCCGCTATCTGTTCTTCGTTGAGTTCCTAGGCCACCAGGCCGAGGTACGGGTCCGCCGGGCGCTCGAGTCGCTCGCGAAGAAGGCGACCCAATTAGAGGTGCTCGGCTCCTATCCACAGGCCGAGCCCATCGATTAAAGTAGGGGGCTCGGATTTGGGGAGTGGCGGCCACAGGCCGGTTCTGGCTCCGCTTACAGCAGGCCCCCGCCCGCGGGGCCCCGAGAACTGGGCCCTGAGTCTTGTTAGTCAATCCTGATCGATTCTCGGCCTGATCCGACCCCGGGCCAACCAACCCCAATCCGACAAACCAGCTCCGCTAACATGCTTATCATCCTGAAAGAATCGGCCACCGACGCTCAGATTGACCACGTTGTCGAGCGGGTAGAGGGCCTAGGCCTGGCCACCCACCTGAGCCGCGGCACCTACCGCACCGTGATCGGGGTGATCGGCGACGAGGACAAGCTCCAGGCGATCGGCCCCGAGGCGATCCCCGGCGTGGCCAAGGTGGTGCCGGTGATGCCGGCCTACAAGCTGGCCAGCCGCGAGGCGCACCCGCAGCCGACGATTGTCGAGGTCGGGTCGGGCAAGGCGGTGACGAAGGTCGGCGGCGGGCACCTCGGCATGATCGCCGGCCCGTGCGCGATCGAGTCGGCCGAGCGGCTCGACGAGATCGCCGGTGAGATCAAGAAGGCGGGGGCCAACATCCTTCGCGGCGGCGCCTACAAGCCGCGGACCAGCCCGTACGCGTTCCAGGGCCTGGGCGAAGAGGGCCTGAAGATCCTCCGCGAGATCGGCGACAAGCACGGCCTGCCGGTCGTCACCGAAGCGATCGA
The DNA here is from genome assembly GCF_007859935.1 of Posidoniimonas polymericola. Classification (NCBI taxonomy): domain Bacteria; kingdom Pseudomonadati; phylum Planctomycetota; class Planctomycetia; order Pirellulales; family Lacipirellulaceae; genus Posidoniimonas; species Posidoniimonas polymericola. The sequence continues at coordinate 173,772 of NZ_SJPO01000005.1, read as the reverse complement.
CCCGCGGCACGTCGAGCTGATCGCCGAGTACACCGACATGATCCAGCTTGGCGCCCGGAACATGCAGAACTTTGTGCTGCTGACCGAGGTCGGCAAGACGCACAAGCCGGTGCTGATGAAGCGGGGCATGGCCGCCACGGTCAAGGACCTGCTAATGAGCGCCGAGTACGTCATCGCCAACGGAACGACCGACGTCGTGCTGTGCGAGCGGGGCGTGAAGGGCTTCGACAACGCCTGCCGCAACATGCTCGACGTCGCGGCGGTTCCGCAGGTGCACCAGATGAGCCACCTGCCGATCATCGTCGACCCGAGCCACGCCACCGGCCGGCCCGAGCTGATCCCGGCCTGCGCCCTGGCCGGGCTGGCCGCCGGCGCCGACGGCATCCACATCGAGGTTCACAACTGCCCCGAGGAGGCGATGTCCGACGGCCCGCAGGCGCTGCTGCCTAATCAGTACGCCGAGCTCATGGAGCAGCTCAAGAAGGTCGCCCTGGCGATCGGCAAGACGATCTAGCCGAGCGCGGCCGCGGCCCTCTGATCGAGGGCAACCAAGTCAATTCACAGGCAACCACTTCAACTCAACCACCCCACTGCCATGCGACGCTACCTAATCGCCGGTAACTGGAAGATGAACACCGACCGCTCGACCGGCGTGGCCCTGGCCACGGCGATCGCCGAGCAGGCGACCGACCTGAAGGACGTCGACCTGCTGGTTTGCCCGCCGAGCGTCTACCTGGCGCCGGTCGCCCAGGCGTTGGCCGGCAAGGCAGTGGCGCTGGGCGCCCAGAACATGTACTTCGAGGACAACGGCGCTTTCACCGGCGAGCTGAGCGCGGCGATGCTCAACGACGTCGGCGCCGAGTACGTGATCCTCGGCCACAGCGAGCGACGGCACGTCCTCGGCGAGACCGACCAGGAGGTCAACAAGAAGACCCTCAAGGCGCTCGAGGCCGGCATCGCTCCGATCGTCTGCGTCGGCGAGAAGCTCGAGGAGCGTGAGGCCGGCGAGACCGCCGCGGTCAATCGCCGCCAGTTCGAGGCCGCCTTCGAGGGCGTCACGCCCGAGCAGGTCCCCAGCGTCGTGATCGCGTACGAGCCGGTCTGGGCAATCGGCACCGGCAAGGTCGCCACGCCGGAGCAGGCGGAGGAGGTGCATGCCGATCTTCGCCAGTTGCTCACCGATCGCTACAATGCCGAGATTGCCGGCCAGGTGCGGATCCTGTACGGCGGCTCGATGAAGCCCGGCAACGCGGCCGAGCTGCTCTCGCAGCCGAACGTCGACGGCGGCTTGATCGGCGGCGCGGCTCTCAAGGCAGAGGACTTCATCGGGATCGCAAAGGCGGCCGGCTAAGGCTTGGACAACCCGCCATTAGGTTCAACACAAACGCGGACAAAGTAGTTATGGAAAACCTGTTCCTGATCGTGCTCCTCCTGATGGCGGTCTTCCTGATCCTGCTGGTGCTGATCCAGCGTGGCCGGGGCGGTGGGCTGGCGGGCGCCTTTGGCGGCGCCGGCGGCTCGAGCGCCTTCGGCGCCAAGGCCGGCGACACCTTCACCAAGATCACGGTCTGGGCCGCGTCCATCTGGATCGTGACCTGCGTGGCGGCCTCGTACTGGGCGTCGCACCGCGGCGACGCGCTCGGCAACGCCGACCCCGCCACCGCAACCTCGACGATCGACTTCACGGGCAACGGCATGGGGGCCGCGGGCGATGACTCCCCCGCCGGCGACGAGACCGCTGCCGGCGACGCCGCCGACAGCGCAGCGCCCGCCGCTGAGCCGGCTGCCGACGCCGACACGCCCGCCGAGGGCGAGTAGCCCACCGGCCCTCGGGAGATCCTCTGTGTCTAAGAACGACCGACCCGGCGCCGACGACTCGAGCCGTGCACTCGCCAGCATGACCGGCTTTGGCGAGGCCCACGGCCAGACCGATCGGCTCGCCGTCGCGGTCGAGGTGCGGACCATCAACAGCCGGCACTACAAGCTGAGCCTCCGCGCAAGCGAGGGCTACAGCGCGCTGGAGCCGGAGATCGACGCCGCCATCCGCTCGCGTTTCCGCCGCGGCACCGTGCAGATGAACCTGCGGGTGTCTCGTCTGAACCAGGCCGACGACTTCCGGATCAACGCCGAGGTGCTGCAGGGCTACCACAAGCAGCTCGAGGTGATCGGCGTCGCCGGCGCGGCGGTGCCGCTCGACGCGCTGCTGACGCTCCCCGGCGTGGTGTCCGAGCAGGGCTCCGCCGGCGTCGACGCCCGCGCCGCCTGGCCACAGATCGAGCCGATCGTCCTGGCGGCAATCGACGAGGTCTGCCAGATGCGGCTCCGCGAGGGCCAGGCCCTGGCCGACGACCTGTCGGCCAACTGCGGCGTGATCGCCGCGCAGCTCGCCGGCATCGAGGAGCGGTCGCCGTCGGTCACCAGCAGCTACCGCGACCGGCTGACCGAGCGGGTCAACAAGGCGATGTCCGACCTCAACGTGACGGTCGAGCCGAGCGACCTGCTCCGCGAGGTCGCGTTGTTCGCCGACCGCAGCGACATCTCCGAGGAGGTGGTGCGGCTGCGGCACCACATCGAGCAGTTCAACGCCGCCCTGGCAGACCCGGCGATCAGCGGCAAGAAGTTGGAGTTCATCGCCCAGGAGATGGGCCGCGAGACCAACACCATCGGCTCCAAGGCGAACGACACCGAGATCTCCAAACGCGTGGTCGAGATCAAGACCGCCCTGGAGCGGATCCGCGAGCAGGTTCAAAACGTCGAGTAGCGGTCGGCCGCAGGCCTGCTGGCCGGCTGCCCTACCGCACAGGCAGATTGCTATGTCAGAGCAGCCCGGAAAACTCGTGATCATCTCCGGCCCCTCGGGGGTCGGCAAGTCGACCATCGTGCCGCTGGTGCTGTCGCACTTCCGCGGCAGGCTGGCGCCGAGCATCTCGGCCACGACCCGACCCCCCCGGCCGGGCGAGGTCGACGGCAGAAACTACCACTTCCTGAGATCAAGCGAGTTCCGCCGCCGGCTCGACGCCGGCGAGTTCCTGGAGTCGGTCGAGGTGTTCGGCCGCGGGCACTGGTACGGCACGCTCGCCGAGGAAGTACTCCCTAGGCTGCATCGGGGCGTCTGGGTTATGCTGGAGATCGACGTCGACGGGACCCGCCGGGTATTGGAGCAGTACCCTCAGGCGTTGACCATCTTCATCGAGCCGTCTTCGATGCACGAGCTCGAGCGTCGGCTGCGGGCTCGCAAGACCGACGCCGAGGAGGCGATCGAGCGGCGGCTGGCGGTGGCGCGTGAGGAGATGCAGCGAGCCGGAGAGTACCGGTTCCGCATCGTGAACGACACAATTGAGGGGGCGGTCGCGGAGATCTGCTCGGTGCTGCAAGAGCAGGGGCTCAAGCCGTCCGACCGAACCGACGGCTGACCCAATCCACGACACACGTCCGGCGGCGGTGTATGAACAAAGCGGCGGCGGTGTAAGAACTAAGTCGTAGCGGCCGGCAAGCCGCGACCGACAGACCAAGGGATATCGAATGATCGAAGCGCTAAAAGAAGAAGAGATCGTCAACAAGGTCGGCGGGCGTTTCAAGCTGTCGACCCTGATCCAGAAACGCTTGGTCGCGCTCAACAGCGGCGCGCGTCCGTTGGTTGACATGGACACGACCGAGAAAATGGAGATCGTCGTGCAGGAGATCCTGCAGGACAAGATCTTCCTCGACTCCTCCAACCGCGTGAAGACCGTCGTCGACCACGACCCGGGCCCCGACGAGGCGCCCGAGTTCGACCTGGACAGTCTGTAGGCTGCCAGGTGTTGGCGGTATGGCGATGGCTCATGAGATCCTGATCGGCGTGACCGGCGGCGTTGCCGCGTACAAGACCGCGGCGGTCGTCAGCCGTCTGGTGCAGGACGGCCTGGGCGTCACGGTGGTGATGACCCGCTCCGCTCGCGAGTTCATCGGCCCGGCGACTTTTTGCGCGCTGACCGGCCGCAAGGTCTACTGCGAATCGTTCGGCGCCGACGACATGCCGCTCGGCCCGCACATCGAGCTGGCCCGCCGCGCGGACCTGATGTGTGTGGCGCCGGCCACGGCGGACTACCTCGCCAAGGCGGCCCACGGCGTCGCCGACGACCTGCTCTCAACGCTCACCCTCTCGCTGACGGGACCGCTGCTGCTCGCGCCCGCCATGAACACCGAGATGTGGGCCAAGCCGGCCGTGCAGCGCAACGTCGAGACCCTCCGCGGCGACGGCGCGGGCGTCATCGGCCCCGGTAGCGGCTGGCTGAGCTGCCGCGACCAGGGCGCCGGACGCATGTCCGAGCCCGCAGAGATCGTCGCCGCCATCCAGGCGGCCCTCAACGACCTACCGGAGCGGAACGCGGAGCGCGGGCGGCGCTAGCAGCCGGGTCCTCGCTCCTCGCAACTCACGCCGCGCTCGCCATGGCCCGCATCCTGATCACCTCCGGCCCGACCAGGCAGTACCTCGACCCGGTCCGGTACCTGACGAACGCCAGCAGCGGCCGGATGGGCGCGGCCCTCGCCCAGGCGGCGCTGGAGCTGGGCCACGAGGTTGTGGTGGTGAGCGGTCCGGTTGAGGTCGACTACCCGGCGGCGGCGCGGGTCGTGCCGGTGGTTTCGACCGAGGAGATGCTCGAGGCCGCGCAGCACGAGTTCGAAGCGGCCGACGGTCTGATCGGCGCCGCGGCGCCTTGCGACTACCGGCCCCGCCTGGTGGCCGAGCACAAAATCGCCAAGACCGGCGAACCTCTCGAGCTGCGGCTTGTCGAAACGGACGACGTGGTCGCTACGCTGGCGGCCGACAAGGTCCACCCGGAGCGGGGCCAGCGGTGGGTGGTAGGCTTCGCCCTCGAGACCGAAGACCACCGCCTGCGGGCCCTCGCCAAGCTCGAACGCAAGCACTGCGACCTGATGGTGTCGAACGGCGCGGCCGCCATGAACTCCGAGACCAACGACGTCGAGGTGCTGACCCCCACGGGCGACGTGCTGGGCCACTTTGTGGGGCCTAAGGAGGAGGTCGCCCGGGGGATCCTCAGCGTGATCCAGGCTCGGCTGATCGAGGGGCCACGTTAGGTCGACGGGCCTTCCGGGTTCACGCGGCTCGGGCGTGGCGATTCGGGTTGCAGCCGGGCTGCGGCGGACCGGTCGGCTTGTTATAATCGAGGACTGTTTCGGATATCCGCTGTCAGAGAGGCACACGCCAGCATGGCGAGAGTCGCGATCATCGGCGCATCAGGGTACACGGGCCTCGAGCTGCTGCGGCTCTTTGCGCGGCACCCCGGCATGGAGGTCACCGCGCTGGTGACCCGCCAGACCGACGCGCCTTACGTGGCCGACGTGCACCCCTCGCTGCGGGGCGCGTTCGACCTACGGCTCGAGGCGCTCTCGCTGGCCGAAATCGGCGAGCGGGCCGACTACGCCTTCGCGTGCCTGCCGCACGCGGCCAGCGCCGCGTTGATCGCCCAGCTGCTCGACGCCGGGCTGAAGGTGGTCGACCTCAGCGCCGACTACCGGCTGACCAGCCGCGAGGTGTACGAGCAGTGGTACAAGGTCACCCACCCCGACCCAGACCGGATTGGCAAGGTCGCCTACGGCCTGCCCGAGCTGTACCGCTCGCGGATCCGCGAGTCGGAGCTGGTCGCCAATCCAGGCTGCTACCCAACGTCCGCCATCCTGGCGCTCGCGCCGCTGCTCAAGGCGGGGCTCGTCTCGGCCGAGGGTATCATCGTCGATAGCAAGTCGGGCGTCAGCGGCGCCGGGCGCGACCCGAAGCCGGCGTTCCACTTCCCGGAGTGCAACGAGAGCTTCGCCGCCTACGGCGTCGGGACCCACCGGCACATGCCGGAGATCGATCAGGTGCTGACCGACGCCGCGGGCCAGGGCGTCGAGGTGCTGTTCACGCCGCACCTGGTCCCGATGGACCGCGGCATCCTCAGCACCAGCTACGCCACGCTCGCCGATGGCGTCGATCAAAACAAGCTGATGGATGCGCTCCGCGACTTCTACCGCGACGAGCCGTTCGTGCAAGTTATAGACGGGCTGCCGGCCACCAAGCACGTGGCCGGCACCAACAACTGCCACATTACTGCCCGCGTCGCGCGTGGCAGGGCCGTGGTGGTGAGCGTGATCGACAACCTGATTAAGGGCGCGGCGGGGGCAGCCGTGCAGAACTTCAATCTCATGAGCGGGCAAGACGAGACGCTAGGTCTCACGTAGCCCCGCGAACAGGCGCCCCCGATATGGATTATCAGTTCCCCAAGGGCTTCCAGGGCTCTGGGCTGCATTGCGGCATCAAGCGGAACGCCCAGGCCGAAGACCTGGCGTTGATCGTCTCGGACCGGCCGGCGGTTGGCGTCGGCGTGTACACCCGCAACCTGGTCTGCGCGGCGCCGGTGCAGCTCGACCGGCAACGCACCCCCGGCGACGCGTTCCGCGGCGTGGTGATCAACTCCGGCAACGCCAACGCGTGCACCGGCGAACGCGGCATGGCCGACGCCAAACAGATGGCCGACTGGTTCGGCGAGGCGTGCGGCTTCCCCGGCGAGCAGGCCCTGGTCCTCTCCACCGGCATTATCGGAGAGCACCTGCCGCTCGCGAAGATCAAGCAGGGCATCACCGACGTTTCGAAGCAACTCGGCTCAGGCGCCGACTCGCTGACGCTCGCCGCCCGGGGCATGATGACGACTGACACGGTTCCCAAGATCCGCGGCCGCTCGTTCGAGCTCGACGGCGTGCCGGTCAGCGTGGTCGGCCTGGCCAAGGGCGCGGCGATGATCGGCCCGAGCATGGCGACCATGCTCGGTGTGATCATGACCGACGCCGCGATCCGGCCCGAGGACGCGCACCCCGCGCTCTCCGAGGCGGTCGACGAGTCGTTCAACTGCATCAGCGTCGACGGTCACACCAGCACCAACGACACCGTGCTGTTATTGGCCAACGGCGCCGCCGGCGGCCCGGTTGTTGAGGGCAAGTCGCTGTCGATCCTGCGGGCGACGATCCTCGAGGTGTGCGAAGACCTGGCCCAATCGATCCCCGCCGACGGCGAGGGCGCCACCCACCTGGTGACGGTCGAGGTGCACGGCTGCAAAAGTCGCAAGGACGCCGTGCAGATCGCCAAGACCATCGCCGACAGCCCGCTGGTCAAGACCGCCATCGCCGGCGCCGACCCCAACTGGGGCCGCATCGTCTCGGCGGCCGGCTACGCGGGCATCCCGTTCGAGCCCGAGAGCGTGACCCTGCTGATCAACGGCCTGCTTGTGTACGAGCACGGCGTGCCGGTCAAGTTCGACGCCGAGGAGGTCAGCGCATCGATCCGCGACAACCGCGACACCGGCCTGGTGCTGATCCTGTCAGAGGGCGCCGAGTCGGCCCGCTTCTGGACGACCGACCTGACGGCGGAGTACGTGCGACTCAACGCCGACTACCACACTTAAGGCGTCGCTGAGGTCGTCGCTCAGCAAATCGGTTCCGCCTGCCCGGGCCTGGTCCGCGGCAGGCTCCACTACGCGCCCCAGCCCCGGCCTTCGCTGACTTGTCCGTCCTGCTCCGCATCCGTCGTGGTCTCACAGCGCTCGCGGTGCTGCTGGTGACGTCGGTAGTGAGCTACAAGTTGGTGACCAACGCCGGCTGGTTGGAGTCGTTCTACTTTTTCGTGATTACCGCCTCGACGGTCGGCTACGGCGAACGCTCCACGGTGTCGCCAGAGGTGCAGCTGCTGACCATCGCGATCATCATGACCAGTAGCGTCACGGTCGCTTACACCTTGGGCGTGTTCATCCAGTCGATGATCGCGGGGCAGATCAACCAAGCATTGGGAGTCATGCGGATGACACGTGAGATCCAGCAGCTGTCGGGCCACAACATCATCTGCGGCTTCGGCCGGATAGGGCAGACTCTTGCGGAGGAGTTCCTCCGCCGCCGCGCGGACTTCGTGGTGGTCGAGAAGGAGCCGGAAGCCGCCCGCGACGCCGCCGACGCCGGCTACCTGGTGATCGCCGGCGACGCCACCGACGAGGAGACGCTCCGCGACGCGGGCGTCCAGCGGGCCAAGACGCTGATCGTCGCGCTGCACGGCGACGCCGACAACGTGTTCCTCACGCTCACCGCGCGGAACCTCTCGGACGACCTGCGGATTATCGCGCGGGGCGAGCTGCCGTCGACCGAGAAAAAGCTCCGCCAGGCGGGAGCCAACGAAGTTGTGCTGCCCGCGGTGATCGGCGCGCGACGCATGGCGGCGATGGTCACCCGCCCGTACGCGGCCGAGATGATGGAGCACTTTACCAACCACGAGCGGATCGACGCCGGGCTCGAGGAGATAACGATCGTCGCTGGCAGCCCGCTCGCCGGCCAGTCGGTCAGGGAGGTCGCTGCGCGGCAGCGGCACAACCTGCTGGTGGTCGGCATCCGAAAAGCCGACGGTTTGATGGTCTTTAACCCCAACCCGGACGACCCACTCGAGACCGGTGACACGCTGATTGTACTGGGCAATATTGCAGATATCCGCGAGTTCCAGTCGTCCCACAAGCTCTAGACCGCCCAGTTGATGCGGCGTCTGGCGAGGCGGGTGTTTCTTTGCGCAAAGCGGCCGGGCAACCGACACCCTTGCCGGGCGTCGGTGTTCGAATGCGACACGGCGGCAATCGCCTGGCCCCGGCGAAATCAGCGGGTTTGGATTTGCTATCCGCTGGCGCGATCGGCTATCGTAGACCTACCCCACCCGGCGCTACTACTCCGACACACCCGCGCCCTGCTCACCTCCCGCGAGGCTGAGAGCGTCTCTTACCATTGCCTGCTCCGCTGAAGGCCCTCCGGTGACTCCGAGCAATTCACAACCTTGGCGGATGTTGGTCACGGCCCTTTCCGCGACGCTCGCGATCGCCGCTGCCCGCGCGAACGCCGAGCCGCTGCCCGACTCGGAACTGGTGCTCCCCTTTGTGCAGCAGAACTGCATCGACTGCCACAGCGAAGGCTACGCCGAGTCGGGCGTCATGCTCGACCACGTTGTCGGCGTCGGCCAGGTGCTGGGCGACCGTCACACCTGGGGCCGCGTGCTGAAGCAGGTCCGCGCCGGAGCGATGCCGCCCAATGGGTGCGAGGAGGTCTCCGACGAAGACCGCGCCGCGTTTGTTGGGCAGCTCGAGTCGCTGCTGACGTACGTCGACCCGACCAAGCCGGTCGACCCGGGGCGCGTCACGGCCCGGCGCCTCAACAAGGACGAGTACGACAACACGATCCGCGACTTGTTCGGCCTCGACCTCGGACTGGCGAACTCCTTCCCGGACGACGACGCCGGCTACGGTTTCGACAACAACGGCGACGTGCTCACCGTCTCGCCGCTGCACCTCGAAAAGTACCTGGCCGCGGCCGAAGAGCTCACCGCCAGGTTGTTCATTAGCAGCAGTCGCGGGTTCCACGACTGGATCCCCTGGGAGCACCTGCAGGTCGACGGGCAACCCAAGGAGGAAAAGAGGGGGCTGCTGATCACCCCGGGCGCCACGGTGTCCACCACGATCGTTGCAACCTCGCCGGGCGTCTACCGAATCAAGTGTGTGCTGCTGAAACGCGACCTGCCGGAGGGGAAAAGCTCGGCGGCGGTGCGGCTGAGCTGCGGTGGTCAGGAGCTCGGCGTGTACACCATCTCCGAGGATGCTGACGGTGAACGACAGCTGGTCGGTGACCAGATCACTCTCCAAGCCGGCCGCCACCCGATACTGGTTGAATACGCTGTGCCCAAATTGCGCGAGTCGTCGACGCAATCGGCCGCGGACCTCGAGCCTCTGAAACTTAACGGGATGGAGCTGCACCGGGAACGCGACCCGTCGCCCGACGCCTGGCCGCCCGCAGCCCGCGCGTTGTTGTTCGATCGACCCGCCGAGGGGGACTCGCCGCGCGGCGCGGTCGAACGCATCGTCAGGTCCGTGCTGCCCCGCTGCTGGCGCAGGGCCGTCAGCGAGGACGAGGTGCAGTCGTACGCCGGCTACGCGGTCGAGCGGATCGAAGGCGGCGCCACCTTCGAGCAGGCGGTCGCCACGATGGTGCAGGCCGCCCTGGTGAGCCCGAACTTTTTGTTCCGCGTCGACCTCGCGCCGCCCCAACCGGCCGGCCAGGAGGGAGAGCAGGAAACCGCCCAGGTGGACAGCGCATCGCTCGCCTCGCGGCTGTCGTACTTCCTCTGGCGGAGCACGCCGGACGACGAGCTGCTCGACGCCGCCGGGGCCGCGAAGCTCGACAGCGAGGCCGACCTGGTCTCGCAGATCAACCGCATGCTGGACGACCCGAGGTCGTCGCGGTTCATCGAGTCGTTCTTTGGCCAGTGGCTGGGGCTGCGCAAGCTCGAGTCGCTGCCGATCGACCGGAAGGTGTTCCGCAGCGTCGACAGCAAGCTGAAGGAGGACATGCAGACCGAGACCCTCATGCTCGCCGAGTCGATCGTCCGGGAAGACCAGAGCGTGCTGAAGCTGATCACCGCCAACTACACGTTTGTGAATCGCTCGCTCGCCAAGCTGTACGGCATCGAAGGGGTCCGCGGCGACTCGTTTCAGCGGGTGCCGCTGACGGGCCAGCCGCGTCGTGGGCTGCTGACGCACGCCAGCGTGCTGACGCTAACGAGCTACCCCAACCGGACCTCACCGCCGCGGCGGGGCGCGTGGGTGCTAGAAAACCTGCTGGGCGACGAGCCCCCAGCTCCGCCCGCCGACGTGCCCGATCTCGCCGAGACCCAGGCCAACAGCCCCGACCTGCCGCTCCGCGACCAGCTCGAGCTGCACCGCACCGACGCCACCTGCGCGTCGTGTCACCGGGTGATGGACGCCGTCGGCTTCGGCCTAGAGAACTACAACGCCATCGGGCAGTGGCGTGACAAGGACAAGGGCCAGCCGATCGACGCCGCCGGCGACCTGCCGACCGGCGAATCGTTCAGCAACGCCCTGGAGCTGATCAGCATCCTCGAGTCCCGCGACGAGGCCTTCGCCGAGTGCGTCACGCGAAAGATGCTGACCTTCGCGCTCGGCCGCGGGCTGGAGTACTACGACCGCATCGCGGTTGAGGGTATTGTGGAGTCGATCAAAGCAGACAACTACCAGTTCTCGCAACTGGTCCGCGAGGTGGTGCTGAGCCGCCCGTTCCGGCAGCGGCGGATCGAATCGCCCGCCGCCCCCGTCAACCGCAAGGAGCCGTCATGACGCCCCTCTCCCGCAGGACCTTCCTCCACGGCGTCGGCGCCACGCTGGGCCTACCCTGGCTCGAGGCGATGGCGTCGTCCACCGCGGCGCCAACCGGCGGCCTGCCGGTCTGCATGGCCTGGGTGTTCGCCCCCAACGGCGTGGCGGGCGAGTTCTGGACGCCCGAGGGCGAGGGCCGTGAGTTCAAATTCAATAAGACCACTGCCGCGCTCGAGCCGGTCCGCGACGACGTGCTGATGATTTCGAATCTGGCGCACCACTACGCCCGGGCCAACGGCGACGGCCCCGGCGACCACGCCCGCTGCGCGGCGACCTACTTGACCGCTGCGCAGGCCAAGAAGACCGGCGGCGCCGACATCTACCTGGGCGAGTCGGTTGACCAGGTCGCCGCGCGGCACATCGGCCGCGACACGCGGATGCCGTCCCTCGAGCTGGGGCTGGAGCCGAACCAGAAGAACGGCCGCTGCGACTCCGGCTACAGCTGCGCGTACGTGTCGAACGTGTCGTGGCGGTCGCCGACCCAGCCGAGCGGCAAGGAGATCAGCCCCCGTCGGGCGTTCGAGCGGTTGTTCGGCGGTGGCGCCGACGCGCCGGAAGTCGCTGAGCGGCTGGAACGGCGTCAGAGCGTGCTCGATTTTGTTTCGGGCGACGCGCAGCGGCTCCGCGGCCAACTCGGCCAGACGGACCGCCGCAAGATCGACGAGTACTTCCAGAGCGTCCGCGAGGTCGAGAAGCGGATCGAGAAGACTGTCGAGATGCCGCCGCTGGAGGTCCCCGAGAACGGCGTACCGAAGGAAGACCCGGAGGGCCTGGGAGAGCGGATGCGGCTGATGTACGAGGTGATCGCCCTGGCGTTCCAGACCGACGCCACGCGGGTCGCCACCTACATGCTGGCCAACGCCGGCACCAACCGCGCGTACGAGGCGATCGGCGTCCGCTCGGGCCACCACCAGATCACCCATGACCGGGGTGAGGAGGCCGCCAAGCAGATGCAGCAGATCGACGCCTACCTGCTGGACGAATTCCGGCAATTCGTCGAGCGGCTGGCCTCGATCCGCGAAGGGGAGGGCCGCCTGCTCGACCGCTGCGCGATTGTGTACGGGTCGGGCATCGGCGACGGCCGCCGCCACAACCACGACCGGCTGCCGTGCGTAGTGGCCGGCCAGGCCGGCGGCGCGATCGCCACCGGGCGGCACCTCAAGCTGCAGGGCGAGACCCCCGCCGCCAACCTGTTTGTGTCGATGTTGCAGGCGGCCAACGCCCCGGTTCCAGCGTTCGGCGACAGCACCGGGCCGCTGGCTGGCCTGAGGGCTTGAGCCGCGCGACCGGCTGCGGTTGTGAAGTTCCGAAGCCGCTCTAAATGACGAGCGATTGCAGCAGCGTGTATGACCGCAACGCTGCGGAGTTGCCGCGAAAAGCCCGACAGCCAGGGCCAGGACGCCTCTCGAGGGCGGCAAGAGTCACGTTTTTGCGCACTCGTTCGGCGCAATCCTGAAAGCGCTTGCATGCGGGTGGTCTCATTGCCATACTGCGACCGTTGCGCCGCCCTGGGGTGACGCATCAACCGCCCGGACACGGGCCGGCTTATCTACTCGTTTCGAGGATTGTTGGCTTTGGGCGCGCCATCGCTGAGCCGCGCTGATTCGTTTTCTTCTCGTTCATTCTCGTGTGTGTTCCTGCGAAGTCGCGCAGCCGGTGCTGCGCGGTGCGGGGGCATTTTCGTCCGAAAGCAAGGGAGTAGAGTCTCATGAAGGTGCAACTGTTTGCTGTTCTTTCGTCCCTCATCATCGCGTCGTCTGCTGCGATCGCCGCGCCGGTGTATATCGACTTCGGTGACTCGGCGCAGCTTACCGCGGGCAACGTCAACAACATCACCCCGACGGTCCTCAGCTTGCCGAACTCCGTCGACTCGGCCGGCGTCGGGACCGGCATCGGCATCTCTGCGTCGGGCTTCTTTAATGGTTCCAACCAGAACGGCACGCAGGCCGCTACCGGCGCCGCGGCCGAGTTCGATGTGCAGACCACCCGCGACAACCTGTTCGGACACACCGGCGCGTTCGGTACGAACCCGCTGACCCCGCAGGGCACGGTTCTCCTGACCGGTCTGGATAGCTCGGGCGCGACGGCGTACGACCTGACCTTCTTCGGTTCACGGATGAACGTCGGCGACAACCGCGAGACCATGTACAGCGTCTCCGGCGCTAGCAACGGAGTGGGGCTTCTCAACACCTCGAACAACGAGTCCGAGGTTGCGATCGTGGGCGGGATCGTCCCCGACGCTGCCGGCGAGATCACCATCCTCGTTGAGCCGGGCCCGGCCAACGACAACGGGTCCGGCTTCTACTACCTCGGCGCCATCAAGGTCGACGTCGCGACGGTGCCCGAGCCGGGCTCGCTGGCCCTGCTTTCCGCTGGTGGGCTCTTGTCGCTGCGTCGCCGTCGGTAGCGGTGTTTCCTTGTGCTTGCTAGGTAGATGACTTCAACCAGGAACACCCCAATGGCTACTCGGTTTGCCTCGCGGTGGGGCGTCGCCCTGTCGCTCGGGCTGGGTGCGCTGCTGTCGGCCGGTCTGGCCGCGGCAGCGGACCCGCTCAACATTCTTTACTACGGAAACAGTTTCACCAACGCGACCTGCTGCGGCAGCTCGCGCTCGGTGCCGCTGGTGCTGTCGGACGTCGCGGTCGCCGCGGGCCATGTTGCCCCCTACAACCGCAACGCGTCGGTCAACGGCCAAAGCCTGCAGTACCACCTGAACTCCAACACGACGATCATCACTTCCGGGATCGCCGCGGGGCAGGATTGGGACTATGTCGTGCTGCAGGACTTCTCGACCCAGCCGACCCATATCGGTGACTTGCCGCTGCACCTGAGTTCGTCTCTTGCGCTGTACCAGAAGGTCAAGGACCACAGCCCCGGCGCCCAGGCCGTGATGTACGAGACCTGGGCCCGGGGCTACGGGCACAGCTACTACACTGGGGGCGCCCCGGCGTTCCCGGGCGGCCCCGCGCAGATGCAGCAAGAATTGCGGGACGGTTATCAAATGTCGACCGACAACATCAACGCTGTTGAGGGCGACGGCAGCGCGCGCTTTGCGCCCGCTGGCGACACGTGGGAAGACCTCAACTGGCCGGCCAACTTTTACGGCGACGTCAACTACCACGCGAGCAACCGGGGCACGCTGCTCAATGCGCTGGCGTTGTACGCGACCATCTACGAGGACGACACCACCAGCGACATCGACCTGAGCGGCGTGTTGACCTCGCTCAATCTGACCGCCGCTGATGGCCTGCTGATCACCACGGCGCTCGACGCCAACCTCCGCTCGGTCCCCGAGCCGGGCGCGGTGGTCCTCGGTCTGCTTGGATGCCTCGTTGGGGCTGCCCGCCGCCGGCGTTTGTAGCGTTTGCCATTAGGCTCACCGGCCCGCCGCTGCGGCGGGTCGGTGGGGCCTGTTCTTGTGCTACGCGGGCACGGCTTCTAGCCCGCCACTGACGGCCCGCTCGGTCGTGTCGCACATGGTGCGGAGGTCGGACTGCAGCTCGGGCTCGAGCTGACGGAACGAGTTGATCTCGTCGCTGCTGACCTCCAGCACGTCGAGCAGGACCCCGCAGTCGGTGCGTCCCCCCTCGATGTAGCGGGACGCCTCTTCGAAGATCACCGAGAAGTCACTCTTGGCGTCGCTGGCGGCGGCCTCGATCTTGCCGTTCAGCTGGATCGCCTTCATCTCGACGATCCGGGTGATCAGCTCCTGGACGTCGATCTGGGCCTTGTGAGTCTCGTAGTCGAGCAGCTGCATCGACTCCATCACCGCGCCGCACCGCTTCGCGAGCTCGTCGGTCACCGCGGTCAGGCTCTCACGCACACGCAGGCAGTGGGAGTCGGGCGGGGCGTCCTTGAGTTCGGCGGCGAAGGCGTGGGCCATGTCGGCCTCGAACCGGGCGACCGCGATGTCGAACACCTGCTTGTTCGTGGCGTGCTGCAGCGGGGTCATCCGCTCGATCAGCGAGTGGATGAAACCCTCCGCCTGCTTGCTCTTGGCGCCCAGCGCGTCCGCCACGGCGGCCTGGACCACGCCCTGGTCGCCGAGACGTGACGCGGCCATGCGGGCGTTGAGGGCCAGGAACTGCAGCGACGGGCCGAGCTCTTGGATTGCCTGGTACTTCTTGGAGAGCTCCTCGCTCAGTTGCTTGAAGGTGCCGGTCGAGGAGAAGACGGCCGTCAGCTTCGACGCCAGCATGCAGCACTGCTCTTCGAGCGCCCCGTAGGCGTTCTTGGCGGCGCCGAATCTGGTTGGGGCCGTGTAGCCCACCTCGCGGAGTTGGGCCTCGCGGCAGACCAGCTCCTGCGACAAGGCCTCGCTCATGAAGGCGTCGTAGTCGGCAAAACCATGGGCGGCGAGCTTCTCGAGGATCAGCCCGGTAGCGGCCTCCATGGCGGTCTTGCGGTTGCCGGTCTCCTTCTCGACGGTCCGCTCGAGCGACAGCGCTTCGGCGTAGACCCCCTTAACCGCGGCGAACAGCGGGCTGGTCGGCTTGAGCCGGATCGAGAGGTAGCCCCCCGGGATCGGCATGACGGTCGCCAGCACCCAGTAGTACCGCCCGTCCTTGGCCATGTTCTTGACGTACGCGGCGATGGGGCGGTCGGACTCGAGGTAGTCCCACAGCAGCTTGAACACCGCTCGCGGCATATCCGGGTGCCGGATGACGTTATGGGGCTTGCCGATCAGGTCCGGCTCGTCGTACCCGGAGATTCGGGTGAAGACCTCGTTGCCGAACCGGATGACGCCCTTGAGGTCGGTAACCGAGAAGAAGAGCTCCTGCACCTCGAAGGCGCGCTCTTCATTGATCGGGACGATGTTCTTTGAACTCATTCGTGTTCGCCTGGTCGACTGCTGAGCAAAGTGGTTGACTCTCGAACTTAACTCTCAGCACGATTCGAGGAGCCCTGCGGCGGGAAACTACGCTTGGGAGTTCTTGGGTAGGGTGGGTTTCTAGCGGCGGCAGGGCTTCTATCGGGCGCCCCCTGTCCTCCGGTGTGTCGGGTTCGCATACTCTGAAACCTGACCGAGAGGGCCAGAATCTGTGCCGCTGATTCCGCTGTGGCCATTGCGTGGCGCCCAGGGCGAACCAATGCCGTGGCGCCCCAATGGAATTTAGGCTGGGTTGTCGCCCCCGGAAGAAACCCACAATACAGGGGGACAGCCAAGTTCCGTTCCAAGAGCCGGCGAACGCCGAGGATTCTGGAAGAACACACTAGGCGCCGCCGGATGCGGCTGTTCGCTCGCACCACCGCGGCCCGACTGAAGACAGCGCATGAACCCTCTGATTGAACTCCGCGGCGTCGGCTACCAACAGGGCCAGACGCCCATCCTCACCGGCGTCGACTGGCGGCTGATGCCGGGCGAGCACTGGGCCGTGCTGGGCCCCAACGGCTGTGGCAAGACCACCCTGCTGCGGGTCGCCTGCGGCTACGAGTGGCCGACCTCGGGCAAGGTGCTCCGCGGCGGCCAGGAGCTGGCGGACCTGACCGCGCTCCGCAGCCGGATGGGCTGGGTCGGCGTCGAGATGCTCGCGCGCGTCCCCCCTGACCAGTCGGCGCTGCAGATCGCGGCGTCGGGCGCTATCGGCCAGATCGGCCTGCGGCTGATCGGACAGGTCGACCCAACCTCGTCCCACTACGAGCAGGCCGAGCAGGTGCTCCGCGACATCGGCTGCGGCGCCATCGTCGACTCCCCGTGGCGGGTGCTGTCACAGGGCGAGCGGCAGAAGGTGCTGGTCGCCCGCGCCCGGATGACCGACCCGTGGCTGCTGGTGCTCGACGAGCCGTGCGCCGGAATGGACCCCGGCGCCCGCGAACGGTTCCTGGCGTGGCTCGAGTCGCAGCTGCGGGACGAGCGTTCCCCTTCGCTCTTGATGGTGACCCACCACGTCGAGGAGATCATGCCGGGCGTGGAGCAGACGCTGGTGATGGACCAGGGGCAGATCGCCGCGGCCGGGCCGACCGCGGAGGTGGTCACGGAGGAGCTGTTGTCTCGGCTCTACGGTGTCCGGGTCGAGCAGATTGTGCACTCGCGCGGCCGGCTGTGGCCTGTTTGTTCGGCCGCAGGGTGCTAGCACTCGGGCAGCCGCCTGAGATTCTCTCGGCGAACCTTCGTGCGAACCGGTCTTTTGAAGTTGGTGGATCGGGAGCCAAGGGGTAAACTGCGGGGGATTCATTGGTCAGGCATGCGCGCTCGCAGGGATAGCGAACAGCCGAACCGGCCACAAACGCACGCAGGGAGGCGTCGATGTCGCACAAGCCAATGCGGTTCGTTCACGCGAGCGACCTGCACCTCGAGCAGCCGCTTTCTGGGCTGACGAGCATCCCCGAACACCTCCGCGAGCTGCTGCGCGACGCGCCGTACCACGCGGCGGAGCAGGTCTTCGAGACCGCGCTCACCGAAAACGCCGACGCGCTGCTGCTCGCGGGCGACGTGGTCGACATCCCGCTGGCCGGACCGCGGTCGGTGGTGTTCCTGCTAGAACAATTCCGCCGGCTCGAGGCCCGCGGCATCCCGGTTTTCTGGGCCGGCGGCCGCGTCGACCGCCCGGAGCTGTGGCCCCCCAGCACGCCGCTGCCGGAGAACGTGCACATGTTCCCGGTCGGCAAGGTCGGCCAGCACGACCTCGTCCGCGACGGCAAGGTCATCGCCAAGGTGCAGGGGATGAGCTGCGACGAGGACGGCGTGGTCAACGCCAGCGGCTTCCACCGCGACGCGCACGGGTTGTTCACGGTCGGCGTCGCCCACGGCACGAGCGACGCCCCCGGCAAGGAGGGCGACCGCGTCCACTACATGGCGCTCGGCGGCCGCCACCGCCGCGCGACGGTCGACCACGAGCCGGGCGTGGCCCACTTTCCGGGCACCCCGCAGGGCCGCTCGCCGGAAGAGGCCGGCCCCGCCGGCTGTGCGGTCGTGCAGGTCGACGAGACCCGCAAGGCGAAGACTAAGTTCGTCTCGACCGACGTGGTTCGGTGGGCCAACGAGACTATCGAGTTCACCGACGGCACCTCGTCCGAACAGCTCCGCGGCCGGATGCGCGAGCGGCTGGAGAAGCTCCGCAAGTCGACCCAGGACATTGATCATCTTGTGTCGTGGAAGCTCCGGGGCGCCGGGCCACTGCTCGCCAAGCTGCGGGCGGACGGGCTCTGCCAAGAGCTGCTCGACGACCTGCAGAAGTTCGATGGCCGCCAGCAGCCCGCCTGCTGGAGCTACGAAGTTATCTGCCAGGACCGGTTTGTCGCCCCGCACGAGTGGATGGACCAAGAGACCATCCTCGGCGACCTGCTGCGGCAGTTTAATCTGCTCCGCAACAGCGAGGCCTTCGTGCTCGACATGCGGGACATGCTGCCCAAACCACTCCCCGACGCGACGCTCGCCAAGCTGGCGACCATCCGCCCGCAGGACAAGCAGGAATTGCTTGACCGCGCGGAGAAGCTTGGCGTGGCGTTGTTAACCGAATAGGAAGCCAGGGGCGCGGCCCGGCCGCCCTCCCTCACCCTGACCCCCGACCCTTCCATGCGAATCACCGACCTGCACGTAGACGGCTTCGGCGTCTGGCACGACCTGCGGCTCAAGAAGCTGTCGCCGGAGATCACCGTGT
This sequence comes from Posidoniimonas polymericola, assembly GCF_007859935.1. Lineage (NCBI taxonomy): Bacteria > Pseudomonadati > Planctomycetota > Planctomycetia > Pirellulales > Lacipirellulaceae > Posidoniimonas > Posidoniimonas polymericola. Next base: position 154,946 of record NZ_SJPO01000005.1, on the reverse strand, counting down.
TCTACGGCCCCAACGAGGCCGGCAAGACCACGCTGATGCAGTTCATGCGGACCATGCTGTACGGCGTCTCGGCAGAACGCCGCGAGCGGTACCTGCCGCCCCGCGAGGGCGGCAAGCCGGGCGGCCGGATGGGCTTCACCAGCGACGCCGGCGTCTTCGAGGCGACCCGCTACGCCGAACGCGACAAGGACGACCGCGGCCGCGTCACCGTGTTCAGGCCCGACGGCGAGACCGAGGGCGACCGCCTGCTCCGCGAGGCGCTCGACGGCGTCGACGAGCCGACCTACACCAACGTTTTCTCCGTTGGACTAGACGAGATCCAGACCATCGGCGCCCTCAGCGGCGACGAGGTCGCCAAGGCGATCTACCGGCTTACCTCGGGGCTGGACCGGGTTTCGCTGTACGACGTGATCCAGGGGCTGCGGTCTTCTCGCAAACAATTGCTCGAGTCGCCCGAGGCGACCTCCGTGATAGGCGACCTGATCGGCCGCCGCGACGAGCTGATGAAGTCGATCAGCGACCTCTCCGCCCAGGGCCGGCGGTGGTCGAAGATCGCCGTGGAGATCGACGAGATCGGCGCCCGGGTCGGCGACGCGCGGAGCCGCCTGAAGGAGGCCGAACGCGCCGCCCGCCGCGTTGAGATCGCCATCAACCTCAAGCCGCAATGGTCCGAGCGGGCCCGCATCGACGAGCGTCTGCTCGGCTACGCCGACCTGCACGTGCTGGGTGACAACGCGATCGAAGAGCTCGACGCGCTCAACGGCGAGATCGAGGAACACGCCCGCCAGCGCGACATCCTCCGTGGCCAGCGTCGCCAGATCCGCCAAGAGGCCGACGAGCTGGGTGTCAACGAGGTGCTGATGCGGAGCTGCTGCCGGCTGGACGCGCTGAGCGAACAGGGCGAGTGGATCGAGGCCCTCGAACGCGAGGCCGACCACGGCGACGCCGAGCTCAATCAGCTCACCGCCCGCATCCACAGCGAGAACGCACGCCTGGCCGCCCTGTGGTCGCACGACCCGGAAGAGGCGCCGGTGCTAACCCGCGAGACGGTCGACGAGCTGGAGCCGCAGGGCCGCGCGATCGCCGAGGCCGAGAAGAACCTGGCCGAGGCCCGCGAGAGCCTCGACCGCCGCCGCAGCAGCGAGCGCAACTACCAGGCCAAGATCGAGACCGCCGTCGCGGCCGGCGGCAAGATGGGCCTGCCGTCCGACATCAACGAGGCGGGCGAGCTGGTCGCCCGGCTCCGCCGCCGCCAGCAGGCCGAGAACAAGCTCGAGCTGGCCGAACGCCACGCCCGCGAACTCGAGGAGCAGAGCTTCGAGCTGGAAGACCGCCAGGTGATCCCGCTGGAGGGCTTCTTCTTCATGGGCGGCCTGTTCATGGTCGGCGTGATCATAAGCTGGTGGTGGCTCACCCACGCGGACACCGCGTTCAAGGAGCTGGGCGGCGGCTTCTTTGCCTTCCTGGGCTTCGTGCTGGCGGTGAGCGTGTGGCTCTACAAATACTACCGCGAAGACAACGCCGCCGAGGAGCTCGACGGCTGTGAGCGGCAGATGGAGGTCGCGGCCAAACAGATCAAGGAGGCCGAGCAGGACCTCAAGGCGGTTGGCGCCGAGCTGAAGATCGCCGACGGCTCTGCCAGCCTGCAGCTGCAGCACGCCGAGCGGCACCTGGCCGAGCTCGAACGGACCCTGCCGATCGAGACCCAGCGCCGCCAGGCCAACGAGGAGGTCGCCGCCGCCGAGGCCGAGCACGACGCCGCCAAGCACCGGCTGGCAGACGCGCTGGCCCGCTGGTCGGCCGCACTGGCGAGCCTCGGCCTGCCCGACTCAATCTCGCCGAAGGACCTGGTCGCGATGGCGCACCAGTACGAGCAGCTCGCCGAGTGGCAGCTCAAGGCCGAGAACCGCCAGGATGAGGTTGACCGCCGGGCCCGTGAGTACGAGCGGGTCACGCAGCGGATCACCTCGCTGGCCGAAGAGGCCGACCTAGTGGTGGAGGACGCGACGCCGCTCGAGCAGCTCGAGGCCCTGCTGAGCGAACGCCGCCTGCAGCAGTCTCGCATCGACCACCGCAAGAAGCTGATGGAGCGGGGCAAGTCGCTCAGGGAGAAGCAGCAACGCCGCGTCGCGGAGATCGAGAGCCTCGAGGGGCGCCGTGATTCGCTGTTCCGCACCGCTCGCTGCGAGGACGAGGACGCCTACCGCCGGCTGGCCGACAAGCTGGCCGAAGCGGCCGAGCTGCGCGACCGCCGCCAGCGTGTCACCGGCGAGATCTCCGCCGCAATCGGCCGATTGGGCGTCGAGGACGACTTTGCCCCGATGCTGGCGCCCGAGAAGATCGGCCAGCTCGAGAGCGAGTGGCAGTCCCTCACCGAACAGCACGAGACGATCGAGGCCGAGCTCCGCGACCTGCAGACCCAAGAGGGCGCACTGGCGGAGCAGCAGAAGCTGCTCGGCGAGGACGTCACGATTGCCGACAGGCGGATGGAGCTCGGCGAGGTCGAGGCCCAGCTCGCCCAGGCCGGCGAGCGGTGGCGCGAGCGGGCGGTCATTGGCCAGATGCTCGAGCTGATCCGCAGCGATTACGAGGCCAACCGCCAGCCGGAGACCCTGGTCGAGGCCTCGCGTTACATGAACCAGCTGACCAGTGGCCGCTACACCCGCGTGTGGACGCCGCTGGCCAACGATATCCTGCTGGTCGACAACGCCGACGGGCAGTCGATCGGCGTCGAGGCCCTCAGCCGCGGCACCCGCGAGCAGCTGTTCCTCAGCGTCCGGCTGGCGCTGGTGGCGATGTACGCCCGACAGGGCATCCAGCTGCCGATGGTGCTAGACGACATCCTGGTGAACTTCGACGCGGGACGCTCCCGCACCGCCGCCAAGGTGATGATCGACTTCGCCAAGGCGGGGCACCAGCTGTTCGTGTTCACCTGCCACGAGCACGTGTGGGAGATCTTCAAGAGCCTGAACGCCGATGTCCGTCGGTTGCCGAGCCGCTACGACGAGTTGGTCGTAGAAGAGGTGCCCGAGGCCGAGGAGCCGGTTGTCGATGAAGTGGTCGCTGAGGAGATCGTCGAGAAGATCCTTGAAGAAGTGGTCGAGGAGGTCGTCGAGTCGCCCGAGCCCGAGCCGATCGAGGCCCACTACCTCGACCTGACGCCGGTCGAGCGGGTCGAAGAGTTCGAGGAACTCGACGCGGTCTACGAGGAGCTCGCCCCACGCAGTGAGGTTGTGGTCGAGTCGGTTATCGAGCGCGAGGCTCCCCTCTCAACGCCGCGGGTCGACCTCGAGGAGATCGAGTACCGCTGGGACGACCCAGAGGACGCCGCCGCGGAGGCGGTCGAAATCGGCGAGACCGCCGACGAGCTCGACGTCTACGCCGTGGTGCGGCGGTAGCAACGGCCCGCCTAGGCTGGCAATTGCCTCGACGGCCAGTCGTGCCGGTCGTGCCGCCTGTCATGGGGGCCCGCGCGCATAAAACACGCATTTGACCCCATGCACGCGGCCCCTATCCCCGGGGGGCCGTATGCTTTCGTAATCGGACCGCCCTCAACGCTGTTGGGGACGCGTCCGTCCAGGGGGGGAATTCTTCTACCGCAAGCGATGCAAGCCGCGATATGAGCGACACTCAGTCCACAGACGAACTAGAGCGGCGGATGCTCGAGATGCTTGGGAACCCCAAGCCCGAGAGCGATTCGCCGGCAGGTTTCGCTCCGCTGAGCGACGACGAGATCGACTCCCTGCTGCTGGTCCAGTCGGCCGGCGCGGGCGCGTCGAACTAATCGTTGTCGGGCGGAGACCCGCCTAGCCCAGCAGCTCGAACCCGCACCACTGCATCCAGTTGTAGATCCACGGCTGCGTCCACGGGTTCCAGGTCGGGTACGCCGCCGAGAGGGCGGAGAAGGCCAGCAGCACCATCGCCCCAGCCCGCCGGACCGCCGTCCGCGACGCCCAGTCTGCCGCGGGGCTCATCACCGCCAGCCACAGCGGCGAGAACCAGAACATCCACCGCAGGCCGTTGGTCATCCCGCCGTAGTTGCGGTCTACTTGTGGGCGCAGGCCGAGGTAGAACACCAGCACGACAACCGTCAGGCCGGTGACGCCAAACGCCAGCTCCCGCCGCAGGCCGCTGCCAGTGATCAGCCACGCCCCGGCGCCCGCCGCCGCCAGCAGCCAGATCGGCGTCATCGAGAACAGCCCGTGGTGCCCGACCAGGGCGTGCAGCGTGTAGACGCCCTTGCACTGCTCGCCGGCGTCCATCCCCTGGGGATCGTTCCAGTGGCTGTTGGGGTAGCGGTACCAGTTGTCTTCGACATTCTCCTCGTCGCGGTGCATGTAGGGCGGTTTGAGAGAGCCGTGGGCGTAGTAGGTGGTGGCGAAGAAGGCGACCATGACCAGCAGCGCCGCCGGCGCGTAGGCGACCAGCGTCGCACGCGGCCAGCGTACCAGCAGCGACAGCCCGATGCCGACCAGCATCGCCAGCGCCGGCAGCTCGTTGGCCGCCGTGAACGCCGCGGCCAGGCCGGCCAGGATGAACCAGCGGAGCTGCGGCGCCGACGACTCGCGGACCCGCACCCAGGCGTAGGCGGCCAGCGCGGCCGATACGGCCGCGAACAGGTGGTTGTTGAGCACCACCGCGAAGGCCGTGAGCATCGTGCCGAACGACGCGCACGCCACGACGTATAGCCGCGCCCAGAGCGACTCGCAGAATCGCTCGGCCAGCGCCGCGACCAGCGTCAGCATCAGCGCGAACGGCGCCACGCTAAAGGTCAGCAGCATCAGCCGCCCCACAGCGTACGGCTCGTCGCCCAGGGTCCAGCCGGTCGCCTTGTTGATCAGCCAGTACTCGCCGGCCAGCATGATGTACAGCAGCGGCGGCTTGCTGCTGTAGTAGTGCAGCTCGCCGCTCTGGTCCTTATGCCGCACCTTGTCGATGGTGTCCCAGCCCGGCTGACTGACGTAGTCGTCGATAGCGAATGTGCCCCCCTCGACCAACGCCCGCATCGCCACCCAGCGGCTGCGGTCGTTGCTGCTGAGGAACGGCCGCTGCAGCGCGAGCTTCTCTTCGAGCTCGACCCGTTTGCGGGCGGAGGTCTCTTCGATCTCGGCTGCGGAGAGGCCGCGGTCGGCGAGGTCCTGTCGGAAGTCGTTCAGCCGCTGGCTGATGCGGTACGACTCGAGCCGCGCGTTGTCGACCGAGTTGACCGCCAGGATGCGGCCGGACCACTGTCCGATCGCAACCGCGATCAGCAGCGTGTAGAGCGACCAACGCAGCCGCGCGTCGGCGAGGAGGGGGGAGTTTGGGGAGCCGCCTGGGGTCTCTTGCATCACGCGTTGCCGGGTGTGGGGGCGTTGGCGTCGGACTTCTGGGGTTCGCTCTTCTTGGGGTCGGTGAACTCGGCGATCGAGTAGTGGTCCTCGCTGCGGCTCAGCCGGGCGGTGATCATCTCACCCAGCAGGCCGATCGCTAGGAACTGGGTGCCGATCATCAAGAAGCCGAGGCTGTAGTACATCGCCGGGCTCTCGTGCAGCGCAATCGGCTCCCAGCCGGCGATCACGCGGCTCAGCACCCAGCGGCAGGCCAGGTAGACGAGGCCGAGCAGGCCCAGCAGGAACGAGCCGAGCCCGAACCCACCCAGCATGTGCTGCGGCCGCTGCGCGTAGCCGGTGATGAAGTGCACGGTGAGGATGTCGAGCAGACCCTTCACCAGCCGCGACGCGCCGTACTTCGACGCGCCGTGCTTCCGCTCGCGGTGGTTTACGACACTCTCGGTCACCTTGAAGCCGCGGGCGGCGGCCAGCACGGGGACAAACCGGTGCAGCTCGCCGTACAGGCAGACCTCGTTGAGCACCTCGCGGCGGTACGCCTTGAGGCCGCAGTTGTGGTCGTTGAGCTTGACGCCGGTCGACTTGCTGACCAGCCAGTTGAACACTTTGGAGGGCGCGGTCTTGTGCAGCGGGTCGTGGCGGACCTGTTTCCAGCCGCTCACGACGTCGTACGCGCCGCCCTGGTCGCGGTCAATCTGCTTGAGCAGCCGCGGGATCTCGGCCGGGTCGTCCTGCAAGTCGCCGTCCATCGTGACGACAAACGGGTGCACGGCGGCCTCGAAGCCGGCGCTCAGCGCGGCCGCTTTGCCGAAGTTCCGCCGCAGCCTCACGCCCAGGACGCGGCTGTCCTGCTCCGCCAGTTCATCGATGACCTCCCACGAGCCGTCGGTCGAGCCGTCGTCGGCGAACACTACCTGGACCACGTAATCGCGTGCGGCGGCGACCTCGCTGATCTGACGGAGCAGCTCGCGGAGGCTCTCCGCTTCGTTGTAGACCGGCACAACAATGCTGACGCTAGTCATACAACCACCTGGTCGGTTGGGATGGGGAGTTTGCGGCAGGCATGAACGGCCACCACGGCGGGCACGCGGGGACTGGGACGCGGCTCTACTGGCTGCGACGTGCGACTCCCGCTGCTGCTAGGATACCACAAACCAGGGCTTCGGAGCCAATCCAGGCCAGGCGGACCAGCACGGTTGCGGCGAGCGCCGGTTCGGGTCCTGCGGCTGGGGCAAGCAGGGCGACCATCAGTCCGTCGCGCACCAACAGCCCGCCGGGGATCAGCGAGAGGAAACCCGCCACGACCGGCAGCGTCACCGCGAGCAGGCAGGCGAGCAGGTTAACCCCCGAGGGAGGGAACGTGTCGACAACGGACCGCACCGCCAACCACAGGCTCAGCGCCATGCCAACCCAGCTGGCCGCCGCGGCGAGCCAGCCGACGCTGAACAGCCGCCAGGTGAGCCGCGGCGGTTCGGCCTGGTCCGGGTTGCGGCGCCGCTGGATGAACGCGATCAACCGGTTCATGACCGGCGGGCAGATCGGCCCCGCCGAGCCGACGGCGAGCCCAAACGCCAGGAGCTTGGTCCACCAGGGCTGCTCCATGGCGAGGCCGGGGACAAGCAGCAACAGCCCCGCCAGCACGCCCCCTACCGCCATCAGGGTAAGGGTCTCGACGAACACGCTCGCGGCGATCGGGGCTGTTTGCCCGCCGAGCGCCCGCACCGCTCGGGTCCGCAGCACGACCACCATCGCCTTGCCGGGAACATACTTGCCGAGGTTGCCCATGTAGTACGCGCGGAGCACCGGTCCGGGCGCCGCCGGCTGGCCCCAGGCGGCGAGCACCCGCCGCCAGTACAGGCTGATCGGCAGCATCGACGCGGCGTAGACCAGCGCCGACAGGACCGCCACCGGGAGGCTCGGCCGCAGCGGCGAAGCAGAGAGGCCGCGGGCGGCGTCGCTCAGGGTTTGCCCGAAGGCCAGGAGCACTACCGCCAGCACGGTCGCCTCGATCCCGCGCTTGACCCAGCGGATCGGCGGCTGGTGCGGGGCAGCGGGACGGTTGTCCACGGGGTGGGGCGAAGGGCCGGCGGCCATTGGGTTCCTGGGGAGGTCGTTCGAGGGGGGCTTGGTCGGCCTGCACTTTGCAATCCACGCGACGCGTGGCAAAGTATCCCATAAGCTTACCCGCCTCTCGGGCTGACGAGAACGCCGACCAGGAACGCCCCGCGTATGACAAACCCATCTAAGCCTGCCAAAGAGACCGCCGCCCCGCGAGCGATCCCCCGCGTTGTCTCGCTGATCGCGTTGGTAGGCGTGCTGGTGCTGACCGCGGTGTTGTTTTTCCAGGTGATGGCGTTGTTTGTGGTGCCGCTGTTCCTGGCGGCCGTGCTGGTGGTGGTGTTCGAGCCGCTGTTCAAGTGGTTTGTGCACAAGCTGCCCGGCAAGAAGGCGTTGCCGGCCTTTTGCACGACCGCGGTGATCCTGCTGGCGGTGTTGGTTCCCTGCGTTCTGTTTGGGTTGCAGGCGTACGCCGAGATCGCGCCGCTTACGGCGGTCTCGTCGGGGGAGCCAGGCGCCGATCCACGGATCGATCCAGCGTCGCGGCTAGGAGTGTTCGGTCAGCTCTGGAACGCCGATTTTGACAAGCTCTGCCAGCCACAGCCGGACCCCGAGTCGGAGGAGTACAACGCCGATGAGGCAGTCGGCGTGGTAGAGCGCGCACGCCTCACCAAGATCGCCGACGCCTACAAGCAGGTTGTTGGCAAGCCGCTGACAACCGATGAATTCAACCGCCTGAAGCGACAGGCTTTGTCGATCGCCGGCGAGGAAGGCCCCCATTCGCTGCTGGTTGGCCTGAAGGCGGTCGGCTCAATCGCTCTTGGCCTGTTGGTGATGACGGTGTCGGTGTTCTACTTTTTCGTCGACGGGCCGCACATGGTGAAAACCATGATGCACCTCTCGCCGCTCGACGACGCCTACGAGGAGGAGCTGCTCGAGCAGTTCGCTCAAGTGAGCCGGGCGGTGGTTGTGGCGACCGTCCTGTCGGCGGTTGTGCAGGGTCTGCTGGCCGGCATCGGTTACTACTTTGCGATGGACGAGGGGCCGATCTTCCTGCTCACCGTGCTCACGATGGTGCTGGCGATGGTGCCGTTTGTCGGCGCGATGGCCGTGTGGGGTTTTGTGGCGATCGTGCTATTCGTTCAGGGGCACACCGGCGCCGCGATTGGCCTGGCGATCTACGGCGCGGCGATCGTCTCGACGGTTGACAACGTCATCAAGCCGATCGTGCTGCACGGCCAGTCGAAACTGCACCCGCTGTTGGCGCTGCTCAGCGTGCTGGGCGGGGTCACCGCGTTGGGGCCGATCGGCATCCTGGTCGGCCCGATGCTGGTGGCGTTCCTGCAGGCGCTGCTGACGATGCTCCGCAAGGAGCTGGAGAGCCTCGAGGAGGAGGGCGGCCTGTCGATCACCTCGGCTCGGCCGGAGCCGCAGCCGGCGAAGCCCGCCGCCAAGTCGGCAGCCAAGCCCAAGAAGCGACGCTAGCACCGCCCGCGGGGCTCTCTCTAATCTGCCTGGCTTCGCTAGAGTCGCCCCGGGCGTGTGTTGCCCGGTCGCCGAAGGGCCCCTAGCCGCGCAATCGGTGTTAGCGGTGGCGGCCTGCTGTGATAAGTTGTCGCGTAGGCCGAAGGATTCGCGCCCGGGATCGTTCCCAAACTTGGCTGCTTCAACGGAAAGAATCGCATGTCTAGCGTCATCTTGTTTGCCGCGCTCGCCGCAACCGGGATCACCTACGAGTGGCGTCCGCAGGGCGACCCGCACGGCGGCCACGAGTACGTGGTAACCGTCGAGCCCGAGCTGATGCAGTCGGCGCTGGACGGCGACACTCGCACCTTCCGCAGCGACGTGCCCGACAACGTCAAGCACGTCAGCAGCGTCGTGGTGAAGCTGGGCGAGGGCGCCGCCCAGCCGCAGCGGCACGGCGTGCTGAAGCCGCCCGTGCTGGACGACTCGTCCAACGACCCGGCGCTCGATGACGAAGAGTTTGCCCCGATCCGGCACACGGTGCGGCAGCAGACCTACCCGCCGCAGAACTACTCGGCACAGCAGTACCCGGCGCCGAACTCACTGGAGGCCGGCTTCAACGACTGGAGCACCACGGTCGACCAGCAGCGGAAGAGCATCGGCAGCGAGCTCACCAAGGTTGGCGAGAAGCTAGTCGACGAGACCGGCCGCGCCTTCCGCAACGGCGGCCAGATGGTCGAGGGGACCATCGCCAACGCCAACGACGGGCTCAAGAGCCTGATCAACCCCGGCGTGAATCAGACGGCCGCTGTCGGCGCCGCGCCTCAGCCCGGGAGCGGCTACACCCCCTACTCGTACAACCAGCCCACAAATAGTCAGAACGGTCAGCCGACCTACCCGCCCGCAGCCGCGCAGTCAAACACGCCCAGCAATCAACCGTACGGTTCGGTCAGCGGCATTTCTCCGACGCAGGGCCAGTCGGTCAACCCAAATCAGCAGGCCACCGGTCAGCAGAACTGGAACAGCGGCGCCGCACCGCCGCCGCTCGGCGCCAATCCGCCGCAGAACTCCAACTGGCAGAATCAGGCGCCCACGAACCAGTCTCCCTATCCGCCGAGCAATCAGCAGCAGCCGAACCGGGGCGGCACGCAGGACTTGTCGCAGTACGCGTCGACGCAGGGCGGCGGCAATGGTCAGGCGTACACCGACTTCAGCTCGCAGCGCGACGACTCGTACGACGAGCGGTTCGCACCAATCGGCTCGCCCCAGAACCCCAGCAGCCAGAACGCCAATAGCCAGAACGCCAGTAGCGGGCAGCCGACCAACCAAGGCCAGGCCGGTGACTCCCCCTGGCCCAGCTGGCCGACCACTCCGGCGGCCAACACGACGCCGCCGCAGACCGCACAGTACGGCGGGGCCGGCAACTACCAGCAGCAGAATGCCTCCTACCCGCCAGCCGCACCCGGGGACAACCCGGCCGACTGGGGAACGGGCAATATGGGAGCGGGCAACATGGGAGCCCCGTATCCCACGCCCCAACAGCAGCCCACGACAACCGTGGCAACCGACGTGACGGACCAGAAAAGCCGCTCGGAGCCGTGGTGGTACGGCACAGTCGCCCTGGCGGCGATCGGCTCGATCGCCTGGAACTTCTACCTCGGCATGAACTACATCGACGCCCGCAACAAATACCGCGCCGCGCTGCGTCGCAGCGGCCGCGCGTACAGCGAAGTGCTGGACGACATGTAGGCGGGCGATCCGCCCCTTCGGCTCCGACGCTACAGCAGTGTCGGGGCGAGTTCCAACGCCTCCCAGGCAGACGGCAACGGCGCGGTGATCTGCACCTGCTCGTCACGCATGGCGTGTCGGAATCCCAGTTCGCGGGCGTGCAACGCGATGGCCCGATCACGGGGCTCGTCGGTTTCCGGTCCGAACAGCCTTGTCGCGCCGTACTGCTCGTCGCCCAGCACCGGCAGCCCCCGCGAGGACGCCTGCACGCGGATCTGGTGGGTGCGGCCGGTCTCGAGCGTGATCTCGAGCAGCGTCTGCTGGTCCCACCGCTGCAGCACCCGGTAGTGCAGCACGGCGTGCTTGCCGCGGGGGTCGTCCTCGGGGACGACAATCGCCTGGGCCATGCCGTGCCGCTTGTGCAGGCAGTCGGTCCAGGTCCCCTCGTCGTCGGAGGGGCAGCCTTCGACCACGGCCCAGTAGGTCTTGCTGACTGTCCGCTGCTGGAACTGGGCCGACAGCCGCTGGGCCGCCCGCACGTGCCGGGCGAACAGCGTCGCGCCGGACACCGGCCGGTCGAGCCGGTGGATGATGCCGACGTAGATGTTGTCGTCGCCGGCCTTCTCCTCGCGGGACTTCCAGAAGTTGCGGACCCAGATCTCGAGGCTGTCGATGCCGCGTGGCGCCTGGGTCAACAGGCCGGACGGCTTGTTGACCACCAGGCAGGGGCCGTCATCGTAGAGGACATCGAGCGTGGGCATGAGTCGCGGCGCGGGGAGTGGCGGGTGGCAAAGCTAACCACCATAGCGGCGCATCGCCCGGTCCATCAGCCCCGGCGCCAGCCGGGCAGCGAGCACGAACACCTTGGCCCGCCAGCCGGGGATGATCTCCCGCCGTCGCCGCTCCAGCCCGCGGATTGCGGCCCGCGCGACCGCCTCGGGGGGCATGCCCTGCGGCGTGCCCCAGGGGAGCTCGTCCTGCTGGCGGTCGATCAGGTGGCTGAAGAAATCGGTGTTCGTGGTGCCCGGCGTCAGCAGCACGACGTCAATCCCCACGCCGGCAAGCTCCGCCCGCAGGGCCTCGCTCCACGCCCGCAGGGCCGCCTTGCTGGCGCAGTACTCGCTGTTGTGGGGGATGCCACGGTGGCCGAGGATCGAGCCGACATTCAGGATCGCCGGGTCGTCGGCGCCCGTGAGCAGCGGGATCGCCAGCCGGGTCAGCTCGGCGGTCGAGGTAAAGTTGACGTCGACAATAGTCGCCAGCCGCTCCGGCGACGCGTCGGCGAACAACCCGTGGGCGCTGACGCCGGCGTTGTTGACCAGCAGGTCGAGCGGTTTATCGGTCAGCTCGACCGCATCGGCCAGCCGCTGCCGCAGGCCGGCATCGGTCAGGTCGCCGACAACAACGGTCGGCGGTGGGGCTCCGCGCCGCTCGGCCTCGGCGGCGACTACCTGAAGCTCGTTGGGCCGGCGAGCGGTAAGGATTAGGCCCGCGCGGCGTTCCGCCAGGGCTAACGCGATCGCCCGCCCGATGCCGCCCGACGCGCCGGTGACAATCGCCTGGACGCCGTCTAGCCGTCGGCGTGTCATGCGACGTCGTCGATCGAGTCGTCAAGCTGCGAAGGGAGCGAGCGGATCTCGGCGTCGGGGGTCTCGCCCTCGTGTTCCCGGACAATTACCCCCTCGCGTTCCAGCGGCCGCAGCAGGGCCCGCGGGATCCGGCAGTGGACCGTGGTCCGCTCGTTGGAGTACGCCCGGCTGAACACCTCGGCGTTACGCGACAGGTAGGCCAGGGTGCCGCCATCGGCGACGTCAAACTCGACCTCGACGTCCAGGAAGTTCTCGCTGAGGGTCTCGCTGACGGCGGCGGCCAGCCGGTCGAGACCCTCGCCGGTGTGGGCGCTGATCTTCACGGCGCCCGGGTAGCGTTCCTCTAGCACGTGCAGCTGGTGAGCGTCCTCGACCAGGTCGGCCTTGTTGAGCACGAGGATGGTGTTCTTCTGCTCGATGCCAAGCTCGAGCAGCACGTCGTACACGGCGTGGATCTGGTCGAGCACGGCCGGGTTGCTCGCGTCCGCGACGTGCAGCAGCAGGTTCGCCTGGCGGGCCTCTTCGAGGGTCGCCTTGAAGCTGGCGATCAGCTTGTGGGGCAGGTTCTTGATGAACCCGACTGTGTCGCTCAGCAGCACCGGGCCCCAGCCCGGCAGCCGCCAGCGGCGGGTGCGGGTGTCGAGTGTGGCGAACAGCTGGTCCTTGGCCATGACCGTCGAGTCGGTCAGCGCGTTGAGCAGCGTGCTCTTGCCGGCGTTGGTGTAGCCCACCAGCGAAACCGTCATCCGGTCGTTGCGGGCAGAGACCTCGCGTTCGCGGCGTTGGTGGATCTTGTCGAGGTCGCCGCGCAGGTCCGAGATCCGCTTCTCGACCAATCGGCGGTCGGTTTCGAGCTGCTTCTCGCCCGGGCCACGCATGCCGACGCCCATCTTCATACGCGACAAGTGGGTCCACATCCGCTTGAGCCGCGGCAGCGAGTACTCGAGCTGCGCCAGCTCAACCGCCAGGCGGGACTCGAGCGTCTGGGCCCGCGTGGAGAAGATATCGAGGATCAGCTCGGTCCGGTCGAGCACCTTGACGCCGGTCGCCTGCTCCAGGTTGCGGGTCTGGGCGGGCGAGAGGTCGTTGTCGAAGATCACGATATCGGCCTCGGTGCCCGAGACCATGTGCGTGAGCTGCTCGAGCTTACCGCGCCCCAAGTAGCTGTGCGGGTCGGGCTTCTCGCGTTTCTGGGTGAGCAGGCCCACCACGTCGGCTCCGGCCGCTTCGGCCAGACCGGTCAATTCTTCGAGGGGCTCTTCTTCGTGGGGCTGGCCTGCGAGCTGCACGCCAACCAGCACAACCTGTTCGCTAGCTACGCCCTGTTGGCGTTCGAGATCCTTCACGAGGTGAGTTGTCGCCTGGCGGGGTGATAAGGGGGGAGAACTCCGTGTTCCGCGTCTGCCTCTAGTATAAACGCCCGGATGGGGCTGCCTAGATTTGAAGCGGGCTACGCGAGGCGGATCGGGGCGTCAAAACGGCCCAGATTCCGCCCCTCAGGCCGCCCGATTGCGGCCTTTCCGCCCTGGTGGACACGGCCCGGCAGAGCCGGGTTCGCGTCCCCGCCCGACAATCCGGCGGCCACCGCCGCCGAACTCCCCGTTACCAGACGTACTCGAAACCGGCGTGGAAGCCGTGGAACATGGCGTCGGATTGGGCCTGGAAGAGCGATTGCCGCGGGATTCCCTGGCCCTCAGCGTAAGGCGACGCCGCGTTGAAGTTGTCCACCGAGGTCGCTACCGAGGACATGTACAGCACCTCGTAGCCAGCCTTGAGTGAGATGCACGGCGTGATGTCGGCCACCGCCATCAGTCGGGCCTCGCCCAAGAACGAGACCTGCTCGTTGCTGAACCGCTCGTCGATGGAAACCGTGGCCGCCGGGCTGGTGTTGGCCCGGTTGCGGATATCAACCTGGTTGCCGTAGATGCCGGTCTTCCCCTCCAGGCCGATCCGCAGGCCCTGGATCACCGTCATCCAGGCGTCGGCGCCGAGCTGGAAGCCCGCCAGGTCGTTCTCGGCCTCGATGTAGTTCACGTACGTGCCGTTGGCCTGGGTGGCGAAGTTGAACTCGTCCTTCAGGCGGGTCCAGCGGAATCCGTACAGCCAGGTGCCGGTCACGCGTGGGCTGTGGCCAACCCAGTACCTGCGGTAGCTGAGCTCGGCGCTCTGCAGGACGGTCTCGATGGTGGTGTACGCGCTGACCGCCTGGTCGGTTTCGGCCAAGGTCGCCCCGCTAACGCCCACGGCGCCGACCGGGTTCTGCCCGAAGTCGCTGTACAGCGAGTACAGGTTGCCGGTAGTGGCGTCGACTGGAGCCGGGTCCGTGAACGAGGCCCCGCCGCCCATGTCGAAGAAGCCGGTGTAGCCGACCTCGATCACCGATAGCGCGCCGATGTCGTACCGGCCGGTCAGGCGGAAGCCAGACTGGTAGTCGGACGGGATGTCGCCGATGTTCAGCACCTCGGTGCCGCCCGGCAGCACGTTGAGGGTCATCAGCGACTGGTTCTCTAGCGAGCCGTAGTCCGACCGCTGGTACATCAGGTACTCAGCGCTGAAGTCGAAGTAGTGCGGACCGCACTGCTCGGTCATCGGGCAGTAGTTGGCCGCCGGGTCGCCGTAACCGCCTCCGCCACCGTAGCCGGGAGGGCAGCCGCCCTGACAGTACTGGGCCGGGATCACGGCCGGGTCGCCGTGGGCGTCCATCATCTGGGATGGCCCGCTGTTATAAAACCCCTGCGGCCCCCCATAGGGGACCTGGGCTTCGGTAGGCTGGCAAGCCAGCACGGCGGTCACAATCGCCGCGGCGATGGACGCAACAGTGACGCGAATCGTCATGGATCTCCCCCCCAGAGTCGTGTCCCGCCGTTCGATCGGCAGGATCGCATAGTTCATGCTTAGGAACCGCATCCGCGGGCTGGTCTGTTGGAGCTCAGCCCCCGCCACGGTCCGGACGCCCTGTCCGATTGGATCGGGCGCTCGGAAGAGACTATCGGACCAGAAATACCGGTCGAATCAGTCGTTCCGGAACATCCGGCAGATTTTCCCCAGCCCGCCCGACGCCACGCGGCGTTGAATGCACGGGCGACCGCGGGCGGGGCTGGTTTGGTCTAAACCCTTGGGTCGCAATATGTTTGACGCTTATTTCGAGGGCAATTAGGATGCAGGGGTTGCGCACAGCCGGTCAAAACGGCCTAAACAGTGCGTCCCGCCTAGTTGACTGAAACTCTTCCGAGTGACAAGTCGTCCCAATAAGACTCTTTGGGCAGAAGCACTGGGTGGCGTAGCGCAGCAACCCCGGAACCAGAGAAGCCACTCACGCCGAGGAACCCAACCTCGGCCGCAGCGGCATTGCAGCACGCGTAAGGCAACGCGAACAGGGAACCAAACGTGACGATCAACCGACGAATCGGCTTGCAGGCATCTTCGAAGCTCATCAGCGCCCCCACCAAGGGCCGGGCCAAAAATTGGAATTTTGAGCGGCTCGAAGACCGCCACCTGATGACCGGCGATCCGGTTGTCGATCCGTACGCGGCGCTCGGCGTCTCGGAGAGCGAGATGGCCTCAATCGCCGAGGCTGTAGCCGCCGCCTCGAGCGCCTCGGGCGTGCTGCCCAACGACCCCTACCTCGGCTACCAGTGGCACCTGATCAACACCGGCCAGATTGTCGGCGACGGCGTCGAGCAGGACATCTACGGTGTGCCGGGCCAGGACCTCAACGTCGCCGGCGCGTGGGCCCTGGGGTACACCGGCAAGGGCGTGACCGTTGCGGTGGTGGACTCGGGCGTGCAGCTCGACCACCCCGACTTGGCCGCGAACATCTCGCCCACGCTCCGCTACAACGCCCTGTTCGACTACGAAGCAGGCGAGCTGCCCCCGTTTTCGGCCCTGCCGCCGGCGGGTGGTCCTGACCTCTTTGTCCCCGGAGACGCCCACGGCACCGCGGTGGCCGGCATCATCGCCGCGGTGGGCAACAACGGCATCGGCGGCGCCGGCATCGCATACGACGCAACCATCGTCCCGATCACCTTGATCACCGAGCTGTACCCCAACGCCCCCGAAGATGTGGTACGGGCTATCTATTACGGCAACGACCAGATCGACATCTACAACCACAGCTGGGGCTACAGCCCCGGTACTCGAACCGCGTTCGGAGCTCCCGGCACATTCGGGCCCTTCGACCCAGTTCTCGCGGCGTTGCGTACCTCCGCGACCGAAGGCCGTGGTGGGCTTGGCGCCATCCATGTCTTCTCATCGGGCAACGATGCGGCGCCCAGCTTCACCAGCCCGTTGTTCGTTGACGTCGGAATCTGGGACTACGCGGGCTACGATGGCCTCTCGAACTCACGCTTCACGATCGCGGTGACGGGCGTCGACCACGACGGCCAGTACAATAATGTCGATGGCACCTATACGGCGTACCCGGAAGCATCGCCGTCGGTGCTGGTAGCGGGCCCCACCGGCTCGAACGTGCAGGAGATCGGCGGTTCGTTGACCGTTGGCAGCGGCATCTGGACCACCGACATTTACAATCCGAACTTCGACATTACCAGTCCAGTCTTCGACCCCGACTCGATCCTCTTCAACCCCGACGTCATCAAGGAGGGCTTCAACGGCCCGACCGTCGGCCTGCAAGAGCCGTACGACCTAATCTTCGACCGCTTCGCGGACCCGTCGTACACGTCGAAAATGAACGGCACCAGCGCCGCCGCGCCGATGGTTTCCGGTGTTATCGCGTTGATGCTCGAGGCCAACCCGAACCTCTCGTACCGCGACGTCCAGAACATCCTGGTCCGCTCCGCCCGGCAGAACGCGCAGTTCGAGGACCTGGGCGACGGGCTGTTTTCGGGCACCTACGGGGTGACGATCAACAATACCTGGATCACCAACCGGAACGAGTTCTTCCACACGCCCGACTCGACCGATGGCCTCGTCTATCTCCAGGACGGCACGATCAACTACCTCGAGTTGTTCGACGACAGCCGCACCGACACCGGACGCGACTTCATCGATTCGTCCGTGGGAAGCGCACTTACTGTTGCCTACAACCCGGTCATCGATCCCGACTACATTACCCTGGGTTCGGCGACCGACCCGTCGCCGGTCATCCTGACCAACATGATGGACCCCAGCATGTTCGCCAACGGCGCCGGGTTTACGGTCAGCCTCGGACGCGGCCAATACGGCACCGCCGTCGGTTATGGTCACGGCACGGTGGACGCCGAGTTGGCGGTCAAGCTTGCTTCGCAGTGGACCGAGTACCTTGATGACGAGCTCACCTGGTCGACCGGCAAGCAGCAGCCAGCAGATCAGCCGATCGGTTTTGAGGAGATCGGCTCGCAGGCATCGGGGTACCTCGTCGTTCCGGGCCGACTCGATTCGTCGCTGCAGACCACGGCCATCGACCCGGCCTTCTCGGAAACCCCCGCATTCCCGGACGGCAACACCTTCAGCTTCGGCGCCGACTTCCTGCCGATCATTGTTCCCGAGACACTGACGACCGACCCGTCGCAGGGGTTCAACAGCAACATGGTGGTCGAGTGGGTTGAGCTGCGTTTGAGCAGCGTGTTCGGCAGCGTCGACGACATGCGGATCACGCTGGTTTCGCCCGATGGAACGCAGTCTGAGCTGACCAACTACTTCGACCTCGACAGCGGCAGCCGCGGCTACCAGTTTAATATCGCTTCCAACTTGGTGGGCGTCCCATTAGGCGGCGACTTGAGCCAAGAGGCCACCTTCTCGACCAACCGCCACTGGGGAGAGCGGAGTGACAACACGGTCGCCATCGACCCCTCTACGGGCGAGCCGTACCCCGGCGCCCCCGAGCGATCTTGGCAGGTCCACTTCGAGAGCTTCGGCCTTGCCGACAGCATTATCGACTACGAGGTGATCTTCCACGGCTCGCCGCTCGACCCCGCGACGCAGCGGATCCAGGGCTTTGTTGGCGTGGATGAGTTTCGCGAAGACCTCCGCGACGCCGATGGCGACGGGGACACCAGCGAGGTGATCCAGGACGGCCTGTTCAACTTCGACCGCTGGGTCCAGGTACAGCAGGATATCTACAACCCGACGAACATCACGCCGACTAACGACGACCGGCTCGACAACGCAACATTCAGCCGGTTGAACATCCCCTATATCAATTCGGGCAACGGCACGACGGCTCTGATTCAGGTCGAGGACCCGCTCAACCCGGGCGAGTTCATCCCGCAGCTGGTCGGGATCGCCTCGGAATCGCTCGGCAACGGCGGGATCGAGTTCAACCGGCTCGGCGAGGTCGAGCGGGAGCTCGACTTCACACAGGAGGCGTTCGCCGAGAACGTCACGGTGCAGCTCTTCCGCGAGATCGCTGACGGCTCGGGAGGCTCGTCGGTCGAATCCACCCCCTATAAGTCGTTTATCACTGGCGACGACGGAAACTACTACTTCGACGTCGTGCCGCCGACCGACGAAGGAGACGCGGGCACCGGCGATGTGATTGCTTACGTTATCAAGGTCGTGGACGGCGAGGGCCGGACGGTCCTCGACACCGATGCCAATGTGCCGGTGCCCGATCTGGCCGATCCCGAGCCAACGTACTTCATGCCGAAGTACCAAGGCGAGTGGCGCGTTACCGATGACTATTTCTATGCCTGGGACCACCAGGGACGCTCGCCCGAGTTTGTCACCGCCGAGAACCCGCTCTCTGGTTTTGAAGAGAACGTCCTCAGCATCGTCGATACGTTCTCGTATGAGAGCGCCCTGTTCGACGCCAGCGGCAATGCGCTGACGGCGATGGTCTCGGGCCTCGGTTCGGCGGGCCAGGAGATCACCTTCTTCGACGAGACCGGCCTGGATGTCGCCGCCTACACCGGCACGACCCCCGAGCTGGTTGACGCCAACGGTGACGCTGCTGTGATTCTCAACTGGGATCCGACCCCGACTGGGCAAAACGCTAGCCAATTCATCCTGCTCGCGACCGACCCGACCGATCCCAACGGCGGCCTTACGGTGCTGGACCCCGACGGGGAGATCGAGTACACGCTCGATGGCATGACGGGTGAGATTACGGGGACCCCGTTGGATCCCGAAGATGAGCCGGTCACCATCCAGATCAATGGCAACTGGTCGCACCGAGTTACGGACGCCGACGGTGGGGTGACCGATGTCAACGCCCTGCTAGAAATCTATGACCAGTTCGGCCAGCTGGTCACGGTCGAGCAGGACCTCGGCGGCAACTACTTCTTCGTCAGCGCGAGCAACATCCGCACCGACGTCGTGTTCACCCCACAGATGGATACGTACGACCTTGAGGTCGCGGACTTTGGGGCGTTCACTTCACCGATCTACGCGTTCGACCCAACGACGATGTACGACGTCCTCACCGACGAGTTTGGCACGCCGCTCTTGTACCAGGGCGGCAGCGTCGAGGACGACGTGCGGGGCATCAACTTCTTGCTCAGCTCGGGCTCGTCGGCCACGTTTGCCGGTCAGGTCTACACCGACGCCAACTCTGATCTGGTCTACAGCCCCGCCGCGGGTGATGTCGCCAAGGAAGGCGTGCTGGTCTGGGCCGACCTGAACAACGACGGCTCGTTCCAGTTCAGCACCGAGCCGTTCGCCATGACCGACGCCAACGGCAACTACGCGATCGATATGAGCGGCCTGGCCGCGCCGGAGTTCGTGCGGTTCCGAGTCGCGGACCAGCCGGGATTCACCGTGGTCTCGCCGGACGGCGGCTCCTACCTGGAGTACACGTCGCCGACGAACCTGACGGGCGAGTCGTTCGACTTTGTGTTTGAGGTTGGCGACGGCGATCCCACTGGGGACGGCCCCGCCTCGGTGACCGGGCTGGTGTTCCACGACAGCAACCAGAACGGCGTCAAGGAAAACACCGAGTTCGGCGTGGCGGGCGTGACGGTCTACGTCGACGCCAACGGCAACGGCGCGCTGGACGACGGCGAACGCCGCACCACCACTAACGGCGGCGGCGTGTATGAGCTGTCGATTCAAACGGCCGGCACGGTTTTGATCGCGGTGGACGTCACCTCGCCGTTTGTACAGACCGCCCCGTTCAACGACGCCAACGGCAACGGCACGCTCGACCCCGGCGAGGGCTCGCGGACTGTTGTGGTTCAGAACGGCGTGGTGAGCTCGGGCATCGGCTTTGGCGTGGTCAGCCTGGCGGGCCGCGACTTCGGCGACCTCGCCAACTACCCAACCCTGGCGGCCGAAGGCGGCGCCTGGCACCAGGTGATCGCCGGCGTCCACCTGGGCGACGCGGTGGACGGCGAGATTGATGGTCAGCCGACCGCCGCCGCCGACGGCGACGACAACGACGACACCGTCAACGACGAGGACGGCGTCGTGCCCCGCTTCGGCGGCGACGGCGTCATCAGCGACGGCGAGGAATTCGGCTTCACCATCAAGACCGCCGGCGTAGGCTACTTCCTCAATGCCTGGATCGACTTCAACAACGACGGCGACTGGGACGACCCGGGCGAACATGTCTACGACGACATCGACCTCAACCCGGGGACCTGGGTGGCGGGCGTCACGCTCGACTCGGACGGCGAGATCGGCCTGCCGACCATTACTGCTCCGGACGTGGCCGAGGGCGCCCCGCTGGCGGCCCGGTTCCGCTGGGGTGTGGGCGGCCTGAACTACTCGGGCGCCGCCACGATCGGCGAGGTCGAGGACTACGTGTTCCAGGCCTCGACCGAGGCGCTGTTTGTCCTCGAGGGCGACTTTGACAGCAACGGAGTTGTCGACCTGGACGACAAGCAGCTGTGGCGGTCGACCTATGGCGCCACGGGCTCAAACCTGGCCGCCGACGGCAACCGCGACGGCCGCGTCGACTCGGCCGACTACTCGCTGTGGCGTGAGAACTACGTCCCCAAGGGCGACCCGATCGATATTGGCACGAACTCGACCGAGTTGGTTGGCAAGGTCTACCACCAGGTGCCGTTCTCGCCCGAGCAGCTGGCGATCATGGGCGTCGAAGTTGAGATGCAGAAGATCGGCGCCGGCGTCAACGCCCGGTGGGTGCCGGTCTACCGCGTGCTACAGACCGCGCCGGTTTCCGACCCTGTCGCCGCGGGAGACACATCCAACCCCGCCTCGCCAGTTGTGACGGTCGACACGGTAGTCGACACAGTGGTCGACTCTGTCGTCGACACCGGGGTGAACACGTGGGTGGCTCAGTCTTCGGCTCGGCCGGTGCAGGCGCCGCAGTTCCTCAGCCGCTCTGCCACGGTGGCCGACCCGGTTGCCGCCGCGGTGGACGCCAGTGAGCTCGACCTGTTCTTCGCCGAGCTTGACGACGAGTCGGGCGACGACGAAGAGCTGCTGTTCACCAGCTTCGAGTCCGAGGATATCACTGAGGAAGAGCTCGCCCTGGCCCTGCAGAGCGACGACTCCGAAGAGGTCTAGCATCCGCAGTGCAACTTGAAACCTTTGAAGCCGCGTGGGCGCTGCCCACGCGGCTTTTTTTGGGTCCATCCGGGTTTTCCGTGGGTGGAATTCCCTCGGCTCGGGCTCGACAAGAGGGGGGCCGCCCCACCCGACGTCGCCGTCGCGTCGATCCCATCGAGCGGTGAGGACCGACGCAACGGCGAAGACGGGAGGGGCTCACCGAGCTGTTTTTCCTGGGGTTTTCCTGAATCCAGGTCGCGCTTGAGCCCCGTCGTCGTCGCCCTCGCATCGGCCGTCACCTCTCGGCCGCGGCTGATGCGAGGGGGATGGCGTCGGGGCGACCCCCCGTTGTTGTACGTGTTGAGGTCAGAAAACCGCGATCTTCCGAGGTTACCCACGGAAAACCCGGATGGCCCTTTTTTTTTGTAGAAGCAGAACGCCGAATGCTGCAGGTACCTGCAGTCGGTTCTTAACTCTACGCGGCCCAATGGGTGGTCTCGTCCTCGGGCTCCTCGGCGGCGTCGAGCGCCTCGAGGTGGGGCCGGCGGTAGACCCGGTTCAAGGCGAAGCGGACCGGCACCAGGAGGGCAATAAACACCGGGAACAGGATACTGATCGCCGGGTTCTTGTTGAGGTTGATCACCCACAGCACGCCCAGGCAGACGAACTGCACGCCGGTGAACGAGTGGATCACCCAGATCGGCGCCCGGCGGATGTAGTGGGTCATCGGGTACAGGTCCGGGTCCTTGACCCACAGGCTGACCCGCTCGAAGAACTGGTTGCCCGCCATCGACACCACGCCCATGAACAGGAACACGCCGTACAGCACCGCCAGCGGCACGTACTGCAGCCAGGGCAGCAGCAGCAGCGACAACGCGATCAGCAGGTGGATGGCGATGCCGGTAACGCGGTTCTCGCGGACATGGATGATCCGCTCGTGGGGCGAGCCGCCGCGGCGGGCGACCTCCTCGAAGGTTGCGAGGCTACGCACATGGTTGAGCGACCGCACCGTGGCGGCCGCGAACCACGGCAGTCCGAATAGCGAGAATACAGCGGTAACGATCGCCAGCACGCCCAGGTCGAGGTGGTAGCCGTGCCCGTGTCGCAGCTTGTGGTCGGGGCTGTTTACGAGCCTGGCGGTGATGTTCTGCACGAGGAAGATCAGCACCGCGACCAGCAGCCCGGGGCCGGCGGCGGCCCAGCGGACCCAGCCCGGCGCCGCGGTGAGGTCGACCAGCCAGTCGCGGCCGTTGGTGGTCCCGAAGCCGTCGGCGGGGGCTTTGAGGCTGTCGAGGAAGACCTCGTCCATCCAGAAGGCGACCAGCGCCATGCTGGCCAGCGCAATCATCGGGCCGAAGTCGGCCAGGAACTCACGCATCCATGGCAGCAGGTAGTCGCTGCGGCGCAGGCCCGACAGGCTCATCGCGATGTAGAACGTGCCTAGCGCCAGCAGCAGCGACAACAAGGCCGTGTCGTGGTGCTCGTTGGCTTCCAGGCCCTGGAACTCGGCGGCCAGCTTCTGCAACGCGTACTGGATGAAGATCAGCGACATCAACGCCGAGAAGATTTCGTCCGTAAACCGCGTGAAGAACCGCATCAGGAAGCTGGCGTCGAGCAACGACATCAGCAGCAGGAAGCCGGCGGTCCACAGCCCCACCCACCCGTAGGTTGGCAGAAATTCGACGTCCCACGCCTGGCAGAGCTCGTGCAGCTTGACGGTCACCACCAGCACCGGTCCGGTGAAGCCGAGGATGATCAGCGGCTGCCCGCCCAGGAGGGCGTAGATCAACCCACTGGCCGCGGTCGCGACGATCATCTCGACCGTGCCAATCTGGTCGCCGGTGCCGCCCGCCAGCAGGCCGCCGAAGGTCAGGGCGGGCGCCAGGCAGGCGAAGAACAGGAATACGGTCGACCCGATGCACTTCGGGTTGAGCCCGTTGATGAAATCGCGTGCGTACCACGGCGCCTTGCGGGCAATGTCCTGAATCAGCCCTCCGGCGGGGCGGCCGGTCCACTCGAGCCCAACGGCGCCGGGCGGTTCTTCCTCGGCGGTAATGGTTGTCCGCTGCAGGTAGCCTTCTAGCGAACCCGCCAGGTCGTCGGTGGTGCGGGCCTTACCGACCTCGTAGCGGAACTCGTCGTCCGCCATCAGCCGGGCAACGCTGGCCAGCGTGTCGAGGTGGGCCGAGGTCGCGTCCGGCGGGCCGAGCAGGAAGAACAGGTGTTGGGTCGGCACGCCGTCGGGCGCGCCGAGGTTGATCGGGTGCTCGAGCCGCACATACAGCACGGCCGCTTCCTTGATGGCGGGCAGGTAGACGTGCGGCACCGCGACCGCGTGGCCGATGGCGGTCGAGGCCTCGGCCTCGCGGCGGAGCAGGGCGGTCTGGACGTCGGCCGCGCGGTCTTCGTCGACGCGGCCCGTGTCGACCAGGTGCTGCACCGCCACGCGGAACACCGTTGGCAGATCGTGCGCCGGCACGTCGAGCAGCACGTTGTCGGGGTGGAAGCAGTCTCGCAGTACCTGCACGAATACACCTCGGGGGAGCGTTCATGGTGGGGCGTTCACCCGACGGGGGCGGGCGCCCAATCGATGAGAGTATAGGCGGTTTGCGCCATCTCGCTTAGGACAGACATCGCCCTATCTGCGGCCACAGCGACAACGTTTACGGTCCCGAGGCCGATTCCGGCGGAAATGGCAGGCAGGCGTACGTTGCGGCGGGGTCTCGCGACGGGTGCTGCCAGTTTGGCAGATCGCATGCTGCCTGGGGGCAGGGGTCGGATGTGGAGGTCGTTGTAAGTTGTTGTGGCAGTTATGTTTGCAAATGGTTCTTGGCCGCTGGCACGGTGATTGCATTCCCTTAAGCGGACAGGCTGCGCCTGCCAATATTGGTCGACGATTAGCTGTGATTCGCCGCCGGGGCGACATAGAGCGTCGATGCTACCGCTCACTACGCCCTTGCCTTCAGAGCCTTGCCCAGGCGGCTTGGTTTTCAGGGCCAAGCGGCAGAAGAAGACTCCGGCCCCGCGCGTGGGGCCCAGAAACACCCTCAGGAGGTCAAACAGTGGCAAAGCAGATGGTTTTCGAGGACGACGCCCGGAAGGCGCTCGCCGCGGGCGTTGGGAAGCTGGCCAAGGCGGTCCGCAGCACGCTCGGCCCACGGGGCCGCAACGCGGTGCTCGACAAGGGATGGGGCTCGCCCAAGGTGACCAAGGACGGCGTCACGGTTGCCGAGGACATCGACCTGGACGACCCGTTCGAGAACCTGGGCGCTCAACTGGTTAAGGAAGCGGCCAGCAAGACCAACGACGTCGCGGGCGACGGCACCACCAGCGCCACGGTGCTGGCCGAGGGCATCTTCCGCGAGGGCCTGAAGATGATCGCCGCCGGCGCCGACGCCATGGCGCTTAGCCGCGGGATCCACAAGGCGGTCGCAGCGGTCAGCGCGGCGATCACCAAGATGGCCGACCCGATTGACGTCAAGGACAAGAAGAGCCTGCAGCAGATCGCCAGCATCGCCGGCAACAACGACCCAGAGATTGGCAAGATCCTGGCGGACGCGTTCACCCGCGTCGGCAAGGACGGCGTCATCACGGTCGAGGAAGGCCGCGGCTCAGAGACCACCGTCGACACGGTCGAGGGCATGCAGTTCGACCGCGGCTACCTGTCGCCGCACTTCGTCACGAACGAAGACGACATGGAGGTGGTTCTCGAGAACTGCCTGGTGCTGATCAGCGAGGAGAAGATCTCCAACGCCAAGAGCCTGGTGCCCGTCCTAGAGGCCGTTTCGAAGGCTGGCAAGCCGCTGTTGATCATCGCCGAGGACGTCGACGGCGAGGCGCTGGCCACCCTGGTGGTCAACAAGATGCGTGGCATCGTCAGCGTCTGTGCGGTGAAGGCCCCCGGCTACGGCGACCGCCGCAAGGCGATGATGGGCGATATCGCCACCCTGACCGGCGGCACCGCCATCTTCAAGGACCTCGGCATCAAGCTCGAAGCGGTCCAGCTCTCCGACCTTGGCAAGGTCAAGAAGGTCATCATCTCTGGCGACAACACCACGATCGTCAGCGGCGGCGGGACCAAAGAGGCCATCAGCGGCCGGGCCGATCAGATCCGTGCTGAGATTGAGAACACCGACAGCGACTACGACCGCGAGAAGCTGCAGGAACGCCTGGCCAAGCTGGCTGGCGGCGTGGCGCAGATCAAGGTCGGCGCCGCGACCGAGAGCGAGATGAAGGAACGCAAGGCCCTGTTCGACGACTCCCGCGCCGCTACCCAGGCCGCGCTGGAGGAGGGCATTGTGCCCGGCGGCGGCGTAGCGCTGCTCCGCTCTGAGAAGGCCATCGACAAGCTCGACCTGTCCGGCGACGAGGCCCTCGGCGCCAAGATTGTCAAGAACGTCCTCGAGTACCCGCTCCGCTACATCGCCGAGAACGCCGGCGTTGACGGCGCCGTGGTCGTCAACCGTGTGCGTCAGCTCAAGGGCAAGACCGAGGGCTACAACGCCGACAAGGACGACTACTGCGACCTGGTTGCCGCGGGCGTCATTGACCCGGCCAAGGTCGTGAAGACCTCGCTGCTCAACGGCGCCAGCGTTGCGGCCCTGCTGCTGACGACCGACTCGCTCATCACCGAGATCCCGACCGAGGAAGAGGCCGGCGGCCACGACCACGACCACGGTATGGGTGGCATGGGCGGCGGCATGCCCGGTATGGGCGGCATGCCCGGCATGATGTAAGCCACCCCGCTTACCCCTTAGCGTCGTCCGCGAGGACGAATCTCAACCAACAACGAATACCCCACATACACGTAAGGAAACCAACTCATGGCGAAGACCCCTAACCTGCGTCCGCTCGACGACCGCGTTGTTGTTCACCCCGTTGACGCCGAAGAGATGACCGCCGGCGGCATCGTCCTGCCGGACGCCGCCCGTGAGAAGCCGCAGCGCGGCAAGGTCGTGGCGGTCGGCATCGGCAAGCTGCTGGACAGCGGCGCCCGCGGCGAGCTCTCGGTCAAGGTCGGCGACGAGGTGATCTACGGCAAGTACGGCGGCTCCGAGGTGGAAGTCGACGGCGTCGAGTACAAGATCCTCCGCGAGAGCGACATCCTGGCGAAGGTCGCTGTTTAGTCCACTGGTCCCCTCCCCCGCTGGGGGAGGGCTAGGGTGGGGGCGCCCAGAGAATCGGGTTTGCCCCAAGCAGCCTGAGCACTAGCTGCACCCCCACCCCGACCCTCCCCCGCGGGGGAGGGAGCGAACCGCGGCAGGCGCCGCGATTTCCGCTCACCCAAAACACTCAAGCAGGAGCCTCCCAATGGCTAAACAACTCATGTTCGACGACGCCGCCCGGGCTAAGATGCTCGCGGGCGTCGACAAGCTGGCCGACGCGGTCGCCGTCACGATGGGCCCGACCGGCCGCAACGTCATCATCAATAAGTCGTTCGGCGGCCCCACGGTCACCAAGGACGGCGTCACCGTGAGCAAGGAAGTCGAGCTCGAGGACCCGTTTGAGAACATGGGCGCCAAGCTCGTGCACGAGGTCGCCGACAAGACCTCCTCGCTCGCCGGTGACGGCACCACCACGGCCACCGTGCTGGCACGCGCCATCCTCCGCGAGGGCACCCGCAACATCGTCGCGGGCAGCAACCCGATGGCGGTCCGGCGTGGCATCGAGAAGGCGGTCGCGGCCGCGGTTGAGTTCCTCAACGACTTCTCCAAGCCGGTCAAGGACAAGGAAGAGATCGCCCAGGTCGGCGCCATCAGCGCCAACAACGACCGCGTGATCGGCGACCTCCTGGCCGACGCGATGGAGAAGGTCGGCAAGGACGGCGTCATCACCGTCGAAGAGGGCAAGACCACCGAGACCACGCTCGAGCTGGTCGAGGGCATGCAGTTCGACAAGGGCTACCTGTCGCCGTACTTCGTCAACGAGACCGCCAGCATGGAGTGCGCCCTCGACGACGCGTACATCCTGCTGTTCGAGAAGAAGATCAGCAGCCTCCGCGACCTGCTGCCGGTCCTGGAGCAGGTGAGCCAGAAGGGCAAGCCGCTGATGATCGTCGCCGAGGACGTCGAGGGCGAGGCCCTGGCGGCCCTGGTGGTCAACAAGCTCCGCGGCATCCTGAACGTCTGCGCCGTGAAGGCCCCCGGCTTCGGCGACCGCCGCAAGGCGATGCTCGCCGACATCGCCACGCTGACCGGCGGCCAGCTGATCAGCGAGGACCTGGGCCTGAAGCTCGAGAGCGTCACGCTCGAGCAGCTCGGCCGGGCGAAGAAGATCAGCGTCACGAAGGACGCCACCACGATCGTCCAGGGCGCCGGCCAGGCCGCCGAGGTCCAGAAGCGGATCGAGCAGATCCGCAAGGGCATCGAGTCGACCACCAGCGACTACGACCGTGAGAAGCTGCAGGAGCGGCTGGCCAAGCTGACCGGCGGCGTCGCGATTGTGTCGGTTGGCGCCTCGAGCGAGGCCGACATGAAGCAGAAGAAGGCCCGCGTCGAAGACGCCCTGCACGCCACGCGTGCGGCGGTCGAAGAGGGCATCCTGCCGGGCGGCGGCGTGGCGCTGTTGCGTTGCCGCGAGGCCGTTGAGGCCGCCAAGGCCGCGGCCAAGGGCGACGAGAAGATCGGCGTCAGCATCATCCTCGGCGTGCTCGACGCCCCGCTCAAGCAGATCGCCAGCAACGGCGGACTGCCCGGCAGCGTGGTCGCCGACGAGATCGCCCAGAAGGGCAAGAACTTCGGCTACGACGCCAACAAGGGCGAGTACGTCGACATGGTCAAGGCCGGCATCATCGACCCCGCCAAGGTGGTCAAGACGGCCCTGTCCAATGCGGCCAGCATCGCCGGCCTGATGCTCACCACCGAGGCCCTGGTCACGAACTTCGACTCGAAGGACGACGACAAGCGGGCCGTGATCGGCAGCGTGCACTAAGGCTCGGCTACAACAGTTATGCCATGACGACCGGGCCACTCCAGTTGGGGTGGCCCGGTCTTTAAATGTCGCAGTCCGATCGACCTCGGCCAAATGAGAAAGACCTCTCGATGGGCGTAAACGGCTTCACGACGGGCGTCCTAATAATCGTCGCGATCAGCGTCGCGTCGCGTCAGTCCGCGCGGGGCGAGGCCCCGACGGTGACGCCGCATCACGTCGGGCGCGGCTCGCCGGCCGAAGCGGTCCTGTCGGCCCGCGTTGGATCGACGGTGTCGGCCGTGCTGGAATATATCAAGTCACAAGATCTGGATCCCAAAGAGAATCGTGGCGCCTACGCCAGTCCCAAGGGGACGGATCACGTCACGATTCCGCTCAACCCGCAGACGAGCTTCGCGATAGTCGGTTTTGAGACCGATGCGAAGAGAGTCGACTCGATATCCATCTATTTCCATCCTGAGGGTTCGCCGCAGAAAGCGTACCGGTCATACAACGCCGTCAGCCACCTGCGGCTGTTTGAAGATGGAAGCTACGAGGTCCGGTTTCTGCCTCCGACTGGCGCTAAGTAGGCGACGGCGTCAAAACGCGACGAACCGAAACGAGAAATGATGGCAACCCAACGCTGCTACTACGAAGTGCTCGGCGTCGAACGGACCTCCGACGGCGGGACAATCTCTAGCGCCTACCGCAAGCTCGCCATCAGGTACCACCCGGACAAGAACCCGGGAGACGACGAGGCGGTCGCACGGTTCAAGGAGTGCGCCGAGGCGTTCGAGGTGCTCTCTGACGACGAGAAGCGGGCCCGCTACGACCGGTTCGGCCACGCCGGCGTGAACGGTGCCGGCGGTGGGGGCGGCGGCCACTTCCACGACGTCAACGACATCTTCTCGGCGTTCGGCGATATCTTCGGCGACATGTTCGCCGGTGGCGGCGGCCCCGGCCGCGCCCGGCCGGGACGCGACGTGCGGTGCGATGTCACGCTCACGCTGCACGAGGCCGCGAACGGCTGCGAGAAGGAGGTCGAGTTCCAACGCCACGAGACCTGCGAGACCTGCAGCGGCTCGGGGGCGGCGGCCGGCAGCTCGCGCGAGACCTGCGGCTACTGCGGCGGCGCCGGGCGGGTGATCCAGTCGGCCGGCATCATCCGCATGCAGACCACCTGCCCCGCCTGCCACGGCGAGGGCTCGACCGTCAAACGGCCCTGTGGCGATTGCCGCGGCGCCGGCCAGAAGCTCCGCAAAGTGGTCACCAAGGTCAAGATCCCCGCCGGCGTCGACGACGGCATGCGGGTGCGGATCTCTGGCGAGGGCGAGCCGAGCCCCGCCGGCGGCCCGCGGGGCGACTGCTACTGCTTTGTGTCGGTGCTGCAGCACCCGCTGTTCGAGCGGGAGGGCCAGCACCTGGTTTGCCGGGTGCCGATCAGCTACACGCAGGCCGCCCTCGGCAGCAAGGTGGAGATCCCCACGCTGCAGGGCAAGACCGACTTCGAGGTGCCGCCCGGCACGCAGTCCGGCGAGGTATTCCGCATGCCCGGCAAGGGGATGCCCGACCCGCGTCGCCGAGGCTTGGGAGACCTGCTCGTGCAGGTTACGATCGAGGTTCCCAAGAAGCTGTCGAAGGAAGAAAAGCAGAAGCTCCGGGAGCTCGCGCAGTTGGAGCACAAGAACGTGGCCCCCGAGCGGAAGACGTTCTTCGGTCAGCTGAAGGAGTACTTCAAGCACGAGGACGAGCCCGCCCAGGCAGAGGAATCTAAGTAGGGGAGTAAAGGAGCCGCAAGATGGCAGAACAACAAGAGCCCACCGAAGAAGGCCTGGACGTCACCGTGGAAGACATCCAGGCGGACGACATCGAGCCGACCGTCGAGGACAAGCTGGCCGCCGCCAACGACCGCATCCTGCGGCTGCAGGCCGAGGTGCAGAACCAGATCACCCGCGGCGCGCGGCAGATGCAGGAAGAGCGTCAGTACGCCGCGTTGCCGCTGGCGCGCGACCTGCTGCCGGTGCTCGACAACATCGACCGCGCGATCGACGCGGCCGAGAAAGAGGGCCCCGCAGGCGGCTCGACGGGGGGCCTGCTCGAGGGGATCAAGCTGGTCCGCCAGCAACTGCTCACCGCGATCACCCAGCACAAGTGCGAGGCGATTAGCGCCGCCGGCGAGCCGTTCAACCCCGACTTCCACGAGGCGATCCTCCAGCAGCCCTCCGACGAAGTGCCGGCCGGCTCGGTGCTGCAGGACGTCCAGACCGGCTACAAGATGCACGACCGCGTCGTGCGAGCGAGCCAGGTGATCGTTTCGTCTGGCCCCGCGGCTGGCGACGCGTAGGTCGCCGTTCCGTTCCTATTCCGAGGCCTAGAGTTCACGCCCATGCCAACGTACGACTACCAGTGCGACGCGTGCGACCACGAGTTCGAGTTGTTCCAGGGGATCAACGACCCGGTTAAGAAAAAGTGCCCGGAGTGCGGCAAGCTCAAGCTGCGGCGCCTGTTCGGCACCGGCGCGGCGGTGGTGTTCAAGGGCTCGGGTTTCTACGAGACCGACTACCGCAGCGACTCGTACAAGAAGGCGGCCGAGAAGGACAAGAAGAGCCAGTCCTCCAAGGGCGATTCCAAGAGCGACTCGAAGCCTTCCCCCAAGAAGACTGAGTCGAAGACCGAATCGAAGCCCGCGTCAAGAGGCAAGTCGGACAAGTCCTAGCGTCTCCAATCGCCGACCACCGCAAACCCCGCGAAACGCATGCTCTGCCCGGTCTGCAACAACGATTTCTCGCCGAAAAAAACGCCCGCGATGCCGTTCTGCAGCGAACGCTGCAAGCTGATCGACCTGGGGCGGTGGCTCGACGAAGGGTACTCGCTGCCGACGGTCCCCGACCCCGAAGCGGACGAGCAGCCGCCCGAGTGGAACAACTAACGCAGGGACCTGACGCCGTGGAGCAGTCGCCGCAGACGCCGCGCACCCCCGAGGCACGGCCCGCTGGGGACGAATCCCAGGGGCTGTTCCCGTGGCGGTTCATGGCCCGCTCGTTGGCGCCCGCGTTCCGGCTGCGGGTGCTGCTGCTGGCCGCGGTCGGGGTGACGGTCGGAGCGGTGCTCGTGACGCCCCCGAGCGGGCTCGTCCCAGGGCCGGCGTCGAGTGGTGTGCATCTTGTGAGCTGGGGGGGAGCCTTCGAGGGCGTACTCCTAACACCGCTCGCCTACTGGCGGTGGCTGACCGGCGCGATAGCGGGCCTGACGCTCGCTCCTGATGGAGGGATTCTCGGCGTCGCCCGGGCGGTTGGCCTGGTCGTGTGGTGGTCGCTCGTTGGGGGCGCCATCTCGCAGATCGCGGCCGCCGATCTGACCCACCGGCCCCCCGCCGCATTGTTCGCGGCGATGGCGGCTTCGGCCCGCCAGCTCTTGACTCGCTGCCTGCCGCTGCTCGCGGTAGGGCTTGCGGTGGCCGCGTTGATGATCCCGCTCTGGCTGCACGGCTTGGCGATGCGCGTGCCGGTGCTCGGGGTGTTGTCGGCGCTGCTGCTGCCGATCCCGCTTGCGCTTGCCGCGGTCGGCGCGGTGCTGCTGGTGCTGCTGGCTGTGAACTGGCTGATCCTGATGGCGTGCCCCGCCGTCGAGCAGACCGACGCCTTCGACGCGACCAGTCGGGCGTTCGCGTATGTGACCCAGCGGCCGGTGCGGCTGCTAGGGTACCTGCTGACCGCCCTGTTCGTGGCGGCTCCCATTTCGCTTGCCTCGTCGGCAGTGGCCCAGGCGTTGTCGTGGGTCGCCCTCGAGTGCCTGCCGGCCGTGACCACAGACCCGACGCCCGCCGACCGTCTGGCGGCGTTCTGGTTTACGACACTCGCGGCGCGGCTGCCGGTCATTGTGCTGGCGGCTTACACCTGGTCGGCGGCGGTGGCGGTGTACCTGCTGCTCCGCCGCGACGTGGATGGCGTGCAGGTCGACGAGCTGGACCCTCGGGCCTGAGGGCCGGCGATTCCTCAATTCGCTTTGGCGAGTTCGGCCAAGATCGCGCCGGCCGAGTTGTGGAACTGGCCGCGGCTCATCACAAATTCGCAGCCCGCCTGCTGGGCCTGCTCTAGCTTCGCTTTGTGGACGTGCGGGCCGAACGCCAGCAGCCTGACCTCGGGCGCGGCGGCGCGGAGCGACTCGATCAGGGCGGGCACGTCGGCGGCGCTCGCCAGGTCGATGATCGCCAGCCGGCACGGCGCGGCGGACAGCTGCTCGGCCGCCACCGCGACGCTAGCTACTACCAGCTCGGCCCCGGCGCCGCGCGCGGCGCCCTCCAGCATCGAAGCAATCATCAGGTCGGCGGAGATCAGCAGCACGCGCATCGTGGGGGACTCGATTCTCTAGAGGTCGTAACCGGCCGAGCGGCCGACGAATTGGTTGTGCTGCTTCTCCTCGCCGATCGTGGTGGTCGGGCCGTGCCCGGGGTAAACGACCGTGTCGCTGGGCAGCGGGAACAGCTTGTCGTGGATCGAGGCCCGCAGGTCGTCGAAGCTGCCGTCGGGGAAGTCGGTGCGTCCGACGCTGCCCTGGAACAGCACGTCGCCGCCGAGGACGTGGGTTCGGCCTTCGGACTCGTAGAGGAACACCACGTGGCCGGCCGAGTGGCCGGGGGTCTCGAGGGTGTCGAACTGGATGCCGGCGGCCTCGATGCTATCACCCTCGCTGACAGTCTGGTCGGCGGGCGGGCTGACCAAAGCGACGCCGTAGTTGGCGGACAGGTTGCCCTGGGGGTCGGTCAGCTTGTAGGCGTCGCCGTGGCCGATGATCAGCGGGCAGTCGGGCCAGCTGTCCTTGAGGGCCTGGTTGCCGGCGATGTGGTCGGAGTGCCCGTGCGTGAGCAGGATGGCGTCCGGGGTGAGCTGCTCGCGACCGAGGAACTCGATAATCAGTTCGGGGCTAAACCCGGGGTCCACGACCACCGCTCGCGAGTCGCCCTGCCGCCAGACGATGTACGCGTTTTCGGCGAAAAACTCCGAAACAATGGGCTCAATGCGGATCGGGCTGCTATCCATGGGAATGTTGTGGGACGGTGCGGTTGCGGATGATCGTGCCGGCGCCCGGGGCTTTTCGCTCTTTCAGCGATTCTCGGGCTTCGTCTACGATAGTTGGTGAACCTGACCAGCCATAGGGTGCGTAGTGAAGCCTCTGTCCGGCCGTGTGGCCCAAGACAAGAAACGAGGCAGGCGACGCCGGCCCACCTTGCTTACGTACGGAGACCCCCCGCATGACCCCCGCCGCCCGCTACCTGCTTACTGCCGTGTTGGCGATGGCGCCGCTGGCGCCCGCTGCGGCGCAGCAGATCACCCAGCCCGTGTACCGCGTCCCCGCCCAGCAGGCCGCACCGGCTCAGGCGCCGCCAGCTCAGGCGCCGGTTCAGCTGGCCCAGGCGGCGATGCCGGCGGCTCCTGCGTCGAGCCCGCGGGTCGACCCGCACGTGACGCCGGTCTCGCTGCCGGCCGGCGCGACGCGACCCGAAGGGCTGGAGGGATCGCCGTTCGACATCTACGAGCTGCCGGGCGAGCACCCGCTGATGCCGTGCATCCGGCTGGCCGAGCAGGGGCTGGCTGAGATCAATAACAACATCCGCGGCTACTCGGCCACGCTGACCAAGCAGGAGCGGATCGACGGCAAAGTGACGCCGGCACAGCGGATCGCCCTCAAGGTGCGGCACGACCCGTTCTCGGTGTACGTGAAGTTTGTCCAGCCGTTTGCTGGCCGCGAGGTGCTGTACAATTCGGCGACCAACAAGCACAAGCTCGTGGCGCTCGAGGGGAGCGGCTGGAAACGCAAGATCGGCAAGGTCTGGCTGCCGGTCGACGGCCGCATGGCGCTAGACGGGCAGCGGTACCCGATCACCCTGACCGGCATGAAGTACCTGACCGAAGAGCTGCTGCGGATCGCCAAGGAAGACGTCAAGTACGGCGAGTGCGAGACCAAGTACGCCGTGGTCCCCGTCGACGGGCGCCCCTGCACAATGATCCAGGTCCAGCACCCGGTGCCGCGGAAGAACTTCCGCTTCTACATCGCACGGATCTTCGTCGACCACGAGCACCGCATCCCGACCGGCTACGACGCCTACAGCTGGCCGATGAACCAAGGTGACGGTCCGCAGCTCGAAGAGAGCTACTTCCACACAGACGTCGTGCTCAACCCCGGCCTGACCGACGCCGACTTCGACGCCGAGAACCCGAACCTGTTCAACTGAGCAGTCGCGTCGCTCAACAGGCCTGAGGCACGCGCGGCGCGTTCAACGAGGCACGGTTGGGGCGGCACGGTGAGGCGGCAGAGCCGCAGCGCTTCCCGGGTTCTGCTGCGGAGGCCGCTGCGCTCACGACGCGCACGTTCCTGCCCGCCGTTTTGCCGCGGCGGATCCATAAAAAAAGCTCCTGGCGGCAAATCCTGGGTTTCCCAAGGCTTGCCGCCAGAAGCTGACAACACGAGCTGGCCGCTCGCAGCTGAGTACCGCCGAGAGGAGTCGAACCTCCACGCCCTTGCGGGCACATGGACCTGAACCATGCGCGTCTGCCAATTCCGCCACGGCGGCGTGCATCTCTGCTGAGCCCTAGACCATCCCAAATGTCGGCAGGTTCGGCAAGAGGGGGCCGGCAAAAAAACGGGCCGCCGGCCACGATCTTGCTTCTCCCGGCCGCACCGCCTGCTAAACTGCTCTGACCGGACCCGCCGTGGCCGGTGATCACGCCAGCGGTAACGCTGTGCCTACGCTATGCCCCGCGTCGGTCAACTGGGCTCACGACGCCGCTCTGAATGCGAAACTCGAAACTGCGCCGCCAGATTGCCTGGGAGGCCGCACGCCTGATGTACGACCGACAGGAGTCGGAGTACTACCGGGCCAAGATGAAGGCCGCCCGCCAGCTCACCAAGGGATGGGTCAAGCCGTCCGACCTCCCCAGCAACGCCGAGATCCGGGACCAGATCCAGTCGTTCGCCCGGCTCTACGAGGGGGATTCCCGCACCGAGAACCTGC
Source organism: Posidoniimonas polymericola (assembly GCF_007859935.1). Taxonomy (NCBI): domain Bacteria; kingdom Pseudomonadati; phylum Planctomycetota; class Planctomycetia; order Pirellulales; family Lacipirellulaceae; genus Posidoniimonas; species Posidoniimonas polymericola. The sequence continues at coordinate 119,469 of NZ_SJPO01000005.1, read as the reverse complement.
GGGCGATGCGGCTGGCGGCCCTGGCGATGATGCGGCGGCTCGAACGCTGGCGGCCGCGGCTGATCGGCAGCGTGCTGACCGGCCACACCCGTGAGGGCTCGGACATCGACCTGCACCTGTTCGCCGACAGTGTCGAGTCGGTCACCCACCTGCTGGAGCAGGAGGGACTGACGTACGCGGTCGAGAAGAAGCTGGTCCGCAAGCAGGGCGAGGAGCAGGTCTACACCCACGTGCACGTCCGCAGCGGGTTCGACTTCGAGCTGACGCTCTACGCGTCCGACCAGGCGCACTACGTTTTCAAGAGCTCGATCACCGGCAAGCCGATTGAACGGGCCAGCGTCCCCCAGCTCGAGCAGTTCCTGGCCCAGCAGTACCCGGGCGTGGACCTTGAGGCAGAGGTCGCCGACATCGAGGCCGAGGTCGACGTCTACCAGCTGTACGAGTCGCTGCTGCTGCCGCTAGAGAACGTTAAGCAGAACCCCGACTACCACCCGGAGGGGGACGCGCTGTACCACAGCCTGCAGGTGTTCGATCACGCGCGGGACGAGCACGCCTACGACCAGGAGTTCCTGGCGGCCGCCCTGCTGCACGACGTCGGCAAGGCGATCGACCCGTACGACCACGTCGCCGCGGGGCTCGAGGCGCTCGACGGCTTCGTCACCGAGCGGACCGCCTGGCTGATCGAGCACCACATGCTGTGCCACAAGCTGGTTGACGGCACGCTGGGCGCACGGGCCAAACGCCGCCTCCGCGACAGCGAGCATTACCACGACCTGATCGCCCTGGGCGAGTGCGACCGAGCCGGCCGCCAGCCCGGCGCCGAGGCGCCCGAACTCGACGAGGCGCTCGACTACCTGCGGGAGTTGGACGAGATGTTCGGGTAGTCGTCGAGAATCCCCTCCCCACGAGGGGAGAGGACTACACGCGGCTGCGCCGCGGATAGGTTGGGCAAGCCGGCGGCGCGCTTCACCCCCACCCCGGCCCTCCCCCGGAGGGGGAGGGAGGATTCTTACTGGCCGAGGAACAGCGCCTTCTCGGAGTTTTGGACGATGTGCAGCACGGTCTCGCCGAGGACGCGCCGCATCAGCAGGCTCTTGTGACTGTTGCCAAGGACGATAACGTCGGCGTCCCAGCGGTCGGCCTCTTCGAGCAGGCCCTTGTTGGGCGAGGCGTCGATCACCTCGGCCTCGACTGTGCGGCCGTGCGACGCGCAGTAGGCGACCGCGTCGGACAGCAGGGCCTGGTTCTCCTCGTTGTCTTTGCCGAAGGTGACGATGCGGGTCTCGACGCCGGGCCAGGGGTCGGAGTTGAGGAAGTGCCGCAGGGTGCGGGCCGACTCCATGCTGCCGGAGTAGGCGATCAGCGCCCGCTTGGCGTCGAACGGCGTGTTGGGCACGGCGATGATCGGCCGCACGCCGCCGGTGATGAGTCGGTCGAGCAGCTTGACCGGGTCGCTTGCGGTTCCCTCGACGCCGTAGTCGAAGGCCGCTTTGAGTCCGATGACGGCCAGGTCGTGGTATCGGGAGAGCTGGATCAGGTAGTGGGCCGCCTCGTCGTTCTCCTCATGCAGCACGCTGTGCTTGACGCCCGCTTCGGTGCAGGCCTGCTGGAACCGGGAGATAACCAGCTCGGCGGCTTCACGGCTCAGGGCGACCCGCTCGTCGCGGAGCTGCTGGGCGATGTCCCCGGCGCCCATCGGCACCGGGCCGATCCGCCGCAGCCGCTCGGTGTTCATAACGGTTACACCGGTTAGTTCGGCGTTGTGCTGCTTGGCCAGGGCGACCGCCGTGTCGATGGCCACTAGCGTGTACTCGGTTCCGCCGAGCGCCACGAGAATTCGACCAATCATATCGTTCGCCTCCGGGAAGAGTGAATCAGCAAAACGGACCTCCGGTACCCAGAAGTATAGCAAACCTCGCGTGACGAGCGGAGTTCGGTTACTGCTTCATGAGCTCAACAACCCGCTTGGCGATTTTGTCGACCAGACCATCCTCAATGTCGGTCCGACCGAACGCCCGGGCGTCGGCTCGCGATTGGGCCCAGGTGTCGCGGAACAGCGGGCTGGTGGTCAGGTCGGCGTCGGCAAACTCTTCGCCCGCCCGCGGATCGGACAGGCCGAATCGCTGCTTCAGCTCGATCAGGTCGCGGCATTCGGCGTCGGACAACCGCTGGACGCGGCCGACCTGCCTGGCCAGGATCAGCATACGGCAGTACGCGTCGAGGATCTCGGTCCACCAGTACGCCTGCTCTAGGGAGACATCAAAGCTCACCGTGCCGTGGTTGGCGAGCACGATCGTGTTGCACTTGTGGACGAACGGCAGGATCGTTCTGGCCAGGCGGTCGTCGCCCGGGGTGGCGTAGTCGGCAATCGGCACCTCGCCCAGGAACACGTCGGCCTCGGGGTGAACGCCCGTCGGGATCGGCTCGCGGGCGACGGCAAACGCGGTCGCGTGGGGCGGGTGGCCGTGGACGACGCCCCTGATCTCGGGCCGCTCCTTCATGATCTCCAGATGCAGCAGCACCTCGCTGGTGCGTTTCCGCTTGCCGGCGAGCTGCTCCCCCTGCATGTTGACGGTTGAAATGTCGTCGGGCGACATGACGCCCTTGCAGAAGAAGGTCGGCGTGCAGAGCACCCGGTCCTCGTCGACGCGCACCGAGAGGTTGCCCTCGTTCGCGGCGACAAAGTGGCGGGCGTACATCCGCCGGCCAATCTCGCACATCTCCTCTTTGATCGCTTGGTATTCGCTCATGGAGTCTGCCGCGTGCCCCGGCGGCAGGCGTTCCTTTTCGTTGGGGCGTGGGGAAGGTGGTCAGGTGGGCCGCGGGCCGGCGTCGAACACCAGGCCCATCAGGTCGGTGGTGCCGATCGCGCGGGGGCTGCTGAGCACCTCGCCGGCCTGGTAGCCGGCCGCCGAGCCGAACCGCTGCGCCATGGCCGTGACCTTGGCGAAGATCTCCTGCTTCTCCGGCGGGAACTGCGTGGCGTAGGCCCGGATGCTGGCCATCTTCTGCTCGAGTGTCGAGCTGATGTCGACCACAAAGTAGTTGCCGTCGATCGGCGCCTCGAGCGAGTAGAACGACAACGGGTAGTACAGCTGGGCCGCGATGCGGTGCGGCGGCAGCCCGTCGAACTTCTCGTCCCACTTGGTGAGCCGCGAATAGAAAACGCCGGCGTCAACAATCTGCCGGGCCTGCCAGTGGTCCGGCGAGGCGAGCGGCGTGCGGTCGCTGATGCCGATCACCAGCCGCGGACGCCAGCGTCGCAGCACCTTCGCCAGGGCGACCCGGGCGTCGAAGTCGTCAAACAGCCGCCGGTTGGGCAGGTCGAGCGTCTCGCGGTGCGTGGCCCCCAGGCAGCGGGCCGCCTCGGCCGCCTCGGCCAGCCGGGCCTCCGGGCCGGGCGAGCCGGGGGTCGGTTCGCCGTCGGTCAGGTCGACGATGCCGACCCGGTAGCCCTGCTCGACGAGCTTCGCCACCACGCCGCCGCAGCCGATCTCGACGTCGTCCGGGTGGGCGCCCACGGCGATAACGTCCAGGGGTTCGGGCAGGTCGGGGGTGTCTGGTTCTGGCATATCGCGGTGAGTTGGTTGCTGGCCCGATTCTGACGCCCTGTAGGCGGTAATTTTTAGCGCCGGGGCCGGGTCGGGCATAGCCGGACAGGCGTCGAGAAGGCAAAATGACGATTCTATCAAACTGCCGGTCGCCCGCCGGCACGCGGACCCGCAAAACCGAACCCTAAAAATAACAAGGCATCGCGTGATGGTCACCCAGGCGTCTGACTCTTGGAACCCGATGGAAGTCGCCCCGCTGGGCGGCGTGGCGCCCGAGATGAACCCTCTGGCGACCGCCGTGGTCTCGTTTTCTGAGGTGACGGGGCCGGCCGACGCCCCGCAGCAGGGCGACCGCTGGCAGTCGCTCGGCGATCGCTGGGGCTCCGCGGCCCCGGGCGAGGTCTGTTCGAGCGACCCCTTCGACGACTTCGAGGACGACGACTTCGACGACGAGTTCGACGACGACTTCGAGGAGGAGTGGGACGACGACCTCGGCGACAGCGAGTACGCCGACGAGTTCCCGCCCGACGAGGAAGAAGAGTCCGACGACGAGGGCTCGTTCAACGACGACCCCGACTTCGACGACGAGTGACCCGCCGTGCCGCGAGTCGTTGGGGGGCGGAGTGATGCCGTTTTGCGGATGTGGTTGAGGCGGCCCGCTCGTTGCTCAGCCGGCTCGCCCTCCCAGCGTCCCCAAGACCTACGCCCAACGACCAGCGCCCAACAATGTTCAAACCCGCCGACGGATCGCCCAACTTCCCGCAGCTCGAAGAAGACGTCCTGCGGTTCTGGAAAGAGAACAATGTCTACCACAAGTCGCTCGACCGCCGCGAGGGCGCCGAGCCGTTTGTGTTCTACGAGGGGCCTCCGACGGCCAACGGCATGCCCCACCCGGGCCACTGCCTGACCCGCGCGATCAAGGACGTCTTCCCCCGCTACAAGACGATGCGCGGCTACCGCTGCGAGCGCAAGGCGGGATGGGACACACACGGCCTGCCAGTCGAGGTCGAGGTCTGCAAAGAGCTCGGCATCCACTCCAAGGAGGAGATCGAGGCCCACGGCGTCGAGCCGTTCATCCAGAAGTGTCAGGCGAGCGTCTGGCGCTACATGCAGGAGTGGGAACGCCTGACCGAGCGGCTCGGCTTCTGGGTCGACCTCGACAAGGCGTACGTTACCTACCACCAGAGCTACGTCGAGAGTGTGTGGTGGAGCCTCAAGCAGCTCTTCGACCGCGACCTCTTGTACCAGGGCCACAAGATCGTCTGGTGGTGGGCCCAGGGCGGCACCGCGCTGAGCGCGGGAGAAGTCGGCCAGGGCTACCGCCAGGTCGCCGACCCGAGCGTGTACGTCAAGTTCCCGCTGCTTGAGGAGGGCGTGCCGTCCAAGACCTCGCTGATCGTTTGGACGACCACGCCGTGGACGCTGCCGTCCAACCAGTTCGCGGCCGTGCACCCCGAGATCGAGTACGCCAAGGTCGCCGACGCCGAAGAGGGCGGCTCCTACATCCTCGCCAAGGACCTCGTCCAGCCGCTCGCCGAGAAGCTCAAGCGGGAGCTGACCGTCGAGGAGACCTTCCCCGGCGCCGACCTGGTCGGTCTGCGGTACATCCCCCCGTTCGAGTGCTACTACACCCTGGCCGCGGCGCAGCGGCGACAAATGCTCCGCGAGCAAGAAGGCAGCCAGCCCGACACCACGCCATTCGACCTCGGCGGAGGCCAGCAGGGCCGGCTCAAGTCGGGCGGCGAGGCCTACACCGCCTGGCGGGTCGTGCCGGCCGACTTTGTCACTACCGACAGCGGCTCCGGCGTGGTGCACCAGGCGCCCGCGTTCGGCGAGGTCGACTACGAGGTGCTGGTCGCCCAGCAGGAGCTGTTCGAGCCGGGGCAGGGCCCCGCGCTGATCAACTGCGTCGGCCCCGACGGCAAGTTTACCGCCGAGGCGCCCGAGTTCGTCCGCGGCCGCTGGGTCAAGGACTGCGACAAGGACATCACCCGCAAGCTGAAAGAGCGCGGCCTGCTGTTCCACCAGGAGCAGTACCTGCACGACTACCCGTTCTGCTGGCGGGCCGACGACGACCCGCTGATCCAGTACCCCCGCGAGAGCTGGTTCATCAAGACCACCGCGTTCAAGGACGCGATGATCGCCAACAACCAGCAGATCAACTGGCTGCCCGAGCACATCAAGGGCGGCCGGATGGGCAAGTTCCTCGAGTCGAACGTCGATTGGGCGCTCTCCCGCGAACGCTACTGGGGCACCCCGCTGCCGATCTGGCAGTGCGAAAAAACCGGCAAGCAGGAGGCGATCGGCGGCTACGAGGAGCTTCTCGCCAAGCCCGGCGTCGCCGGGACCCAGGCGTGGGAGCAGGCCAAGGCCGCCAACCCCGAACTGCCCGAGGACCTCAAGGTCCACAAGCCGTACATCGACGAGGTCACCTACGACAGCCCCCACGCCAAGGGCGCCCGCATGCGCCGCGTCACCGAGGTGATCGACTGCTGGTACGACTCCGGCGCGATGCCGTTCGCGCAGTGGGGCTTCAAGGGCGAGGCCGAGGGCGAGCCCCGCGAGCGTTTCGAGAGCCAGTTCCCCGCCGACTTCATCTCCGAGGCGATCGACCAGACCCGCGGCTGGTTCTACAGCCAGCTGGCGATTTCAACCATGCTCTGGGGCGAGAGCCCAGAGAATCCGCAGTCCGCAATCCGAGATCCGCAATCGTATCCCCACCCATTCAAGAACTGCATCGTGCTGGGCCTGATGCTGGGCGAGGACGGGCAGAAGATGTCCAAGAGCAAGCGGAACTACCGCGAGCCGAACCAGATCTTCGACAAGTACGGCGCCGACGCGCTCCGCTGGTACCTGTTCGCCAACCAGCCGCCGTGGACCTCGATCCGCTACAGCGAGCAGGCGATCAAGGACAGCATCCCGGAGTTCCTGCTGCGGCTGTGGAACTGCTACAGCTTTTTCGTGATCTACGCCAATATCGACGAGTTTGATCCGGCGACCGAACTAGGCGGTGGAGCCGCGCCCCAGCCTCCCTCCCGCTCGGGGGGAGGGACTGAGGGAGGGGGTACGGCCGCAAATCAGAAGACGGTTGCAACTACGGGCGACGCTCTACCCTCCCCTAACCCCTCCCTGCAAGGGAGGGGGATTGGGCAGCTCGCCCCGAGCGACTTCGCCGCCGCGGACTCCTACCGCCCGCTCGCCGACCGCGCCGAGCTAGACCGCTGGATCATCAGCGAGCTGCACCGCACGGCCGGCCTGGTGACCGATCGGATGGACGCGTACGACAACTACGGCGCCTGCGACGCGATCACCACGTTTGTCGACGCGCTCTCCAACTGGTGGGTTCGCCGCAGCCGCGACCGCTTCTGGGCCAAGGACAAACGCTCGGCCGAGAAGCTCGACGCCTACTGGACGCTGTACGAGTGCCTGGTGACCAGCGCCAAGCTGATCGCCCCGTTCACGCCATTCCTGGCCGAGAACTTTTGGCAGAACCTCGCCGGCGTGTTCGACGGCGCCGCTCTGGAGAGCGTGCACCTGTGCGACTACCCAGAGGCCGACTCCAAGGTCGTCGACGAAGACCTCTCCGAGCGGATGGACCTGGTGCGGCTGATCAGCTCACTCGGCCGCCGCGCCCGCGAAGGCGCCGTCCTCAAGGTGCGGCAGCCGCTCTCGACCGTCGAGGTGATCCTGGCCGACAACACGCACCAGGCGTGGCTCGAGGAGCACGCCGGCGTCATCCAGGACGAGCTCAACGTCAAGGCGGTCGCCTACAGCGACGCCCCCGAGAAGTACGTCGACCACGAGGTGATGCCGAACTTCAAGCTGCTCGGCAAGAAGCTCGGCAAGCTGATGCCGAAGGTCAAGTTTGCGCTCAACCAGGCGAGCGGCAGCGAGCTCTTGGCCAACCTCCGCGACAACGGCAAGATCAACCTGACGGTCGAGGGCCAGGAGGTCGAGCTGCTGCCGGCGGAGGTCGAGATCCGCATCACCGCCAAGGAGGGCTGGGCGTCGGCCAACGACCGCGGCGTCGTGGTGGTGCTGGCCACCGAGCTGACCGACGAGCTGATCGCCGAGGGCCTGGCCCAGGACCTGAAACGCGCCATCCAGGACCGCCGCAAGGAGATCGGCTGCGAGTTCACCGACCGCATCGAGATCGGCGTCGAGACCGACGCCCAACCGGTCCGGCAGGCGGTCGAGCAGCACCAGGAGTACCTCGCCGGCGAAACCCTAGCCGACAAGCTCTTGCTCCAGCCGCTGAGCGGCGTTGAGCCGGTCGACATTGCGCTAGGCGACCACGCGGCCAAGCTGTATGTGAGACGGTTGGCGTAGCTGATCGGCCCAGGCCCGTAAGGCCGACAGCACGTAGCCAGGGACGCCAACCCCTGGACCGAAGCTCGGGAGGGCTCGCTGCTGGCTTAGGTCGGGCCCGCGTGCGACACGAGCATTCTATGGTTCCGACAAAAATCCGCGACGCCACGCCGGCCGACTTCGACGCCATTGCCGCAGTCTACAACCACTACATCGCCAACACGGTGGTTACCTTCGAGCTCGAACCGGTCACGCCCGAGGAAATCGGACGCCGCATCGAAACCGTGACGCGGGATAACCCCTGGCTGGTGCTGGAAACGGGCGAAGGGGTGGTAGGATACGCCTACGCGAGCCGCTGGCACGCCCGGGCCGCCTACCGGCATACCCTGGAGACCAGCGTCTACCTTTCGCCAGCCGCATGCGGCAACGGGCACGGCAGGCGACTGTATGATGAGTTGCTACGGCGACTCGAGGGCCGCGGCGTGCACGTGCTGATGGCCGGGATCGCCCTGCCCAACGCGGCGAGCGTGACGCTGCACGAGCGGCTCGGCTTCGTCAAGGCGGCCCACTACACGGAGGTAGGCTACAAGTTCGATCGCTGGATCGATGTCGGCTACTGGCAGAAGACTCTCACCAACCCAATCGAACATGCCTGACGCGTCCAAGATGAAAATCGCCGTCCTGATCTCTGGCTCGGGCCGGACGCTGAAGAACTTTATCGACCTCGCGCGGGAGGGCTCGCTGCCGGTCGAGATCAAGTTGGTCGTCGCCAGCAGCGGCCAAGCGACCGGCCAGCAGTTCGCCGACGACGCCGGCATCGCCCGCGAGGTGATCGAGCGGAAGGGCTTCGACTCGCACGAGGCCTACGGCGAGGCGATCTTCGCCGCCTGCCGCCACGCCGGGGTCGACCTGGTCGTGATGGCCGGCTTCCTGAAGTTCGCCCCGGTGCCGCCCGACTTCGAGGGCCGCGTGGTGAACATCCACCCGTCGCTGATCCCGTCGTTCTGCGGGCACGGCATGTACGGCGACCGCGTGCACCAGGCAGTGCTGAACTACGGCGCCAAGGTGACCGGCGTCACGGTGCACTTTGTCGACAACGAGTACGACAACGGCCCGATCATCTGGCAGCAGCCGGTGCCGGTCTTCGACGACGACGACGCCCACACCCTCGCCGCCCGCGTGTTCGAGGCCGAGAAGGAAGCCTACCCGCACGTGCTGAAGCTGCTGGCCAACGGCCGCGTGCACGTTGAGGGGCGGAAGGTCACGATCGGCGGCCGCGGATAAGAAAACGCTTAGCGTGGGCCGCCAGGCCCACCCGCATTTAAATCAGAGAACAGGAGGACGCAGAGAGAGCAGAGCACGCGCGGCCGACTCTTCTCTGCTTTCTCTGCGTCCTCCTGTTTCCTACGCAATATTCAGTCTCGAAGAAAATCCTCTTCAGACTGCCAGTATGAATTCCTCACGACTGTTGACATGCCTGGCTGAGACGAAGAATCGCCTAGAAAAGTGCGAGAACGGTTGGTCCATCGATGGGCTTAGCGACGCCGATATCGCAATGGATCTTGCGATCGCTATCGAAGCAATCGGCAAGAGGAAGGCTTTCGATCATCGACAACTAGAGCACTACTTCTCGTCATCGGGGCCTATCCAGCAGATCGCTGAAGGTGAAGGATGGCACGATCAATTCGCAATTTTTGCGACCGATTTCGAAGCTGCTCTACGCTCGTCAAGGCAGTAAGGCAGAGTTTGCCTGACAGACTCGTCTTGCTGTAGAAGCGGTTGCACAAATTAGCATAGCGTGCGGCGCCCGCTTCTCTCTGCGACCTCTTGTTCTTAGGAGCCGTAACGCTGCCGAAAACCGGGGCGAACCCCCTCCCCTAGCCCCTCCCCCTGCCGGGGAGGGGGATAAGCTGGGCCTGGATCGGATCGAAGTCAGCCCTCGTTCTTCACCAACGCGTCGCGGATCTCGCGGAGCAGCTTGATGTCCTCGGGCGGCGGCGCGGGGTCGGGCTGGCCCGGGTCGGCGAACTGCTCCTCGACCTTGTTGATCGCCTTAATAACCAGGAACAGCGCAAAGGCAATGATCAAGAAGTTGATCGACGCCTGCAGGAGGGCGCCGTAGCCGATCTCGGGTTGGTCGGCGGCGTCGAGGCCCGGCACCGGCAGCTTAAACGCTCTGTCGCCAAAGTTAATGCCGCCCGTGATGGCGCCAATCACGGGCATGATGATCTTGTCGACCAACGCCGTGACGATGTCCTTGAACGCGGCGCCGATCACGATGCCGACCGCCAGGTCGACCACGTTGCCGCGGAGGGCGAACTTTTTGAACTCGGCAATCAGGCCCATCGCGGGCTCCTTGCTGTAGGGGTGACGCGTCCGAAAACGGGGACTGGCTCGAAGCGTTCGACGGGACCGAGCCCATTTTCACTTGGCTCGCGCCGTGCCTGTCTCCGTTTTTGGACGGACCAACCTAGTCGTTTCGGTTCTCTCGTGAGGCGCCGCTTGAAACGGGGACAGGCACTCGGCCGCGATAAAGCCTGCTGCTTGGCAACCACTTGCCGCGCGGCCGCGAGCCAGCCCCCGTTTCAAGCTTCTCGGCGACAAGCCAATGTAGCCGCTGACAATTCTGCAGCAAGCACCCACGGATTCACTTCGCCGCCCGCAGCCGGGAAACCGTCTGTTCGATGTCGGTCGGCAACTTGGCCTGGAAGGTCACCCGCTCGCCGGTCGTGGGGTGATCGATCGAGAGCTGCGTGGCGTGCAGCGCCTGGCGGGCGAGCACGACCTCGCCGCCGGGGCGACCGGTCGTGAGCTCGCCCTCGGTGATCTGGTTGCGGCCGCCGTACAGCCGATCGCACAGCACCGCGCAGTGGATGTGGGCCAGGTGCAGGCGGATCTGGTGGGTGCGGCCGGTCTTAGGCATACACTCGACCAGCGCGAAGCCGCGGAACCGCTCGAGCACCTTGAGCCGTGTGAGCGCGTCGCGGCTCGAGGGGTGGCCGATGCGTACCGCCTTTTTTTCCCGGCTGTGGGGGTGGTCGCCGATTGGCTTGTCGACCACATCCTCGTCGCGGTCGGGCACGCCCTGGGTGATCGCCAGGTAGCGTTTCTCGGTGGTGCGGTCGTGGAACTGGGCGGCCAGGTGCTCGTGCGCCCGGTTGTGCTTGGCGACCACCAGCACGCCGGAGGTGTCGCGGTCCAGGCGGTGCACGATGCCGGGCCGGGCGGCCCCGCCGATGTCAGAGAGCTGGCCGAAGTGGTGCGCCAGCGCGCTGGCAAGCGTCCCTTCCCAGTGCCCCTTGGCGGGGTGCACGACCATGCCGGGCGGCTTGTTCACGACGATCAGGTCGTCGTCCTCGTGCAGAATGTCCAGCGCGATCGCCTGCGGGGCGGGGCCCTCCTGCGGCAGCTCGAACGAGTCGACCCGCACGGTCATGCCGGTCTCGACGCGGAACGACGGCTTCCGCTTCGTGCCGTCGACGGCGACCGCGCCGGTGTCGATCGCCTTGCGGAGCAGGCTGCGGCTGAAGCCCGGCAGGGCGGCGGCGATGAACGCGTCGATCCGCTTGCCGTGGTCGGCTTCATCGACCGTGAGGTCGGCGGGCAGCTCGTGGGGCGGCGATGCAGGCATAGAACGTGAATCGCCGCGTAGAGAACACGGGGCGCCGGGGGCGCTCCGCGACAGCGGAAGCTCCCCATGCTTCATGGTCCGGAATGCGAGCCGTCGGTGGCTCGCCTGGTGAGAGCGCCACCGGCGCCCGTTTTTCCGGAGTCGAACTACTCGTCGGTCGGCTCGCCTTCGGCGTCGTCGGTCGATTCGGCATCGGCCGGCTCAGATTCGGCGTCGGCGGATTCAGCTTCAGGGGCTGCTGCGGACTTGGTTGCGGGCGCCTCATCGCCTTCCCCGGCTTCGTCACCTGCCGCCTCTTCTGCGGCGGGTTCTTCGTCGGCCATGGGCTCGTCCTCAGCGGCGGCGCTGCCCTGGTAGCTCTCGAGCAGGTCGTCGAGGGTGATGTCGGATTCCGGTTCGGCCTGACCAGCGGCGCCGAGGTCGAGGTCGTCGGGGCTGAAGTCGGGCTGCTGGCCCGGGGCGCCGGGGCCGCTTGGCATGCTGAACTGCGGCGCCTTGGCGGCGGCCAGCCACTGCAGGTCTTCCTTGAGGGAATCCTTGGCGAGCTCCTCGGCCCGCTCGGCGGCCAGCTCGGCAAAGACGCCCTTGGTCGCCTTGTAGGCTTCGATCGCTTTGTCGTAGTCGCTGTCGAGCTCGTAGCTACGGGCCAGGCCGAATTGGGCCCGGTCGCGGATCTCCTGGCTGACGCCCTTGGCCTGCAGCAGCCGTTCGAACTTCTGGCGGGCATTGTCGGTCGCCTTGAGGGCGTTGTCGCGGTCGGTGAGGACGCTCTCGGAGGCCTCGTACAGCTTGCCCTCGGCCCAGGTGATGCTAGCAAAGTTGGCCGGGGCTCCGGCGTCGTCAAGCTCGAGGGCGGCGGTCTCGAGGGTGCTCATCCGCGGCACGCCCTCCAGGGCCGTCATGGTATACAGGCTCCAGTCGGCGGCGCGGCTCGCCTTGTTGGACTTCTGGTAGTACCCCCAAGCGGTGAAGAGCGCGATGGCGCCGATCACGCCGATCAAGATCAGCGAGGCGTACGGCTTCACGTTCTCGATGAAGTCCTCGAGCCAGTGGGCCAGCTCGTTCTCGGCGAGTTCGTGACGGTGTTGGGAGTCCATAGGGCGATTTAATGTTTGCGGTTGGCAATCTATCATGGGCGGCCTCGCTGCCGCCCGAAGCACTCTATATTACGGGCTAACCCCGATTTCCCCAATCCCTATGCCCGCCGGCCTCAATCCCGCCCAGCAAGACGCCGTGATGACGCTCCGCGGGCCCCTGCTGGTGCTGGCAGGGGCCGGCACGGGCAAAACCCGCGTCGTGACCTTCCGGATCGCCCAGCTTATCAAGAGCGGGGTCGCCGCCGACCGCATCCTGGCGGTCACCTTCACCCGCAAGGCGGCCGGCGAGATGCAGGAGCGGGCCGCCGAGCTCCTGAACGGAGGCAAGCGGAAACGCCGCAAGCGGGGGACCCCCAAGCCCGAGATCAGCACCTTCCACTCGCTCTGCGTGCGGATCCTGCGGCGGCACGCCACGCACCTGGGGTACCCGGAGAAGTTCACCATCGCCGACCGCGGCGACCAGGAGAGCCACGCCCGCACCGCCCTGCGTGAGATCCGCGCCCCCAACGACGCCCTCAAGCCGGGCGACCTGCTGGCGATCATCAGCCAGTGGAAGATGCGTTCGGTGACGCCCTCGCAGGCGGGCGGCATCGCCGAGACCGACCGCGAGCACCTCGCCGCATCGGCCTACCGCAGGTACCAGAACCACCTGAAGAACAGCGGCTCGGTCGACTTCGACGACCTGCTGTATTTGACCGAGGAGCTGTTCCGCAAGTTCCCGACCCTCCGCCGCGAGGAGGCCGGCCGCTTCGACCACGTGCTGGTAGACGAGTACCAGGACACCAACCACAGCCAGTACGAGATTGTCCGCGGCCTGGCGATGGGCCACCGCAACCTGTGCGTCGTGGGCGACGACGACCAGTCGATCTACTCGTGGCGCGGCGCCGAGGTGACCCACATCCTCACGTTCAACAAAGACTGGCCCGAGGCCAAGACTGTCCGGCTGGAGGCCAACTACCGCAGCCGCAAGCCGATCATCGACTACGCCAACACGCTGATCGTCCACAACGCGCACCGGCACGACAAGGTGCTGCGGCCCGCCAAGGGGGGCGGCGAGCCCCCCCGCATCATGCAGTACAAGGACGAGCTCACCGAGGCCAAGGAGGTGGTGTTCGACATCCGCCGCAAGGTCGAGCAGACCAAGCTGCGGTACCGCGATGTCGCGATCCTGTTCCGCACCAACGAGCAGCCCCGCGCGTTCGAGGCCGAGCTCCGCGCGCAGGACGTCCCCTACGTGCTGATCGGCGGCATGAGCTTCTACGACCGCCGCGAGATCCGCGACGTCATGGCCTACATGAAGCTCGCCGCCAACCCCGACGACGAGCCGTCGCTGCTGCGGGTGCTCAACACCCCGCCCCGCGGCATCGGCGACACCGCCCGCAAGCGGATGATGGAGCAGGCCGTGTCGCGCGGCGTCCCGCTGTGGCGGGTCGTGGCCGACTTCGCCAACGTCGAAGGGCTGACGCCGGCCGCCAAGAAGGGCTGCGCGGCGCTCGTCCAGATGGTGGAGTCGTGGCGCAAGGACGACGGCCCGGTCGAGCGGCTCGTGAACCGCGTCATCGACGAGGCCCGCTACCGCCAGGAGCTCGACCGCATCTACCCCGACCCGAACGAGCGCGACGCCCGGCTCGCCGCGCTCGGCGAGATCGTCAACGCCGCCGCATCGTACGACGCCAAGGACGATGACGACGACGACCCCACCGCGCGGCCGCTCGACGGGTTCCTCGAGGAGATCGCCCTCGGCGGGCCGGGCGACAACAACGACAAGGAGTCGCAGCTCGACCAGAACTCGGTCGCGCTCTTGACCCTGCACGCCGCCAAGGGGCTCGAGTTCCCCCACGTCTACCTGGTCGGCATGGAGGAGGGCATCCTGCCGCACCGCCGCTCGATCGAGGCCGAGAACGAATCGATCGACGAGGAACGCCGACTCGCGTATGTCGGCGTGACCCGCGCGCAGGATCGGCTCACGCTGTCGCTCGCCCTCACCCGTCGCAAGTGGGGCAAGGCCCGCGACACCCTGCCGAGCCGCTTCCTGTACGAGATGACCGGCCAGGCCGAGCGGGCGCCGCACCGCCACCCCAAGAACCAGCACACTAACGGACGGAGACGATAGCGGTGAGATCTGAGCCCACGAGTCGAAAATCGGGGACTGGCTCGCCGCCAGTTGCTCCCGTAGCCTGAAGCACGCGTTGATGCGGCGTGCCTGTCCCCGTTTTTCGACGGACCATCCGATCGCGTCTCCCTTGGATGGCCCGCTCAAAATGGGGACAGGCACTCGACCGCCCCAGAATCGATCCCAGGCAACGTTCCGCACGGCGGACGAGAGCCAGTCCCCAATTCGAGCTCATCCACCGAGAGGTTCAATGGACTACGTCAAAGCAGCCGCCGGCGCGATCGGCGGCGCTGTCGCCGGGGCGGTCGTGTTCATCCTGCTCGCCCGCGCCGGACTGCACGCCGGCATGCTGATGGGCGCCGGGGCAGGGTGGGGCGTGCAGCTGGCAGTCCGCGACCGTAACCTGGCGACCGGCGTCATCGCATTGGTCGCCGGCCTGGTTGCTTCGGTGCTGGCCGAGTGGTACGCGCTGCCGTTCATGGCCGATCCGAGCCTGCCGTTCTTCCTCGCCCACCTGCACCAGATCAACTTTATCCACCTGCTGCTGCTCGGCGCCGGCGTCGTGGCCGGGTTCTTTTGGGCGAAGGGGCCGTAGAGCCCCCCATGTTGAGGCCTTCGGTTCTGTCGCCCGGCGGCGTTCCAGCGGTCGCGGCTTGTTTGCACCGTGGTTGGGGGCCGGCTACGCTGGTAGGGCGTCCTCCCCCCCCAGCGAACCGATTCTCGCCAAGGCGGTCCTATGAGTCTCGCTCTGCGTCGCCCCACGCTCGTTGCCCTGATCGCCGCGCTGCTGGCGTCCGGCGCCCCCAGCCGCCAGGCCGCCGCCCAGACGTTCAGCAACTCCGGCACGGCGGTCCTCTCCGCCAACGTCGACGGCCGCAGCGCGTCGCTCGGCGACTACGACAACGACGGCGACCTCGACCTCTTCTTCCAAGGGGGCGGCAGCGCGCAGCGGTTCTACCGGAACAACCTGGTCGAGAACGGCCACCTCTCCTTCACCGACCTTACTTCGTTGGTTGTGCCCGGCGGGCTGGGCCCCTCTTGGAGCGCCGCGTGGGGCGACTACGACGGCGACGGTCTTGTTGACATCTTTGTCGGCCAGTCGAACATCGGCGCCTCGGGCGACTCGCTGCACAACAACGCCGGATTCAGCTTCTCGAACTCGAGCGTGGCGGTGGGGCTCAACGACCCCGGTTTCCACCAGAATGTCGCCTGGAACGATATCGACGGCGACCACGTCCTCGACCTGATCATCGGCATGGAGGGCCCCGAGAAGCACGAGATCTACCTGCAGGCCGCCGACGGCACGTTCGATCCGGTCGGCGCCCTGGTCGGGGTCCAGGAAGACTTCGGCACGAAGGGCTACGGCATGGCCATCGGCGACACCGACGGCGACGGCGACCTCGACATCTACATCTCGACCTGCCGCAGCAACAACAACATCCGCAACAACTTCTACGAGAACCAGCTCGCCCAGACCGGCGTGCTGAGCTTCGTCGACATCGCCGACTCGAACGGCACGCAGAACTTCCAGAACAGCTACGGCGCCGAGTTCGTCGACATGGACGACGACGGCGACCTCGACCTGTTTGTCGTGGGCGCCGACGCCCGGCCGACCAAGATCTTCCGCAACGACGGCGGCAACCAGTTCACCGACGTCGATGCAATCACCGGCCACGCGCTGCTGTCGGACGTCTCGAGCGACCTGGGCGGCGGCAAGGCGGTCGACTACGACAACGACGGCGACCTCGACCTCTTCTTCCACGACCACCTTGTCGGCTCAAAGGACCAGGCCCGCAAGCTCTACCGCAACGACGGCGACTGGCAGTTCACCGACGTGACCGTCGCCGAGGGCCTCGACGAGCAGAACGTCGGCGGCTACGACAGCGTGTGGGGCGACCTCGACCGCGACGGTGACCAGGACCTGATCGCCCCCACCGGGTCCAGCTACAACGAACGCGTGTTCCTCAGCGACGCCGCCGAGAACGGCAACCACTGGCTGTACGTCGAGCTCGACGGCCGCACCGAGAACACCACCGCCATCGGCGCCGTGCTGTACGCCACCATCAACGAGGGAACGGCCGACGAGCGCACGCTCCGCCGCGAGGCCAACACCAACGCCGGCACGTTCAACCAGAGCGACCTGCCGGTGCACTTCGGCCTCGGCGCGGCCGACACAATCGACACCCTGCTGGTCGTGTGGCCCGACGGCACGGTCCAGTACGCGTACGATGTGTCCGCCGACCAGTACCTGGCGCTCGCCGTCGCCGACGTGCTGCCGGGCGACTACAACTTCGACGGCGTCGTCGACGCGGCCGACTACACCCTGTGGCGGGACGCAGAGAATCTGACCGGCGCCTACCTGCCGGCCGACGGGAACGGCGATGGGGTGGTCGACGCCGATGACTACCTCGTCTGGCGGACCAACTTCGGTCTCGGGACCGCCGCCGGCGCCATCGACGCCACGCCCGAGCCAGGGGCGGCAGCGGCGCTGATCGCCTGCGTCGCCGCGGGGCTGCTGGGCCGGATCCGGAACCCAGGACAAGCAACGAAGCCCTGAAGGCGCCCCGCCGCCGGCCGATTGCTTGCAGCAGAGAGCAGCGTCCCCTGGCCACGGGCCGCTCAGCCGTGGCGGGCCCACCCTGGGCAATCTCTTGCGGCCGGCTAAAGTTCGAAGGTTACCTAACTACCGGACGGCAAGCATGCGCAAACTCCTACTCCTGCTAGCATTCACTTTTTCATGGGCCTCGCTGCTGAACGCGAAGGATGAGTCGGGCTACCCAGAGCCCGACGGCGAAGCCGCGACAGCTCGCCAACTGGTTGAGGCGGCGTTGGCGGAGGAGGACGGCGCTGCCCTGCTATCGGCAGTCGACCAGCTCAAAGCGTTGGTCCCATCCAGCAGCCCGATCGCCGACGAACTCTCGGCGGGCGGCGCCGCGACCGACCAGGAGCTGACGGTTCCTGAGCTAAAGCAGCGGCTGCAGCGGGTGGCGGAAATGCTCGCCTTCGTGCCGCTAGGCGAGGCCAAGCTCCCCGAGGGATTTCCCACGTACACGCCGGTCGGCATGATTGAAGTAAAACGCTACCCCAAGCAGCGTATGGCGATGGCCAAGCAGTTCATGACCCTGTTCGGGCATATCTCGACCAACGGGATCGCGATGACGGCGCCGGTCCAAATGGAGTACGAGGCGTCAGCAGCGGGAAGACCTCAGCAGCAGTCGATGGCCTTCTTCTACGCCAGCCCCGAGATTGGAAAACCAGGCGAACGGGGTGCGGTAACGGTGGTCGATCGGGAGCCCACGGAAGTCGTGGCCCTCGGCGTCCGAGGTGGCGTCGGATCCCAAGTCATCGAGGACGCCAACGCCCGTCTTGAACGGTGGGTCGCTGACCAATCGAAATACGAAGTGAGCGGACCACTGCGCGTGATGGGCTACAACAGCCCGATGGTCGGACGCAAGAACCAGTTTCACGAGGTCCAGCTTCCGCTCAAGCGAGCCGCGACGTCGGCGGCGAGATAGCGTCCACAGAGCGCGATGAGCAGTTGCCGGTTAGGCGTTTTTTCGAGAAATCCGCCGACGCTTGGCGCCAGTCTTGCGGCATAGATAGGCGTTATCGGCCTTGTAAACCAGCCAGCGAAGACGCAGCCAGCCCCGGAGTCCCATGGAAACCGCATCCCGCCCCGCATCCGATCCTGATCGAGCCAATCAGCCGTCGAATCAGCAAATCTACCGCTTCCAGCCGGGACTGCCGATGGCGCTTAGTGTCCTCCTGCCGGGCTTAGGGCAGTTCTACGAGGGCCGGAGGTTCGCCGGCGGCCTGTGGCTGTTGGCGACCCTCGTTGGCTATGTGCCGTTTATCTTCCCGGGCATCTTGCTGCACCTACTCGCCATCGGCGCCGCCGGTTTCCGGGCGACAGAGCCTACCGGCTAGGACGGCCTCCCGTTGGTCGGTCTGGGGGCGTTGGCATCACTAGTAGAAGCCCCGCCAAATCGCAGCCAAGCTAGCCGAAAGTGCGAGGCTCACCCCCAGCGGTTCAGGGATTGAGACCACTTGGCCAGGGAGAACCAACGCGTCCCCGTAACGCTCGGCCCAGACTTGGTAGTCGCTAACGGGACGCGTGCCGTCACGCCAAGTGGCGTAGTCGGCCGCGTCGACGACGCTGTCGCCGTTGAAGTCGCCGGCCAAAGCGGGCGCCGAGACAAAGCCCGACAGCCACTTCCCCAAGGGGATGTTGTTTGGCTGGTCGGACGGGGCGCCCGCAGCAATGTTCCACTGGCTGCCGTTGGAGCCCGCCATGCCCCACTGCCAGACGTGAATCGCGCCCAGCTCAGCCTTGCGGCCGTTGAGGGCTCGGGTGAGCCCTTTGAAGGCCATGACTTGCTCGTCGGTATCGACGGCGCCCGAGTTGTTTTGGGGGGTCACGGTCGTGCGGTTATAGGGCAGGTAGCCGACCTCGGTGAGCACCACTGGGAGTCCGCCGCCGGCACGGAGGGAGGCGGCGAAGGGCAGGATCTCGTTGTCGAGCCGATCGTTCCACCCCTGCTCCACTTGCGTGATGAACGCCTCGTTGGGGTCGGCGCCCGACGCGTCGGACTCGGCGTTGGAGGTCGTGTCGCGGAAGTAGGCGTCGATGCCCAAGTAGTCGATTGCCGGATTCTTCCAAACCGCGTCGGTCAGGTTGCCATTTCGATAGTTGTCCCAGTTGGCGGCGTAGCCGAGCTCACCGGTGAAGGCGTCGTCGACCGCCGCGATGACAGACGCCCACTTCCCGTTGTTGCCGCTGTTGCGGGTGATCGCGCGGAGCTCGGTGCCGACGTTCAACGCATCGGCCCCATTGGCTTGCGCCACGACGGCGACCTCAACCAAGTAGTCTTCGTAGTCTTGCCAGAACGTGCTCCAGCTCTGGGAGCCCGGGTTCGGGTCGTACTGGCCCCGCCAGAAGGCAAAGTTCTCCGGCTCCACGAAAGGGTTGACCGTCACCCGCATCCCGAGGCTCTTCGCCTCGGCCACGCCGGCGGCGATGTGGCTCAGTTCCGGACCCTTCGAAGACGAACTCGCAATCACTCCGGTGGCTGGGTTAACGAATCGGACCGGGCTGATCGAGACTTCACTGAACCCGGCCTCGTGAAGGCCGCGGACGGCTTCACGCCACCGGTTGGCGCCCGACCCGCCGAAATTGGCCCAAGAGATCAAGTTGAACCCGACTGCCGGGTCGGTGTTGGGCTGGTAGACGTCCGGATCGCCGGCGCTAACGCTGGTCGAGAGCGTCATGCCCAAGGCGAACGCGATGGCGAGCGTGCGTGAAACGCGGCGTTCCGGAAGTGGCGGCATACGCGATTCCTCTGCGGGCCGATCTGGAGGTGGACCGATCAGGTGTCGCTAATGAAGGCGTTTTGCTATCGATCCCTGCGCTGCTCAGCGGCGGCGGCTGGCGAACGCCGCGGCGCTCATCAGACCTACCAACGCGAGCGAGGTTGGTTCCGGGACCGCGTTGGTCAGGCGGATGTTGTCGATAAAGAGTGTGATCGGTCCATCGATATCCTGGGACGGACCGCCGTACAACTGGACGGTAAATGCCCGCGTTGCCGTCATGGAATCCGCCGGGACCGAGTAGGGCTGCCACTGCCCGGTGACTGGTGGGAGGTTCTCCCCGAGCACCGAGTTGTAGCTGTAGCCGTCGGTCTCGCGTGAGACGAATTGGAAGTAGCCGTGGTTGCCGAAGGCGTCCAACGCCGCTCCGGGCGCGACCATCAGGTCGAACTCGACCGAATCGAAGCCCGACAAGTCGGTCGCCGGGAAAAAGAGGTCGCCAGTAAACGCAAAGCTATTACTGCCCCCCTGACTCGACGCGAAGTTCATCTCCATCCGTAGCGCGCCGGGCGCGTTATTGGGCGAGCCTTGCGACGGGTCCTGCGACAGAATCGGCGTGAGCGGGCTGCCAAAGTCGAATCGCCAACTCTGGACCCCGTCCCCGAAATCATTCACCAGCATTTCGGCCTGCGAGACGCCGCACGCGGTCGCCGCCACGAGGCAGAACAAGGAATTGAAGCGGAGCACTGCTTTCATGAGTCACCCGATGCCATGCAAGAGAGGAGAAAGAGAAGATTCAACGGCGCTTGTGAGCAAGTGTCAGAAGAGAACTCAATGAGAAGTCGACGGGCGTTTTGCGAAGCCGCACGCCGGAACCTCACTTCGCCCATGCTAAAGCACTTGAATGCCGAGATCAAGCACTTGAACTAGAGGGATTTCAGGTTTTCGCCGATGCGTCGCTAGGACGCAGGCCGTTGTCTGCGGACAATAGACCCGATCGATGCGCCGCGAGCGTCGCAAATGGGGAGCTACCCAGCCCCCGCGCCTGATAGCTGACTCTTGGAACTGGCGGGGCCTACCAGGCAGCCCCGAACTGGAACCCAGTGGTGTCGAGGCCCATGCCGGGCATGCCGTCGGCTCGCCAGACCTGGGTTTCGCCCTTGAGCTGGAAGAGGAGGTCGCCGCGGGACAAATGCCGGCGGTACTCGAAGCCAAGGTACGCCCTGCCGGTGGTCATCGTCAGGCCGACGTCGTCGTAGCCGGGCGGGGAGGAGTACGACTTTTCGCCCAGCAGGTAGCCGACTTGGCCGCCGCCGATCACGCTCCACTCGCTGCACGGGCTGACGTGGATAAGTTGGCGGCCCTCGGCCATCAGCGACCCACCGCCGCCGGCCCAGGTCGTGTCGCCGCCGTCGGGGAACTCGAAGCCGTAGCCGGCGCCCTGCGCGCCGGCGCCGAGCAGCAGCTCGAAGCTGTCGAAGCGGAGCCGGCGGTAGAGCTCGATATCGATGCTGAGGGCGACCGGATTGGCTTCGAACAGGCTGCTGTCGTCGGCGTCGATTGCGACGCTCTCGGCGGCGGCGATGAACACCGACCCGCGGACGCCGACCCCCTCGGGGGTCTCGTAGCCAAGGTACGGCCGGAACGAGGCGCCGACCTCGTCGTCGATCAGGGCGAAGTTGCCGTTGGTGTGCACGAACCGCGTGATGCCGAACTCCACGCCGGCCGACCACGGGTCGTAGCAGGCAGTGCAGGCAGGCGAGCCCCCGCCGGAAGAGCCGTAGCCTGCTGGCTGGACCTGGGGGTCGACCATCGGCGGCGACGACAGGTCGGGAAGCGGCGTCACGGCCGCCTCCTGGCCGCGGGCGGCGTTGGCCGTGAGCAGCACGGCCGCCAACGTTAGTCGCTGAATCGAACCGTGGTGGGAACGCCTTTGCATCGGTTGCCTGTGCTCGCTGGTGACGGTTTTCCAGGCGTGGGATACCAATTTTGCTAGGGGGGAGCTATGGCATTCGGATGGGGCAGGGATTGGTGGGTCGGTCCCACCCCTGGCGGGATGGGCTGATCGGGCTCGTCAGGGGCTCGATCGCGAGGTTTTCTCGTAGCAAAGAGCCAGCCCGCGGGGTCCAATGGGGGTTGGCTGCTAGTTTGGCGGGGCCCAAAGGCGTTGGTGAGGGAGAAACCTTGCGCGGGGTTTTGTCCCCTTCGCTGGATGTTTTGGACTCAACGTTGCGGGCGGTGGGATGCGAGAGCGATTCGTATGTGCTTTCTGTGTAATGGCTTACGAGTTCGACGAAGGCGTGGGTGGTTTTGTCCGGGGGAGGAGTGGGGGACAAAACTCTGGGGAGATGGAGGAGCTGCGCTCCGCTGTTTTCTGGGGCCCCCTCACCTAGCCTCTCCCCCCTTGGGGGAGAGGGACTTGCGCGCGCCACTTCGCGGCATTGCTCTGACGGGCTACCCAACGGACAGACAACAGCCGAGAGCCAACAGCCAACGCCGGCTACTCCGGCAGGCTCTCCATGAGCTTGCGGTAGCCGCGGACGCCGAGGTCGAGTTGGTCGAGGGCGATCCACTCGTCGCGGGTGTGGGCCTGGGCGATGTCGCCGGGGCCGAGGACCACGCACTTGAGGCCGGCGCCGGCGTAGTGGTTGGCGTTGGTGGTGTAGGGCGCGCCGTGGATGGAAGATTCGATGCCGACCTGGCCGAGCAGCCCAGCGACGTGCTCGCTGAGCGGGCCGTTGAGCTCGGGGCCGTGCGGCGGGGCGGTCTCGACGTCATCGAAGGCGTACTCGAGTCGGTCGTCCTCGGCAGCCAGTCGGTCGAGGGCGGCGCGGATGCCGGCCACTGCGGCGTCGCCGTCCTGGCCGGGGGTCAGGCGGTGGTCGATCGTCACCTCGCAGCGGGGCGGCACCACGTTGTGCTCCGAGCCGCCGCGGATCACGTTGATGCTGCAGGTCGAGCGGCCCGTGAGCGGGTGCGTCGCGTCGAGCCGGGCGATGTAGTCCTGCTCGATCGCGGTCACGGCGCGGGCCATCGTGCTGATCGCGTTGAGACCTTTTTCGGGAGAACTCGAGTGAGCCGCGCGGCCGAGGGTCACCAGCCGAATACGGACATAACCATTGGCCGCCCGGACGACATTCATCATGGTCGGCTCGCCGACCACTACCGCCGCGGGGGACCAGCCGAGTTGATTAAGGTCACGCTCCAAGAACGAGCGGGCGCCGACCTGGCGTGCCTCCTCGCCGACGGTCAGCAGCATCGCGATGTTGGCCGGCGCGGTTCCGTCGGCGACCGTTTGGCGGAGGGCCCACAGCATCGCGGCGCCGGTGCCCTTGGTGTCGCACGCGCCGCGGCCGTACAGGCGGCCGTCCTTGACCTCGGCGGCCAACGGGTCGACCGTCATCCCCTGGATGCCGACCGTGTCGAGGTGGCTGTCAAACATCCACCACGGCGCATCGGGCTTTGTCGGGGCAGTGATCAGCACGTTGGGCGCGCCGCCCTCGACGTGCAGCTCGGTCACGGCCAGGCCCCAGCCGCTCGCGACGCCGGCCAGGTAGGCGCCGATTTCCTGCTCGGCGTCGGGCCGGCCCGAGGTGCGGGGCGTCACGGACTCGATGCCGACCATTGCCTGCAGCAGTTCCAGGCAGGTCGCGGGCGATTTGAGGGACATAGCTCGGGCGGGCACCGTTGGCGGGCAGTGTACGTGAGGGCGGGCGAGCGGTAAGCTCTCGAACAACAGCATTTGGGCGACGCAGAAGGCGTATTCTAGCAGAAGGTTGCGTGCATGAAGATCACTCGTTTCGAAGACCCGGTGGGCCACATTTCGTACGGCTGCCTCCACGCGGACGGGAGCACCACGCTCGTCGACGGCGACCCGCTGCACTCGCCGGTCGACACCGGCAAGCCGGCCAACGTCGCGAAGCTGCTGGCGCCGATCGAGCCGGTGGACATCCTCTGCATCGGCCTCAACTACGCCAAGCACGCCGAGGAGGGGGGCAAGCCGTGCCCCGAGCACCCGGTGCTGTTCATGAAGACCACCTCGGCCGTGCAGAACCCCGGCGACCCGGTCGTGCTGCCCCGCACCCTGCGGAGCGACCGCGTCGACTACGAGTGCGAGCTCGTGGTGGTGATCGGCCGCGACTGCAAGAACGCTACCGAAGAGGACGCCCTCGGCTACGTGGCGGGCTACACCTGCGGCAACGACATCAGCGCCCGCGACTGGCAGTCGATGTGGGGCGGCGGGCAGTTCTGCCGCGGCAAGACCTTCGACACCTTCGCCCCGATGGGCCCCTGCCTGGTGACGCCCGACGAGCTGACCGACCCCAACAACCTGGCGATCAAGACCACACTAAACGACCAGGTGATGCAGGACTGGACCACCGCCGACATGATCTTCAGCGTGCCCAAGCTGATCGCCTTCCTGAGCGGCAGCACCACCCTGCGGGCCGGCACGGTGATCTTCACCGGCACGCCCCACGGCGTCGGCTTCGCCCGCCAGCCGCCGGTCTGGCTGCAGCCGGGCGACACGGTGTCGGTGGAGATTGAGGGGATCGGGGTGCTGACGAACCCGGTGGTGGAAGAAGAGGTGTAGCGTCCAAGAAAGCGGGTGCCGGGGGCGCTCCGCGACAGCGGAAGCCCCCGAGAGGTACCCATCCCCATTCGGCTGAAGGTCGGGGGCTTCCCTATCGGGAGCGCCCCCGGCACCCGGAGCAGTATTTCGCGGCTGTGCTGGTGTGAGGCGCCGAGGGGAGTTTGAGTAGCGCGCGGGACGATGAATCCGGTGTAGTTTTGGGAGTCGCGATACTGATCGAGGTTGTGACAACCTCAGCGCGCTAGATGCCTGCCCGATTGCCGTAGGAGAGTGCCAATGCTGTCGAGAAGCACGTAGCTTGAGAAGGCACGCGGTAGCCCGCTAGAATGGCAGTCTGCTTACTGAAGGTCACCTTCAATATGCCGGGCATACTGAAGAAGTTTCTGTCTAATAACAAGTTAGTGGGCATGGCTTAGTTGCATGATCCTCGACACTATTCACGGCATCATCGACCGACGTGTTCTGCTGAACTACCGCATTGATCCGACGGTATTAAGTCGAGTGTTGCCGCAACCATTCCAACCGAAGCTACATGACGGGTATGGGGTGGGCGGCGTTTGCATGATCCGATTCAAGCAACTCCGACCTCATTACGTCCCGCAGTTTTTCGGCCTGGGTTCGGAGAATGCGGCGCACCGAATTGCGGTTCAATGGACCCAAGACGGTGCGCATCGAGAGGGTGTTTACATTCCTCGACGAGACACCAACTCATGGTTTAATAAAACACTTGGTGGCCGATTGTTCCCGGGGATATTTCAGAGAAGCAAGTTTGAGACAAAGGATTCAGACACAGACGTTTTCGTTAGGATTATCAGGGAAGATGGTCGCGAGGAGATAGCCTTCTCGGGTCGCAAAGCGGCCCAATTCTCCACAGAAAGCATATTTTCATCACTTGATGAGTCTGCCAATTTCTTCTCGCTGGGTGCGACGGGTTATTCTGCTACTGACACCGAGAATCATTATCACGGGATGGAACTTCATTCTCTCGACTGGAGCGTGTCGCCGCTCACGATTGAGACGGCTCGGTCCTGTTTCTTTGACGACTCAGACAGATTTCCGAGTGGTTCCGTCGAGCTAGACTGCGCTTTACTCATGCGGGGGATTAGACATGAATGGCGCAGCCGCCCTGACCTATATTCGACGCCGGGCTCGCATTGTTTGTCGACCAAAGCAGCACCGAAAGAAGCCCACTAACCACCGGCTGCAGTGGACCGGCGACGCCCGCGATGGACAATAGTGTTGTCGGTTGAACGCCTGCTCCCGCGGGCGGCCGGCAACTGAGCCTTTTACGTTCTGTCGCTGCATGGCCCGTCATCACAATGGCCGACACACGCTACCAACTTGACCAAACCATTCGCGATACCCTACTACGCAGTTGGGACCCAATTGGTGTACGTGCTAATCCCGAAGCGCGCGACGAGTACGATTCGTACATTCCCACTATCGCCGAAATACTGCTGGCGGACGCCGATCAATATGCACTTGGCAGGCACTTGACGAAACTCGAACATTCGTCGATGGGCTTGCCGGGTAACCCGCCACGTTGTGATCGTGCCGCCCGCGCGCTCCTGATCGCATACCACCGCTGCCTACTTTGTGCCGCGCTGAATGATATAATCGACTCCGAAATCAAGAACGGAAACGCTATCCTTGAAACATCAAAAGGATGGCCAGACGAAAACAGTGTGTTTGTTCGCCTAGCGAGACCCGTCACGGCCAAAACTCCTGACGGAATGGATCGGCGAGATGTAAATGACCCGCACTACTGGCAGGCCGAGATTTACGATCATCGATCCGGGCACATCATCGCTTGGTGACCAAAAGACGCGACAGAACAATGGGATGCACACGAAGCCGCCGATCGCGCGGTTTGCCAATGGAGAATGTGTCTCCGGCGGCTCGGTGATCCCGGCCGTTGGACTGACAGGAATGTACCGAATACCCCGCGATCTTGATCTCTCACCGGTTGTCGGTGAATTCACGACGCAGGTGCGCGTCGGTCAGTTCGATCTCCAGTTCACGTTCGGTTCCGTGAACTTCGCCGTCCAGTCTCCGGTGAACCTCTTCCGCAACGGCGAAATCGTGGCCCACTGGGAGGACGGGCGGTGGCCAGACGCGGGGTTCTACGAGATCATGAACACGGCAGTGCGTCGCTGCGACATCAAGGGCGACCGGCTCATCGTCCTGGAGTTCGATAACGGCATCTCCATGCACCTCGAAGACAGCTCGGATCAGTACGAGTCGATGCAGATCACCTTCGAGGGGAGTCCTTCGCCATGGATAATCTGAGCAGGCAGTCCAACAAACCGCTGCAGCCGACCGGCTTCGCCGGCGGCTGAGCGGCAAGACGTTAGGCACGTCGTCGGCACCTCCAACTGCCCGCGGTGTGCCCAACTTCAGCGACATTGAGCCCAGTTTTTCGACGCTCCGAAGTGAAACTCCTGAGCTTCACACAGGCATGGCGCCCGACAAGGAAGTTTGCTGCTGGAGCGTGATCAGCGTCAGCTCGGGCGGGCAGAAGAAGCGGAACGGCGCCAGCGAGCCGGCGCCGCGCGTGACGTGCATCACGGTGTCGCCGCGGCGGAAGGTGCCGCACGCGTAGCGGGTGCCGTGCAGGCTGGGGGTCAGCACCGGGCCGATCGGCGGGAAGCGGACTTGGCCGCCGTGGTTGTGCCCAGCGAGGATCAGGTCGGCGTCGTGGGCGACGGCCCAGCCGAACTGGTCGGGGTTGTGGGCGACCACCAGCCGCAGGCTGGCGGGCTGGTCGGAGAAGGTAGTGGGAGGACCGAACCAGGGGAGCTCGTTGCCGACGATCTCGATCGACTCGCCGTGGTGGTCGAGCCGCACGGCCTGGCGGCTCACGTCAACGAAGCCGAGGGCGTCGAGCGCCGCGCGGATGCCGGGGTGGTCGGCCTTCTTGTCGTGGTTGCCGAGCACGTAGTAGACGCCGAGCGGCGCCGAAAGCTTGCCGTAGGTTTCGTTCACCCAGGGGAGGCAGTGGTCCTTCTCGATCAAGTCGCCCGCCAGCACCACCAGGTCGGGCCGCGATGCGGCGGCCTGGTCCATGGCGCGTTTGTAGAGCTCGACGCCGAACCGACCGGAGATGTGCAGGTCG
Source organism: Posidoniimonas polymericola (assembly GCF_007859935.1). Taxonomy (NCBI): domain Bacteria; kingdom Pseudomonadati; phylum Planctomycetota; class Planctomycetia; order Pirellulales; family Lacipirellulaceae; genus Posidoniimonas; species Posidoniimonas polymericola. The sequence goes on along the minus strand of NZ_SJPO01000005.1, from coordinate 91,756 downwards.
GCCAGGAGGGCGATCTTCAGCCCCGCGAGCCCGGCCGGCAGGCGGGGCAGGGCGAGCGACATCTCCTCGACCGAGAGCTGCAGCGCCTGGTTACCAGGGATCCGGAGGAACATCCGGGGGACCGGGCGGGCGATCTCGAGGCCGAGCTCCGGCAGGAAATCAAGCCGCTTGGCCTGCACCTGCTTGTGGACCGTGCGGCGTTCGGGGTGGACGGCGAGCCAGACTTGATGCACCGCGGCGAACACAGCCAGTGGCGCCATCACCCAAGCATAAGCCGAAAGGAGCATCGACTGCTGCAGGGCGGGCCAGCCCCCCGACCAGTAGAGCCACGCCGCGGCGAGCGGCGGCGCGACGAGCATCACGGCGCTGGTCGCGGTGAGCGCGTCGACTACTCGGTGGTTCCACCCGCAAGCGTGGGTGCGGTTGACGAAGCCGACCCAGAACACCACATGGCCGATGCAGGCCAAGCCAATCAAGACGAGTAGCGGTAGCGGGGGCATAAGCCGGCGGGGCGTCGCGTCGTGTCGCTGGAAGGGACGGGGTCGCTGGAGGGGACGGGGTCGCAGAAGGGGAGGGCGCGAGGGCTGGCGGGATCAGGACTCGGCCTGCGGCGTCGCCCGCTGGTGGTCCGAGACGATCTGCTCGACCGTCTGCAGCAGCTGGTCGAGCCGGAAGGGCTTGTACAGCACTGCCTTGAGGCCCGCCTTGCGGGCATTGACGATCGAGTGGCCCGGGTCGTAGCCGAAGCCGGTCATCAGGATCATCGTGCCGATATCGATGTGTTCCTGCAGCTTGGTGAGCAGCTCGAATCCACTCATGTCGGGCAGTCGGATGTCGACGAGGATGGCGTCGTACTCGTGGCCCGGCCCGAGGTTGCGGACCATGTAGATCGCCTCGTTGCCGTCGTGGGCGGTCTCGACGACGCACAGGTAGCGTTCCAGCAGGTCGTGGGCGGCGGAGCGGACCGTGTCGTCCTCGTCGACCACCAGCACGCGTTTGCCGGCGAGCACCGGGTGCGGTTCGATGCGGGAGCCGGCGGCGCGGGCCTCGATCGGGGCGAGCGACTGGCCGACCTTCTGGATCACCTGCTTGATGTCGCGGGCGTTGCGGAGGATGCGGTGCAGCCGCTCGGCGACGTCGGGCTCGTGCCCGATGTACCGCTCCATCACGTTCACGGCGTCGTTGAGGATCTCGTCGACCGGGATCGCGACCGCGCTGTGGATCGCCTCGACGCTGGCGGCGGCGGTGGTCGCCTTCTCGGCGGCGAGCAGCTCAAGCGTGTTGAGCGCGACCGCGAGGTCGCGGGCGAAGATCTCGAGGAACTGGCGGTCGCTCTCGGTGAAGGCGGCGGTCTCGGGGCTCTCGACATTGAACGTGCCGATCACCTGGTCGTGCAGCATGAGCGGCACGGTGAGCGAGCTGCGGGCGTCCTGGGCCCCCTCGATGTAGAGCGGGTCCTCGCTGATGTCCTCGCACAGGTAGCTCTTGCCGGTCGCCGCGACAAAGCCGGTGACGCCATTGTCGCGGTCCGAAGCGGTGAGCTGGCGGGTCTCGGCCTCGGGCTTCATGCCGACAGCCAGCAGCGGCTGCAGCGTGCCGGTGTCCTGGTTGAGCATCCGGATCTCAACCACGTCGAAGTTGAGCACGGCCTGGGTGCAGTGGAGGATGTTCTCCTTGAGCAGGTCGATCCGCTCTTGGACGTCCATCTCGGCGACCTCGTCGGTCGTCAGGTCGGCCAGCTCAACGCCCGCCTGGTGGATGGCCGCAATCTTCTGCTGCTGCAGCATCTCGTCGGACACGTCGCGGATCGTGACGACCAGGTGCTCGGCGCGGCCGCTGTCGATGTCGATGATCGGCGCGGCGTGGACGCGATAGTAGGTGTTGTCGTCGCTCTGCAGGGTCGACGCGCTCGGCCGGCCCGAGGCGAACGCCGTGTGGAACGGGCAGAAGTCGGGACCCAGGATCTCGGGGTTGCCGAGCAGGGCGTAGAAGTTGCGGCCGAGGACGCTCTGCTCGCCGGTCCACTCGCGGAGCTTGCCGTTGCCCCAGATCACGATGTTCTCGGTGTTCAGCAGCACGACCCCGTCCGGCATGCCCTGCAGGATCCGCTCGTTCTGCAGCAGCCTGCCCGGGTCGAGCGCCCTGGCGAACATCTCGGTGTCGGCGTAAACGGCGGAGAAGTCGCCCTTGGTAAGCAGGGCGAGGGCGCGGACCGGGGACGAGACGTTCACCACCTCGACGTTCGGCTGCTCGAAGCAGTCCCGGAGGTTGGCGGCGGAACGCTCCGCAGAGCCTAGGCAGAGCACCCGCAGGTGCTCGGGCGGCGCGGGACCGGACGTTTCGGGTTGCTCGGGCGACTCCCCTGGGGACGGAGAATCGGCGTCGCTTGGTGGTTGAGGCCTGCTTGACCCGGTGGGATCCGACACCGCCGCGACCTGTGGGAGGGTGGGTACGGCCGTCGTCCCGCGTGGGCGGAACTGGCGCCGCGTGGTCTGGGGGGTACAATCTCGACGGGCCGACAGACCCGTCCCTCAAACGAATTATAGGGGCCCCTGCTAGGGCTCACAAGCTGAACGGCCACCGTAGGCCGCACGGCTCCCCTAAGATTCATCGGCCCCGTTGCCGGAACGATCCACCCGATGGGGCGCCGACGCGGGGAATTTCTCCGCCAGTCAGCCGCTGCCAGCCCCCCCAACCCTACAGAACGTCCCCGCCCGAGCCCGCCCCGCGTGCCGATGCGGCAACTCCCCACACCCCCTCTCCCCGAAGCTCTCCCGAATGGACTCTGACCCCGCTCTGCTGCGGAACGTTGCGATTATCGCCCACGTTGACCACGGCAAGACCACGCTGGTCGACAAGCTGATGTACCAATCTGGCCATTACCGCCAGGAGGCGCTCGACAAGCTCGCCGGCGGCCAGCACGGCCTGGTGTTCGACTCCAATGACCTGGAACGCGAACGCGGCATCACCATTTTCAGCAAGAACTGTGCGGTCGAGTACGAGGACCTCTCGGGGCGTCGCCTGCGGTTCAACCTGATCGACACGCCGGGTCACGCCGACTTCGGAGGCGAGGTCGAGCGGGTGCTCACCATGGCTGACGGGGTGCTGCTGGTCGTGGATGCGTTCGAGGGGCCGATGCCGCAGACGCGATTCGTCCTGCAGAAGGCGCTCGGGCTGGGGCTGCGGCCAATCGTGGTAATCAACAAAGTCGACCGCCCGGACTCGCGGCCGGACGAGGTCGTGAGCGAGGTGTTCGACCTGCTAGTCGACCTGGGCGCCGACGACGAGGCCCTCGACTTCGCGACGGTGTACGCCTCGGCCCGCCAGGGCTGGGCGTCGGAAGACCTGGACAACCGCCCCGAGGACATGCGTCCGCTGCTCGAGACCATCGTTCACCGCGTGCCGCCCCCGGAGGTCAACGCCGACGGCCCCGCCCAGATGCTGATCACCACCATCGATTTCTCGGAGTTTGTGGGGCGTATCGGCATCGGCCGGGTCAGCCGCGGCACCCTCACCAACCGGCAGAAGGTGACCGTCATCGACCGTAGCGGCACGCCGACCAAGCAGCAGATTGGGCAGTTGTTCACGTTTGACGGCCTCGATCGCAAAGAGACCCAGTCCGTGCCGGCCGGCGATCTGTGCGCCGTGGTGGGCCTGGAGCCGATCAACATCGGCGACACCGTGTGCGACCTCGACAACCCCGAAGCGCTGCCGGGCGTCGAGATCGACGTCCCCACGCTTCACATGACCTTCCGCGTGAACGACGGCCCGCTCGCCGGCCGCGAGGGCAAGTTTCTAACCAGCCGGCAGCTGAAGGAGCGGCTTGAGAAAGAGCTCCGCTCGAACGTCGCGCTCCGCGTCGAGACCGGCGACACCATGGAGCAGTTCCGCGTCTCAGGCCGCGGCCTGATGCACCTGGGGATCCTGATCGAGAACCTCCGCCGCGAGGGCTTCGAGCTCTGCGTCGGCAAGCCGCAGGTCGTGATGAAGGAAGAGGACGGCCAGGCGCTCGAGCCGATCGAGCAGCTCGTGATCGACGTCCCCGACGACCACACCAACGCGGTGATGGCCCTGCTCGGAGACCGCCGCGCCCAGATGCTCAAGATGGGCCGGAAGTCGGGCGCTACTGGTTTTACGCACATGGAGTTTTCAATCCCGGCCCGTTCGCTCATCGGCCTGCGAAGCCGAGTGCTCACCGCCACGGCGGGCAACGCCATCATGCACCACACGGTGATCGGCTTTGAGCCGTCACGTGGCGAGCTGCCCGACCGGGCCAACGGGGTGCTGCTGGCCAGCGAAGCCGGCTCGATCACGGCCTACTCGCTCGACGCCCTGTACGACCGCGGCGTCTTCTTCGTCGACCCGGGCGACGAGGTCTACGAGGGGCAGGTCATTGGCGAGAACTGCAAGGCGGGCGACCTGGTCGTCAACGCGGTGAAGGGCAAGAAGCTCACCAACATGCGGGCCTCCGGCAAGGACGACAACTCGCAGGTGCGCCCCGCCCGGCGGATGTCGCTCGAGGAGTGCCTGGAGTACATCGGCGAAGACGAGCTGGTCGAGGTCACGCCCAGCAGCGTCCGCATCCGGAAACTGCTGCTGAAGGAGTCCGACCGGAGGCGAGAGTCACGCCGGCTGGCGCAGGTGTGACGGCTCGTGGCCGAACGCGATGGCGTGATAACCGGCGCAACCGTCGCGGCCGGCATTCCGTCGGGTTCGTTTGCGGCCAGTCGTCACAGGCGAGCTAGACTCCCCTTGGAGCCCGCAGCAACGCCGCGTTTTGCGCCGTGTGTTGTGTAGTCGGCTCGAATGGGGACACACAACTATGATTCGTTACAACCAAACCGCGTCGTCACGCACCGGGGGAACCTCGTTCCAGGTCGTGACCTTTATCCTTGTTGCCGGGCTGGGCGCCTGGCTGGGCGCCGAGTACGTCGGCGTTGATGTCGAGCACCTGGCCTACACGGCCCTCGACGAGGCTAAGGTCATCGACCACATCCCTGAGCAGTGGCGGCCAAAGCCGCCGATGGCAGAGCTGGGCGACGCCCAAGGTCAGGTGAGTTTCGAGCAGCGGGCGCTCGACCTCCGCAGCGAGTTGGAGAACCTCCGCAGCGAGGTCGCCTCGCTCCGCCACGATGTTCAGGAAAGCAGCCCCGACTTAGTCCGCGAACTCCCTACGACTTTCGCCGAAGCGCCCCCAGTGCGGCGCCAGGCGACCCTGGCTTACTGGACCCGCCTGCGGCAGATCGCCACCGAGGTGACCGATCTGCACGACAGCGTCGAGCTGGCCCTCGAGCCCGCCACCGCGTCGATGGTGTTCGGCATCCGGCAGCGGGCCTTCGATTACGGCGCCCGGGCGATTGAATCCGTCGACGCGGGGGAAGTTGACCCTCAGGCCGTTGATGCAGGTTTCCGCATCGCCAAGTGGTACCGGTCTGGGGCCGAGTTGTACGAGCGGGCCGCTGCCATCTGGGAGGGCCGGATCGCCGACGCCCCCACCGAGGAGCTGCAGCGTTCGCTCGAGACCTCCCGATCGCAGCACGCCCGCGAGGCCGAACTGGTCCGGGATCTTGCGGCCCGCACCGAAGAAATCCTGATGCGGCGTTACGCGGTCGAGTTCCCGGTGCTGAGCATCTGATCGAATTGAAACCGGGTTGTGCCGGCTGCACCTGCTGCGCGGCCAAAACCGTTCCCGCAACCCTCCCGGGCTGGCCAGAGTTCGTTGCCTAGGCTGCCTGGGGCGACTAGGATGAGGGGATCCTAGCCAGACTGCATCCGTCTCGCGAACGCCGCGATTCGTCGCGTTCACGCCCCGACTTCGGAGATTTGCTTCCCATGCGTAAGTGCCTCAACGCCCTGCTGGTCGCCGTGCTGACCCTCGGCATTTCAATCGACTACGCCACTGCCGGTTGGTTGTTCCGTCGGTGCTGCGAGCCAGACCCGTGCTGTGAACCAGCTCCCTGCTGCGAGCCGGTTTCCTGCTGCGAAGTCGCGGAGCCGGTCTGTTGCGGTTCTGTAGAGGAAGTGGTGGTGAGCGATCCGGCTCCCGCCGATTGTGGTTGCAGCGATGCGACTGAGGGCGTTGTGGTTGAGTCGGCGCCCGCCGAGCAGCCGGAGCCCCCGTCGCCTACGCCGGCCGCGACTTTTAAGCCAGAGCAGGATTGGTCTTCGGCGCCGGTCGAAGAGAGCCCCGCCGATGCCGAGGCGCCTAGCCCTGCCGAGCCCGAGCCCGCGCCGGTGCCGGTCGAAGTGCAGCCCGAACCCGAGTCGGTCACGCCCCCGCCGATGATCGAAGAAGAAACCCCGCCGCTCCCCGAACTTGTGGAAGAGCCCGCCCCGGCCGAAGAGGCTCCGGCCGACGACCTGTTTGGCGAGCCAGCCCCTGCTGAGGAGCCGGCCGACGACGACCTGTTTGGCGACGCCCCCGAGCCGATGGCCGAAGAGGCTCCCGCCGACTACCTGTTCGGCGAGCCCGCCCCTGCTGAGGAGCCGGCCGACGACGACTTGTTTGGCGACGCCCCTGAGCCGATGGTCGAAGAGGCCCCGGCCGACGATCTGTTTGGCGAGCCCGCCCCTGCTGAGGAGCCGGCTGACGACGATCTGTTTGGCGACGCCCCCGAGCCGATGGTCGAAGAGGCCCCGGCCGACGATCTGTTTGGCGAGCCCGCCCCTGCTGAGGAGCCGGATGACGACGACCTGTTCGGCGACGCCCCTGAGCCGATGGCCGAAGAGGCCCCCGCCGATGACTTCTTTGGCGATTCCGCTCCAGCGGACGAGCCCGCCAGCGATGATTTGTTTGGTGGCGAAGAAGAGCCGATGACTGAGGAAGCTCCGGCCGACGATCTCTTCGGCGAGCCCGCGGCGAGCGACGAGTCATCCGACGACCTGTTTGGTGGCGAGGAGCCAGCCGACGAGGAGCCCGCCGCAGAAGAGGCCCCGGCCGAAGAAGAGTCGGACGGCTTCGGCGATTTCTTCGGTGAGGACGTGTTCGGCAAGGCAGGCCCAATCCTGCGTCAGCCGGGCGGACTCAACAGCCCCGAGATGCGCACCTGGGTCGACAACACCGGACTCTACCGTACGCGGGCCCGGCTGGTGAGCGTTGGAGACGGCGCTATCAAGCTGCTGAAGGCCAACGGCCGCACCAGCACGGTCGCGTTCAGCCGGCTCAGCTCGATGGACCTCAGCTTCGTGAACCTGCAGGCTTCGGCTCAGCAGAGCCAGGCGGTCATGCGGACGGCTCAGCGGTAGCCGCTGGCTTGTCTAAACCTGGCCTGTCCCAACCTGGCCTGTCCCAACACTGCCGAAACTCAAGAGCCGCCGGGCGTCGCCCGGCGGCTCTTTTTTTGTGCTTCGGGGAGAACATTCTTACCCGCTAGGCGTCGAGGCGAGCTGCGCGTGCAGGCGTTCCGCGGCCGACTCGCCGCTGTCGATGCACTGCGGCACCCCTACCCCGCGGTACGCGGCGCCCGCCAACGCGAGACCGCGGTGCGAAGCCGCCTGAAGCTCGATCTGATCGACCAATTCGTTGTGGCCGAGGTGGTACTGCGGCATCCGCCGCGGCCACCGCGCCACCAACACCTGTTCAGGCTCGCCCGTTAGCCCACAGAGTTCGCCGAGTTCTTGCTTGGCCAGCTCGATCAGCTGGTCGTCGGGCAGCTCGGCCAGCTCTGGCTGGAGGGCGCCGCCGAAGAACACCCGGATCAGCAGCCGGTCGTGTGGGGTGCGGTTGGGGAACTTGAGGCTCGAGAAGCTGGCCGCGATGATCTTGCGGCGTTCTACCGCCGGGACAACGAAGCCAAAACCAGTCGGCAGCTCGGGCAGCTGGTCGACCCGCACGCCGAGGCACACGATCGTCGAGCCGGCGTACTCGATCTGCTCGAGCAGCGACGCCAGCCGCTCGTCGGCGTCCGCGAGGAGGCGGGCCGCGTGGTATGCCGGCGTCGCGACGATCAGCCCGTCGAATTCCTCCGGCTCTCGCCCTTCGAACTCCAGCCGCCATTGGGCGTCGACCTGGCTCACCGATCGGACGGGTGACAACAGCCTGACGGCGCCCTCGGGCAGCTTCGCGACCGCGGCGTCAATGATCGCCTGCATACCTCCGCGGGGGGCGACGAACTGCGAGTACCGCGCTCCGCTTTCCGGCGTCTGCTGCCTCTCCTGCTTTTTCTGGCGCCGGGCCGCGAGGAACAGGCTGCCGTGCTGTTGTTCGTTCTCCACAAACTGTGGCATCGTCGCCCGCATGCTGAGCCGCTCTGGGTCGGCGGTGTAGATGCCAGCCAGCAGGGGCTGCACTAGCCGCTCGAACGCCTCGCGACCAACGCGGCGGCGGGCGAAGTCCGCGACGCTCTCGTCCGAGTCGTCTTTGCGGCGGGGCACAAACGGCTCGCTCAGCAGCCGCAGCTTCCCCCGCCAGCTAAGCACCGGCGTCCGCAGAATAGGCAGGATTGCCCGGGCGGACATCAGCAGGAAGCCTTCGGGCGTTGGCGTGACGCGGCCGTTGCTGACGACCAGGGCACGCCGTCGGGCCGGATCGGTCTCGAGCAGCTCTGGGGTTAAGCCCAGCTTTTCGCAGAACCGCGTGCCGTGGGGCGCCTTGGTGAGGAAGTTGTCGGCGCTCTTCTCGATCATCCACTCGCCGTCGTGCACGGTGTGGATTACGCCGCCGGCCTGCGGCTCCGCCTCGAAGACGACCGGCTCGACCCGGGGCGAGAGTTCTGTCAGCCGCACGGCGGCGGCCAGGCCTGCCACGCCGCCGCCGATGATCGCGATGCGTCGGGGGGCGTGGTTCTCGGACATGGTGGCTTGGGTGGCGCGAAGATTGCGGAACGCTCAGCATACCTGGCTAGGTCGTGGGCCTGAAGCCGGGGAGGCTTTCCCCTGGGCAAACGCCTGCCCCGGGCTAACGTGCCGTTGTCAGTGTCAATGCTAGTGGACTCCTGGGAGAATCGAGACCATGCCAAGCGGACCCGAGAATCGTGATCGCCCTGTATGCCCGTCTTGCGGGGCCCCAGTTGAGCCCGGGGCGCCTGCCTGCCCAGCGTGTGGTGAGCAGCTCTACGTCGAGCACCCGGGGCAGTACCCCAGGGATGCGACCGCGGTCGAAGAGATGGAGCAGCGGGAGAAAGACCGCCAGTAGGGTCGACCGATCGCGGGTTAGCGAGCTGTGGCTACCAACTGTAGCCGCGGGGTTGCCAGGCCCAGTAGCCGCCGGGGCGGCCGCCGTAGCGGGCCTCGAAGCCACAGGTCAGGGTGAAGTTGTTCATCGTGTTGGCGCCGTTCACGCCGAGCGCCAGGTTGTCGACCATTTCGACTTTCCAGGCGGCCCAGCGTCGAATCTGGTACTTCATGCCGACGCCAAAGGGGATGGTGAACAAGAACTCCTGCTGACGGACGCCGTTGACGTTGGTGAATTCGATGTCGGTGAGTCCCATGCCCATCCGCCAGTAGGGCCGGACTGCCGAGTCGCCCCACGGGTAGTACATCAGGCTGAGGTCGGTCAGCAGCAGGTTGTCCGAGCCGCCCTCGCTGTTGCCGAGTTCGGGGGTCGACCAGCCTAGGCGGGCCTGGGTTCCCCAGTAGTGGTCCCAGTCCCAGCCGAGCGTTAGCGCGGCGAATTTGTCGTGCGCCCCCTGGACGCCCGCCGCGGGGTGGTTGGTCATCAGGAACGCCCCAAAGTCGAGCGAGGCTTCGTACGGGCGGTTCAGCCAGCTCGTCCCGCGGAGGGGGCGGCCTAACCCGGTAGCTCGGCCGTGGGTCGCCGAATTGCGGGAGGTGAATTCATGGAACCGGGCGAGCGAGTTGGTGAGCCACTCGCCGGAGTTCATCTGCCATTCGGCATCGGTGTAGCAGTCGGCATCGCCGTAGCAGTCGGGGCAATCCTCGGCCGCTGCAAACTCGCTGACCGCCTCTGGCGGATTGGGCGCGAAGAGGCTGGGGGCGTCGATCGGCTCTGGCTGGTGGGTCGGAACCGGCGGCGGCAGCGGCTCGCCTGGACCGGAGACCGACCGGGCAGGCTGAGCGGCTAGACAAGTCCCCAGGGCGGTGACGGCAAGGGCCGCCAGCAGCAACGCCATAGCGCGGTGTAGCACTCTCGGCACGGTGATCTCCGGAACGATGAGCCCTCGCCGCGGGGCAGGTCCTGCCACGCAGGGGCCGTCAGCGGGTTTCGGGCGGCGGAGGGTAGCGTCCCGTGGCGATGGAGTCAACGCCGGCGGCGAGCGAGCGTAGGCGGCGGAGTCGCGGTTGTGCTAGCGGCAAACGCCAAGGGCCCCAGAGCGGCAATTGCTGCTCCGGGGCCCCTAGAGATGTCTTTCAGACGCCCGACCTACAGGTCCTGGGCGAGCCCGCTGTTGAGCGGCGTCGTGGTTGGCAGGGCGCCCTGCGAGGAGCCGGCGACCTCCTCCTGGGGCTTCGCCGAGGCCGGCTCAGCGGCCTGCTCGACCGTGGCGTAGGCCGTGCAGCTGGCCGCGTAGGCGTCGCCGCGGTCGGTGTGGATGATGATGGGGGCCTTCATCTCGCCCGGCTTGGCGCCGGCGGCGAACGCGACCGTCACGATGTGACGCTCTTTGGAGTCCTCATCCGAAGTGAACTTGAAGCAGTCGTCCTTGCACTCGATGCTGACGATGCGGAACGGCGTTTTGCCGCGGACGATCAGCCGCTTGGTGGCGGACTCGCCTTCGGCAACCTTACCGAACACCAGGTGGGCCGGTGCGACCGAGATCTCGGGAACGACACGCCCCTGCACTTCGATCGGGACGCGTGGGTTGTTGGAGTCGTTGGTCACGATCGCCAGCTGCTCCTTGACCATGCCCGGAGTCGCGCCCTCTTTGAGGCGGGCCAGCAGGTCGTAGACCACGCGGCCGCCGGAGCGCTGACGCTCGGTCAGCTCTACCTCGAGGTTCTCGCTGGCGCTGCGGACGTCCTCGATCTTCCAGCCGGAGCGGCCGGAGTAGGTAACCGTCACGCGCTTCTCGAGCGACTCGCCCTGCTCGACCTCGCCGAATTCGATCGCGCCCGGCTCGAACACCACATCGCCGCGGATGTTGCCGTGCACGCGGAGCTGGACCTGGCCGCGGTAGGTCGAGACCTTCGGGCTCTTGACCTCGATGTCAACCGTCAGCGTGGCGCTGTGGATGCCAGTGAAGGTCCGGGTGTTGAACTTGGCGACGACGTAGCCCTTGTCCCAAGTCTTGATCCAGTCGGTGGTTTCGACCGAAGGGGAGGTGCAGCCGCAGCTCGAGCGGACGCTCAGCAGGCGGATGTCTTCCTTGTATTTATTGGTCACCTCGAATCGGTAGACCGTGTCCGAGCCGCGGGCGACGGAGCCAAAGTCGTGATCGACCTTGTCGAACATCTCCTTGGCCCACTGCTGAGCGTGGGCCACGGGGGCCAGGACGACGGTGGCTAGCAGCAACAGGCACGCTCGCAGATACATCGCAGGCTCGCTCCTAAAATCTGACTCGCGACCACCGCAGCTCATGCGGTCAGGGCGCCATTGGATATTACAATGGGCAGCCGCTGGTACGGGTGTCCGGTCCCGCTATGCGCCCATTCTCACGTTTCCGCTTGAGTTGGGAAGGGCATTTACTGCGCCAAATTATCCCCTGCTCGCGGAAAGCTTAGGTTGCCCCAATGCCGCTGACGCCCTTGTCTGATAGAATCGGCCCGGTTCCCCAAAATTCTGACTGATATCCTCGATCAAAAGAGATCAGGGCCGCGCCCCGCGGCGCAACCACCGCAACTGGACACTACCCAGACCCTGCAGCCCGCGCAACTTATGGCGACCTTCGGCGTAGTAGCGATAATCGGGCCGGGGCTCATCGGTGGGTCGATCGGACTGGGGTTGAAGGCTCGGGGGCTCGCGGACCGCGTGGTTGGCGTGGTGCGGTCGGATCGCTCGGCAGAACGTGCCGTGCAGGCCGGCGTGGTCGACCAGACGACGCAAGACCTGGCCGCCGCGGCGGCCGAAGCTGACCTGACGATCGTCTGCACCCCGGTGGCGGACGTGCCGGCCCACTGCCAGCAGGTGGCGGCCGCGGCCCGGTCCGGCGCGATCATCACCGACGCCGGCAGCACCAAAGAGCGGCTGGTCGCCGAGGTCGACGCAACGCTCGCCGGCTCTGGCGTTAAGTTTGTCGGCAGCCACCCGCTTGCAGGCGACCACAAGTCTGGGCCAGAATCTGCCAGGGCCGAACTGCTAGCAGGCCGGGTGGTCGTCGTTACTCCGACCGACCAGACCGACAGCCAGGCCCTGAGCAGGGTTTGCGAGCTCTGGACCGCCCTCGGCGCCCGGGTAGAGCCAATGTCGCCCGTCGACCACGACGCCGCGTTGGCCCGCACCAGCCACGCGCCGCACGTGATCGCTACCGCACTGGCTAACGCAACCCCGGAAGACCTGCTGGGGCTGACGGGCGGCGGCTGGCGTGACACGACGAGGGTTGCCGCTGGGAGCCCGACCCTATGGCGGGACATCCTGCTGGACAACCCACAGGCCACCCTCGCCGCACTAGACGCGTTTAGCCAGCAGCTCGGCCGGCTGCAGCAGGCGATTGCGGACCACGACCGCGACGCTATTTACCGATGCCTCGAAGAAGGGAAGCTCCGCCGAGATGCTCTGGGAAGTTGATATCCACCCTGCCGCCTCGCAGGCCGACCGCGCCGCCGAACGGCTGATCGCATCGGCCCGGGCCGCCGGCTACTCCGAAAACCTGCAGGCGGCCACCGCCCGCTCGTTCCTGGTCCAGGGCGAGCACCTCGGCGAGGCCGAGCTGCAGCGGATCTGCGACCAGCTGCTGTGCGACCGCGTGGTCGAGCAGGCGGTTTTTGCCCCGGTCGGCGATGACCGCCTGGTCGCGACGCCCGAGCGGCTGACCGGCGACGCTACGCTGGTGCAGGTGCTGCCCAAGCCGGGGGTGATGGACCCGGTCGCGCTCAGTGCCGAGACCGCCATCGCCGACCTCGGCGTCGAACGCCCGCTGGTCCGGACCCTCAACAAGTACTGGCTGACCGGCGTCGACGCGGCGACCGCCCAGTCGATTAGCGACCGGCTGCTGGCCAACGACGCCATCGAGCAGGCGGTGTTGGGGCCGCTGTCGGTCGACCACCTCGACGCGGGCGGCGCCTACGAGTTCAAGCTGCAGCACGTGCAAATTAGCGGCCTCGATGACGCCGCCCTGATGCGGCTTAGCAAGGAGGGCCAGCTCTACCTGCAGCTCGCCGAGATGCAGACCATCCAGCGTTACTTCGCCGACCTGGGCCGCGAGCCGACCGACATCGAGCTCGAGACCCTCGCCCAGACCTGGAGCGAGCACTGCAGCCACAAGACGCTGGCCGGCCGCATCGCGTACCGCGACGAGAACGGCGAGCGGACCTTCGACAACATGCTGAAGGAGACGATCTTCGCCGCGACCCTCGCGCTCCGCGAGCGGTGGGGCGACGACGACTGGTGCGTCAGCATCTTCAAGGACAACGCCGGCATCGTCCGCTTCGACGATGAGGACAACATCGCCTTCAAGGTTGAGACCCACAACCACCCGTCGGCCCTCGAGCCGTACGGCGGCGCCAACACCGGCCTGGGGGGCGTGATCCGCGACACGCTCGGCACCGGGCTCGGCGCCAAGCCGGTCTGCAGCACCGACGTCTTCTGCTTCGCCCCGCCGACCGCCGACGCCGCCGACCTGCCGCCGGGCGTGCTCCACCCGCGACGCGTCATGCAGGGCGTGGTCGAGGGGGTCCGCGACTACGGCAACCGGATGGGCATCCCCACGGTCAACGGCGCGGTCTACTTCGACGAGCGCTACCTGGGCAACCCGCTGGTCTACTGCGGCAACGCCGGCATCATCCCCCGCGACAAGTCGTTCAAGGAGCCGCTGCCGGGCGACCTGGCCGTGGCGATCGGCGGCCGCACCGGCCGCGACGGCATCCACGGCGCCACGTTCTCCAGCGCCGAGCTGACCAGCGAGAGCGAAGACCTCTCCGGCGGCGCCGTGCAGATCGGCAACGCGATCGAAGAAAAACGCGTGCTCGACGTGCTGCTGCAGGCCCGCGACCGCGGGCTGTACACCGCCGTGACCGACTGTGGCGCCGGCGGGTTCTCGTCGGCCGTCGGTGAGATGGGCGAGGAGATCGGCGCCGAGGTTTGGCTCGAGAAGGCGCCGCTCAAGTACGACGGCCTGTCCTACACCGAGATCTGGATTTCCGAGGCCCAAGAGCGGATGGTGTTCTCGGTGCCCGAGGAGAAGCTCGAGGAGTTCCAGTCGCTGTGCGGGTCGGAGGGGGTCGAGGCGATCGTCATCGGACGCTACACGCCGACCGGCAACCTGCTGCTCAAGTACGGCGACGAGGTCGTCGGCGAGCTGCCGATGTCGCTGCTGCACGACGGCCGCCCGCCGGTGGTGCGTCAGGCGAGCTACACGCCGGCCCCGATCGAGCCGCTCAACCCACCCGACAAGGCCGACTACACCGACGACCTGCTGAAGATCCTGGGCTCGCTGAACGTCGCCAGCAAGGAGTGGGTCATCCGGCAGTACGACCACGAGGTGCAGGGCGGCAGCGTCGTCAAGCCGCTGGTCGGCGTGAAGTCCGACGGCCCGGGCGACGCCGCCGTGGTGCGGCCAAAGCTCGCTTCGCGTCGCGGCATGGTGATCAGCTGCGGCATGAACCCCCGCTACGGCGACCTCGACACCGGCCGCATGGCCGCCAGCGCCATCGACGAGGCGGTCCGCAACTGCGTCGCCGTGGGGGCCGACCCGACCCGCATCGCGGTGCTGGACAACTTCTGCTGGGGCGACTGCGAGAAGCCCGAGACCCTTGGTTCGCTGGTCCGGGCCGCGATCACCTGCCACGACCTGTCGCTCGAGCTCGAGACCCCCTTCGTGAGCGGCAAGGACAGCCTGAACAACGAGTTCAGCTACGAATCCGACGGGCAGAAGCAGACGATCGCCATCCCGCCGTCGCTCTTGATCAGCGCGATGGGCCAGGTGGCCGACGTCGAGAGCTGCGTGACGATGGACCTGAAGCAGGCGGGCAACGCCCTGTACTTGATTGGCGACACACGCGACGAGCTTGGCGGTTCGCACTTCGCCCTGGTGAACAACCTGACCGGCGGCGCGGCGCCGAACGTCAATGGACTTGCCGCCCGCGAGACGTTCCTCGCCATGCACCGGGCGATCAGCGGCGGGCTGGTCCGATCGTGCCACGACCTGAGCGAGGGCGGCCTGGCGGCGGCCGCCGCTGAGATGGCGTTCGCCGGCGAGCTTGGCGCCCAGATCGACCTTTCGAGCGTTCCGTTCGCGGGCCCCGGAGATACGGTCGCGACCCGGCTGTTCAGCGAGACCAACACCCGCTTCCTGTGCGAGGTCGCGCCGGAAAATGAAGCGGCGTTCACCGTCGCGCTCGGCGGGCGGGCCGCCAAGGTCGGCGTCGTGACCGAGGATCCTAAGTTGACGATCGAGAGCCCAGGCGGCGCGGTCGTCAGCGCTCCGCTTGATCAGCTGAAGGCGGCGTGGAAGTCGCCGCTCGCGTGGTGACCCGCGACGACCGTCCCCAGCCCCACCAGACAGCGTCCAACCCGAGTCCAACGGAATGACCGCCCCTAACGTCCTTGTACTGCGATCGCCCGGCGCCAATTGCGATGTCGAGAGCGCCTACGCGTTTGAGCTCGCCGGAGCCAAGACCGAGTCGATCCACATCCGCCGGCTGCTGGAGAACCCGAGCCTGGTCGACGACTTTCAGATCTTGTGCCTGCCGGGCGGGTTCAGCTATGGCGACGACGTCTCGGCCGGGCGGGTGCTCGGCAACGAGGTGCGGCTGCACCTGGCCGACGCCTGCAACCGCTTCAAGGAGGCCGGCAAGCTGGTGCTCGGCATCTGCAACGGCTTCCAGGTGCTGATGAAGACCGGCTTGTTGGACGTCGACGACGACCAGGGCCCGCTCGCCACGCTGACCCTCAACGACAGCGGCCACTTCGAGGCCCGTTGGGTGCGGATGGCGGTCGAGCCGGGCGAGTGCGTCTTCCTCCAGGGGCTGAGCGACATCGAGCTGCCGGTGGCGCACGCCGAGGGCAAGTTTGTCGCCCGCGACCAGGCGGTCTTCGACCAACTTGCTTCGGCCGGGCGGCTTGTGCTCCGCTACACGGCGGCCGACGGTTCGTCGCCGGCGGGCTACCCGGCCAACCCCAACGGCGCCATGGGCGACGTGGCCGGCGTCTGCGACTCCACGGGCCGCGTGTTTGGCTTGATGCCGCACCCGGAGCGGTTCGTCGAGCACACGCAGCACCCGCGTTGGACGCGGGGCGGGATCGACGGCGGCGTCGGTCTGAAGGTCTTCGAGAACGCGGTCGGCTACTTCCGTTGAAGCGCCGGCGCGCCGAGCACGGCCGCCTTGACCGAGGTGGGGAGTTCGACCGGCCGGATCATCACCGCGTCGAGCTCGGCGGTCACCGGTCCAACGGCCGCGAAGCGGAGCCGCAGCTGGGTGTCCGTGGTGGCCCGCCGCAGCAGCCGGAACGGCCGCCAGGACGAGGGTCGGTCGATCACCAATGACAGCTCCTCGCCCCCCAGGTTGTCCGACACGACCAGCGCGCCCTGCCCGCTCGCCTGCTCGACCCGCACCTGACCGGTGATCTCGTAGAGTCCGCCGGCGTTGACGTTCACCTCGGGCGAGTCGATCTCCACGAGTGTGGTGGCGGGGGTAGTCTGCTCGCCGGCCGGGCACTCGATCCGCAGGCAGCGGGTTCCCTCTGCGGGCTGATCGCCGGAGAACGAAACCACCGCCGCCCCGCCGGCGTCTTCTCGGGCGGTGTGCCTCCAACCGGACGCGGTGGCGTTCCCGTGGTCTTCGAAGTCGCCGCCCGGCAGCAGGTTGTCGCGGCGGACGAGGGGCTCGATCAGCTGCAGCAGTCGGTGGTGGTCGATGATCGTCGATGCCTGGGCGGCCAGCGGCGAGCTGTCGAGCTGTTGGGAAGAACGGGCCGTCGCGACCCGCCCGCGGCTCCAGCTGGCGAGCTGATTCGTGGCGGCCGCGGCGTGGGCGAAGGCGGCGTCGATCGCGCCGGCGGATTGGGCGGATTTGGCGGCGCTGATCTTCCGACGCGCGTCGGCCAGCACCGCCGCGTCGGGCGAGTTAGACCCGGCCGCCATCACGAGCGGCGACAGGTGCGCCTCGGCGTGACGGAGCTCCGAGATGGCGATTGCCTCCTGCAGGGCGCCGGCCCGGCGGGCGACCGACCGGACCCGCTGTGACACCTCGGCCGCGGATCGGGTGTCCTCGGTGATCAGCAGCCAGGCGGCCGGGTTGTTGGTCGTGACGTGCGCCCCGCCGGCCAGCCGGCTGAGGGGCAGCGGCCGCATCCCTACCGGAGTGAACTCGTACGCCTTGGCCGCCTCGGCGACGCCGGGCGTGACGTAGGTGACGGTCGCGGATGGGCGTGTCTGCTCGTCGGCCGGTTGCGGGATGAGCAGCCGTGTCCGGCCACGCGTCATCACGGTGGCGGCGTAGCCGGGTTGCTGGGCAGAGATTTCACCGGCCCGCTGCCCGTCCCGCAGCCACGGCTCGAGCAGGGTGAGGTTGAGGTTGAGCAGGGCCATCCCTTGGCGGACGCGGTTGTCCGACTCGGCGTTGGTGAGCGGCGCGCCGCGGGTCACCCAGATGCCCCGGGCGCCGTCCGTCGCGGCGGCCATGGCCTCGACCGCGACCTCCGACGGCGACCGCCACGCGTCGACCGTCCCGGCCGGCGCGAACGACGTCACTTGCTGCACGAACTGGTCGGAGTGGGAGAGCGGAATGGCCGCGAACAGCGGCGCCCCGGGACGTCCGAAACGCGTCGCCTCGGCGATGCGGCCCTGGCAGCCGGAAAGCATCCTTTCGGGCGCGGACCAGGGGGACTCGACCACCAGGCCGTCGGCCAACCGGCTCCACGAACTCCAGGCCGCAACCGGCCACGCAATCAGCGGCCGGGCCAGGGTGGCGTCGCTCTGCCGGAGTGAATCCGCCAGGGCCATTGTGGAATCGAGCGAGTGCTGGTCGGTCCGCTGGGGGAGCAACCAGGCCAGTGCGACGTCCCACTCCACGGCGGTCGCCGCGTCGGACAGCACATCGGGGCCCGGCGGCGGGCAGATCGCCTGCAGCCCGAGCTTGCTGCAGTCGCGGCGGAGCTCGCCGGTGGGCGGGGTCTCGAACGCGATGGTGTTGAAGCCGAGCTTGCGGAGTTCTTCCAGCGGCTCGCCGTAGTGGGTGATGATCCGCGGATAGAATGGCCGGTCGTTGATGAACAGCCCCTCCTGCGACAGCCGCACCGTTCGTGGCTGGGCGATGGCCTTGCGGGCCCCAGCGGGGTCGGCCCCTTCGTTCGCAGTGGTCTGGATGAGGCCCGAGATGGCGAGCTCGTCGACCCACAGCGAGGCGCCCCGCGGGTCGCAGGGGACAATCAACACCACGGCGTCGGCGTACGCGCCGCTCCAGTCGATCGAGTGCCCCACCGTGCTGCCAATCGCCCGCGCGTGCCGGCGGACAGCGGTGGGCGTCTGGTCGAGCGTGAGGTCCTCCCACTCGTGGGTGCCCCGTGCCCGGGCGTCGCCGCGGACAATCGCCTTGACGGGCAGCCCGGTCCGCTGGTCGACCTCTCTGGGCAGCACTACCCGCAGCGCGAGCTGAACGCCGGGGTGGTCGCACCGCAGCCGGACCTGGACCGACAGGTCTTCGAGAATCGGCGCCCGACCGATTGGGGTCAGCAGCATGCCGGAGTAGCCGGGCGGCCCGGTGAGCCGGACCAGCTCGGCGCCGGTGCCGTGCTGCGAGTCTTGCCGCACGCGTTCGTGCTGCAGGACGCGGACGCCAAACCGGTTGGGGACCGGGTTCCAGGTGGTGGTCGGCCCGTCGTACCGCTCGAGCAGCGCAGGCTCGGCGCTGGTCGGCTGGGGCGCCAGCAGTACCGCGCAGAGGATGAGCAGACGCCAGAGCGGCATATTGGGTGTCTTGGTGGTTTGCCCGCTGCGGCGGTTGTGGAACCGAGCGCGGAGTCGGATTTTCGAATCGTGGGGCGGCGGGCCGTGTTGCCGTTGTGCAACGGGCGTCGAACCCGGCCGCGGGAGCCAAATTCACGGGTTTTTAGCAGGGTCTTGGGCCGTTAGCGAGATCGATTGATGAAAAGACGCATCATCTGGGCAATTGGGGTCCGTCGCTGGCGCCAACCGCTTGATTATTCGTAACCCGTTTGCGTAGAATCAGTTGGGGCTTTCGTAAATGGCTATCTGGCGGGCTGTGGCGCGCCAGCTGCAAATTGAGGCTGGTGTTCAACCCGCCTCGGAGATCTACCCAATGCCAGAAACGCAACGCCTCGCCTCGGAAACCGCCGCCCAGCTCCCCGCTGATCTGCAGCAACTCGTCACCGCGATTCAAAACCTCCCAGAGCCCCAGCGGGCAGAAGTCCTTCCGCTGCTCGACCGAGTTGTCGAGAGCACGGGACGCCGGCGTCGGATCTTGACCCTGGTGCAAGACGCCCTCAGCCAGCTTCGGCTCGACATGAAGTACCTGATGTTCGACCTCGAAGCGACCCGCCGCGAGCGGGACGACTACCGCTCCAAGCTCGAGGACTGATTGCTTTGCGTGCGGCAGACCGCGGGATGGTCTGCCGCTGCTGGAGGGCGCCCCGCTCGGACGCCCATGGCCAGCACCCGCCGCCAGGAACCCCTTCGACCTGCTCAGGCGCAACCGCCTGCTGAATCAATCGATGTCTAGCGTTACGACCGCCGAGCAGCTCTCGCAAAGGGCCCAAGACGTCAACGTCCTGACGGAGCAACAGGCCCAATCGGTTTGGAGCGAACTCGGCTCGCGCAACGTCGACCTCGACACGTTCGCCCAGGTCTTGGTGCGGAAGGGCCTGGTCACCAACTACCAGCTCGACCGGCTGATGAAGGGCCAGCGGAACGGCTTCTTCTACGGCGACTACAAGGTCCAGTATTCGGTAGGCTCCGGCACGTTCGCCCGTGTGTTCCGCGCCGTGCACCGCAAAACCGGCGAGGTGTTTGCCGTTAAGGTGCTGCGGACCAGCAAGAGCAACGACCCCAACGAGACCGAGTTGTTCCGGCGCGAGGGGGAACTGGGCGCGACGCTCAAGCACCCGAACATCGTGCCGATCCACGAGGTCTACTCGAAGGCCGGGGTCCACTACATCGTGATGGACTTTGTCGAGGGGCGGAACCTCCGCGAGCTGTACAAGGTCCGCAAGCAGTTCGCCCCGATCGAGGCCGCCAACATCACCGCCGATGTCGTGGCGGGGCTCAACGGGGCCTTCCAGCTGGGCGTCACGCACCGCGACCTCAAGATGTCGAATGTGCTGGTCTCGAGCACCGGCAAGGCGATGCTGGTCGACTTCGGCCTGGCCGCGCTCGAGGAAGAGGTCGCCGACGGAGAAGCCGCCAACGCCCGCGCGATCGACTACGCCGGGCTCGAGCGCGCGACCGGCATGCGGAAGGACGACACCCGCAGCGACATCTTCTTTGCCGGATGCATGTTCTACCAGATGGTCAGTGGGCGGCCGCCGCTGTCCGAGACCCGCGACCGCATGCAGCGGTTGGCCAAGACGCGTTACCAGGAGATTGCTCCGCTGGCCAGCATCGCTCCTGATGTGCCCCCGGTTCTGACAATGGTCATCAACAAGGCGATCGAGTTCGACCCGGCGCGACGCTACCAGACGCCCGGCGAGATGCTGGCCGATCTGAAGCTCGCCATCAAGCGGGCCGAGACCGGAGCCGAGCAAGCCAAGAAGCAGGACAAGACCGTCGGCACCGAGGGCCTGGGGCCCGACGGCCAGCCCCGCAAGCTGATGGTGGTCGAGTCCTCGATCAAGCGGCAGGACGTGCTCCGCGAGCTGTTTAAGCGCAACGGCTACCGGGTGCTGGTCACGACCGACCCTGAGCGGGCGCTCGACCGCTTCCGCAGCGACCCGACGACCGCCGAGATCGTGGTGTTCTGCACCGGCGAGATCGGCCAGCCCGCCCTCGAGATGTTCAACCATTTTGGCGAGGAGACCGCCACCCGCGACCTGCCCGCCGTGCTGCTGCTGGACGAGGCCCAGAAGTCGTGGAAGTCGCACGCCGTGACCTCCGACCACCGCCGCTGCCTGGCGATGCCGATCAAGCTGCGGCAACTCCGCGAGGCGGTCGTGCTGTCCCGGACCGCCAAGGCCGCCGCGAGCTGAGGCCGAACTCTTAGGCCCCGTCCGACTCTTGTCACGGGCGGCTCGAAGGTTGATCATCTAGGGAGCTACTCCTGCTTCCAACACCTTCGACCTGTTGGCACGGATGTCGTTTCACGTCTATGAGCACGATGAGGTCTTCACCCGGTTCCGGCGGACGCTCGCCCACAACCGGCTTGCGAGCACGTACCTGTTTGTA
This sequence comes from Posidoniimonas polymericola, assembly GCF_007859935.1. Classification (NCBI taxonomy): domain Bacteria; kingdom Pseudomonadati; phylum Planctomycetota; class Planctomycetia; order Pirellulales; family Lacipirellulaceae; genus Posidoniimonas; species Posidoniimonas polymericola. The sequence continues at coordinate 70,367 of NZ_SJPO01000005.1, read as the reverse complement.
GGGCCTGCGGGCGTCGGCAAGCGGCGGTTCGCCCGGCTGCTGACCGCGTCGCTGCTGTGCTCTCAGGCCGCCGACGAGTCGCTTTCCCCGTGCGGCGCGTGCGAGTCGTGCCGGCTGCTGGCCGCCAGCAACCACCCCGACGTGATCGAGGTCGCGCGGCCCGAAGGCAAGTCGGTGCTGCCGATTGACCTTTTTATTGGCGACAAAGAGCACCGCAATCAGCAGGGGCTCTGTCACGAGATCTCTCTCAAGCCGTACCTCGGCAACCGGCGGGTCGCGGTCATCGACGACGCCGACGACCTGAACGTCGAGAGCGCGAACTGCCTGCTGAAGACCCTCGAGGAGCCGCCACCCCGTTCGGTGCTGATCCTGGTAGGCGAGTCGCTCAGCCGGCAGCTGCCGACAATCCGCTCGCGGTGCCAGGTGGTCCGGTTTGGCCCGCTCGGCGAGGCGACCGTCGCACGCGTGCTGACCGAGAGCGACCTGCTTGAGGAGGGCGACAACGCGGGGACGCTGGCCGCCGCCTCGGGGGGCAGTGTGGCGACCGCGTTGGCCGCGCGGGACTCGGCGGCCGCCGACTTCGCCGAGACGCTCCTCCGGCGCCTGAGCAACCGCGGCTTTGATCCGATTCGACTCGCCGCCGAGGCCGTGGCCCACTCGGCGGAAGGGGGGGCAGAGCCGGCAGAAAAACGCGCAAGACTTTCGCGCCTGATCGACACCGCCGTGAGCCACTACCGCGGGGCGATGGTCGGCCAAGCGACCGACGCGGTCGCCCCCGAGACCGCCGTACGCTGCATCGACGCGTGCCTCGCGGCAGAGACCGCGCTGGGGCGGAACGCCAATCAAGCGACGCTCGTGCAGACCTGGCTCACCAATCTGTGGCGGGCCCAGATGATCCGACAATGACGCCCGGCGAGTCCGCAATCTACCGAATTTTGCCTTGTTGACAGACTTTGATGACCTGGAGTAGTTTGCCCGCACTCTATGGTTGAAAGCGCCGCTCTGGCGTCGCGCTCGTGAGGGCTACTCGATGGGGCGTGGTTGGCCATTTGGCATTTTCACTTCGCGTCCTAACCAAGACAATCGTTGAGACGCGGGCCGTTCGCCCGCGGTCGAGAGACGATCCTTAGACTTGTTATAGATTCTGCAGGAGTTGAGTCATGGGTGGTGCTGTGCTGTACGTTGTTCCGGTTGTGGCGGTCGCCGCCCTGGCCTACGCGATGAGTCGCGCCGCCTGGGTGAAGGGGCAGGACGGCGGCGACGAGCGGATGCAGAAGATCGGCGGCTGGGTCGCCGACGGCGCCATGGCGTTCCTTTCCCGCGAGTACCGCACGCTGGCCATCTTTGTGGTGGTCGTGGCGGCGTTGCTCGGGTTCGTCAATCACCAGATGAGCGTTGGGCAGGAGAACCCCGAGACCAACGGCTTTATCGCGTTGTCCTTCGTGCTCGGCGCCCTCTGTTCGGGCCTGGCCGGGTTCTTCGGCATGAAGACCGCCACCCTGGCCAACACCCGCACCGCGTCGGCCGCTCGGACCGGCCTCAACTCGGCGTTGCAGGTGGCGTTCGCCGGCGGCTCGGTGATGGGCCTGTCGGTGGTGGGCCTGGCGCTGCTCGGCCTCGGCGGACTTCTTCTGGCCTACGTGAACATGTACGAGGGCTCACTCGAGGGCGGCACGGCGACCAACCTGGTGCTGAACATCCTGTCGGGCTTCTCGCTGGGGGCGTCGTCCATTGCGTTGTTCGCGCGTGTCGGCGGCGGCATCTTCACCAAGGCGGCCGACGTCGGCGCCGACCTGGTCGGCAAGGTCGAGGCCGGCATCCCCGAGGACCACCCGCTCAACCCGGCCACCATCGCCGACAACGTGGGCGACAACGTCGGCGACGTGGCGGGCATGGGCGCCGACCTGTTCGAGAGCTATGTCGGAGCAATCATCTCGTCGATGATCTTAGGCGCCGCTTGGTACAAGGGCCTCGAGGCGGTCCAGACGGGGACTGGCATGAACGCTGTCTACCTGCCGCTGGTGGTGGCGGTGATTGGGGCGGTGGCCTCGATCATCGGCTTCAAGTTCGTCACGACCGAGGAGGGGGGCGACCCCCAGAGCGGGCTCAACCGCGGCATGTACGTGTCGGGCGGCATCATGATCGTCGGCACGCTGGCCGCCATCTACTGGCTGATCCCGGGCGCCGTCCACTACGAGGACGTCGTGGTCAACCGGGCGGGCGACTTCGGTCCGTTCGGCATCTTTGTCGCGGTGGTCGCGGGTCTGGTTTCCGGCATCGCGGTCGGCATGATCACCGAGTACTACACCGCCTGCAACAAGAAGCCAGTCGAGACCATCGTCGAGGCCTCGCGGACCGGCAGCGCGACGACCATCATCCAGGGCGTCGCGGTAGGCATGAACTCGACCACGCTGCCGATCCTGGTGATCGGCGCCGCGATCGTAGTGGCGTATGAATTCGCCGGCCTGTACGGCATCGCGATGGCAGCGATCGGCATGCTATCGACCCTCGGAATCCAGCTCGCCACCGATGCCTATGGGCCGATTGCCGACAACGCCGGCGGCATCGCCGAGATGGCCCAACTCGGCCGCGAGGTCCGCGCCCGCACCGACAAGCTCGACGCGGTTGGCAATACCACCGCGGCGATCGGCAAGGGTTTTGCGATCGGTTCGGCGGCGCTCACCGCGCTCAGCCTGACCGCCGCCTACCTGGTCAAGATGCAGGGTCAGGTCAACCTCAACGCGGCCGACCCGTACGTGCTGGTCGGTCTGCTGATCGGCTGCATGCTGCCGTTCCGCTTCTCCGCGATGGCGATGGTCGCGGTCGGCAACGCCGCCCAGGACATGATCCAGGAGGTCCGTCGCCAGTTCCGCGAGATCCCCGAGCTGCGTCCGGCACTCGACGCCGCGCAGCGGGCCGAGAGCGAAGAACGCGACCCCACCGAAGAAGAGGCCGCCATCATCGCCGCCGCCGACGGCAAGGCGCAGTACTCGCACTGCGTCGAGATCGCCACGGCGGCCGCGATCAAGCAGATGGTCGCCCCCGGCCTGATGGCCGTCATCGCCCCCGTGGCGGTGGGCGTCTACTCGCCGGACATGCTCGGCGGCCTGCTGGTCGGCGTGACGATCTCCGGCGTCTGCCTCGCGATCTTCCAGGCCAACTCCGGCGGCGCGTGGGACAACGCCAAGAAGCAGACCAAGGACGAGGGCCACACCAAGTGGGGCGACGAGTACGAGGAGATGCACAAGGCGACGGTCACCGGCGACACGGTTGGCGACCCGTTCAAGGACACCTCCGGCCCGTCGATCAACATCCTGCTGAAGCTGATCAGCGTCGTGGCGATGATCATCGCCCCAATGCTGTACGCGCTGCACTACGGCCCCGAGGCCGAGGGGACGCCGGTCGTTGACACTCCGCCCGCGGTTTCTGCGCCCGCTGACGCGAACCCCGGTGAGGCACAATGAGCGACCTCCCACTCGAAGTGACCTGCGGCGAGACCAAACGCCGCCTCGACGCGGGAGAGGAGCTGGTGCTGCTCGACTGCCGCGAGGAGAGTGAGTTCGCGATCGGTGTGATCGACGGAGCCACGCTGCTGCCGATGAGCGGGATTCAGGCCCGCGTCGGCGAGCTCGACCCGCACCGCGACACGCCGGTCGTCGTGTACTGCCACCACGGCATGCGGAGCGCCCAGGTCGCCAATTGGCTGCGTTCGCAGGGCTTTACCGCCGCGCAGAGCATGGCCGGCGGGATCGATCAGTGGGCGGTTGAGATCGATCCCGGCGTGCCCCGGTACTAGTGATCCGTTTGTAACCCTACTTACGGAATCTCCCCTCTGGAGTCTGCCCTTGGCGACCTGGATTGCCCTGCTCCGCGGAGTGAATGTCGGCGGCAAGAACAAGCTGCCGATGACGGAGTGGGCGGCGGGGCTCGAGTCGCTCGGCTGCAAGAACGCCCGCACGTACATCCAGAGTGGCAACGCGGTATTCGAATCGACGCGCAAGGACGCCGGGCGACTCGCAAAGGACATCGCCGATCAGGTCGACGCGTCCCACGGCTTCCGGCCCGCTACGCTCGTGCTCTCGGCTGCGCGGCTCGCCGCGCTGATCGCAGCGAACCCGTTCCCCGCGGCGGCCGCCGAGCCAAAATCGCTGCACCTCTACTTCCTGGAAGCAGCGCCGAAGGACGCCGACCTTGCGGCGCTCGACGCGGCCCGCTCCAAGTCCGAGGCATGGCAGATCTCCGACGGCGCGTTCTTCCTACACGCCCCCGACGGGATCGGCCGTTCGAAGCTCGCCGCCGGAGCCGAGCGGTCGCTGAAGGTCGCCGCCACCGCCCGCAACTGGAACACCGTGCTCAAGTTGCAGGAATTGTGCCGCGGGTAGCTGCTACTGCTGATCGCCGGGCGCGGGCCAGTGGGGCGAAGGCGTGCGGGCGGTCTGGAATTGCTGTTCGAAGCTCCGCACCACCTCAGGGTGCAGGGCCGCGACGTTGTTGGCCTCGCCCGGGTCGGCATCGAGGTCGTACAGCTCGAGTTCACTGTCGGCCGCCGGACGCACCGCCTTCCATTTGCCGCGCCGCGCCGCCTGCTGGAAACCGGCCTCGAAGAACTCCCAGTACAGCAGGCGATCGGAGAGGTCCTGCGGCCCGCCGAGCAGCGTCGGAAGCACGCTCTGCCCGTCGAGGTCGGCCGGCGGCTCGGCCCCGGCCGCGTCGGCCAGTGTCGGCAGCACGTCGGCGAAGCTCCACACGAGTTGGCTCTCGCTTGCCGCTTCAATCTTTCCCGGCCAGCGGACAATCATTGGCGTGCGGATGCCCCCCTCGTACATGTCTCGTTTGGCGCCCCGCAGCGGGCCGCTGCTGTCGAAGCGGCCCTCGAACCGCAGGGCGGCGCCGTTGTCGGAGCAGAAGAACAGCAGCGTGTTTCCGGCCAGGCCGAGCTCCTCCAGCAGGTCGCCGACCCGCCCGACATCACGGTCCATCAGCGAAACCATAGCCGCGTACGCCCGCTCGGTCTCGGTCCAGGCTGGATTGTGGTAGGGATCGGTTGAGGGAACCTCGTACTCGTCGTGGGGCAGGCAGATCGGCAGGTACAGGAAGAACGGCCCGTGCTGGTGCTGGCGGATGAACCGCAGCGCGTGGTCCATGATCAGGGCGTGTGAGTACGCTTGCTGCCGACCCCCGGCGTTGCCCGGCAACTCGACCCGCCGCTGGTTGTGCCAGAGGAAGTCGGGGTAGTAGTGGTGGGCGCGGCGCTGGTTGAGGTAGCCGAAGAACTCGTCGAACCCCTGCCTGCCGGGCTCGCCGGAGGTGTTGGGCTCGCCGAGGCCCCACTTGCCCGCCATCCCGGTGGCGTAGCCCGCCTGTTTCAAGACCTGAGCCACCGTGACATCGTCTTCCCGCAGCGGGACGCGGCCCTTCGCGCCGCCCAGACCGACTACCCCCCCGAGGCCGTTGTTGCCCCGCACGGTGGTGTGCCCGGTGTGCAGCCCAGTCATTAGCACGCTGCGCGACGGGGCGCAGACGGTCGAACCCGCGTAGCACTGGCTGAACCGCATGCCCTCTGCAGCCAGCCGGTCGATGCAGGGCGTTTGGATCACTCGCTGCCCGTAGCAGCCGAGGTCCGCGAAGCCGAGGTCGTCGGCCATGATGAACACGATGTTGGGGCGCTTGGCGCCAGAGCCCTCGGCAGCCGCGGAGCTCGGCAGGCAGGACCAGAATGCCACGGTCAGCAGCAGGCCGGGAACGAGAAATCGCAAGATCATTAAGCACGCTCAGGTGGCGAGGCGGAGAGGAGCAACTCAACTCGAGATGGACCCAGTATAGAGGCTACAACAGGGGGCGTGCCCGGGGGCACGCACGGTGGGTTGCGGTTTCTACGAGAAAACTGCTTGCATCGCCCGCCCGGTCGCGGCATACTGTCCGCGTGTACAGTATCCCCGGAGGGCCAGAACATGCTTGCCAAGTTGCACACCTACAGCCTGCTAGGAATTGACGCCCTGCCGGTCGTGGCCGAGGTGGACGTCTCGCCCGGCGCCGTCCCCAAGACGATCCTCGTAGGACTCCCCGAGGCCGCGGTCCGTGAGAGCACGCACCGCATCGAGCGGGCGATGGTGAACAGCGGCTTCGTCCGGCCGCACGATCGGATTGTGATCAACCTCGCCCCTGCCGAGCTTCCCAAGCAGGCCGCTTCGTTCGACCTGCCAATTGGGCTGGGCGTGCTGGCGGGCAGCGGTCAGGTGCCGCCCGAGCGGCTGCGGGATTACGCCGTGGTCGGTGAGTTGGCGCTCGACGGCGCAACGCGGCCGGTGAAGGGGGCGTTGTCGATGGCGCTGGCGGCCTCGCGGCAGACTGGCGTGCGGGGGCTGGTGGTGCCGCACCAGAACGCTCCGGAGGCGGCGGTTGTGAAGGGCTTGGAGGTGATCGCCGTTGAGAGCCTGGCGCAGGCGGCCGGGTTCTTTGCGGGGCAGATCGACATCGAGCCCCAGCCGTGCCGCGTCGACGAGCTGTTCGCCGTGCACGGCGGCTACAGCGTCGACTTCGCCGATGTCCGCGGCCAGGAGATGGCCAAGCGGGCGATGACCATCGCCGCGGCCGGCAACCACAATTTGCTGATGCTCGGGCCACCTGGGTCGGGCAAGACGATGCTCGCCAAGCGGGCGCCGACAATCCTGCCCGACCTGTCGGCCGACGAGTCGATCGACACCACCAGGATCTACAGCGCGGTCGGCCGGCTGGAGGAGGGGCAGGCGTTGATGGCCCAGCGGCCGTTCCGGGCGCCGCACCACACGATCAGCAACGCCGGCTTGGTCGGAGGGGGCTCGACCCCCTCGCCCGGCGAGATCAGCCTCGCGCACCACGGCGTGCTGTTCCTGGACGAGCTGCCGGAGTTCAACCGGCAGACTCTGGAGGTGCTGCGCCAGCCGCTCGAAGACGGGCACGTCACGATCAGCCGGGCGCTGGCCAGCAACCGCTTCCCGGCAGATTTCATGCTGATTGCCTCGCTCAACCCGTGCCCCTGCGGCTACCGCAACGACCCGCGACGCGAGTGCCACTGCTCGGTGATGCAGGTCGAACGCTATATGAGCAAGATCTCCGGCCCGCTGCTCGACCGCATCGATTTGCACATCGAGGTGCCAGCGGTCGAGTACCAGGAGCTCTCGTCGAGTGTGGAGGGCACCAGCAGCGCGTCGATGCGCGACCAGGTTGCCGAGGCGCGTCGCGTGCAGATGCGGCGGTTCGAGGGGACCGCGGCTGTGACGAACGCCACGATGAGCCCGCAGGAGGTCCGCCGCTACTGTGGGCTCGAAGCCCGGGGCGCGGAATTGCTGCGGGAGAGCGTGCACCACCTCGGCCTGTCGGCCCGGGCGCACGACAAGGTTCTGCGGGTGGCGAGAACCATCGCCGACCTAGCGGGGGACGCAACAATCGGCGCCGAGCACATCAGCGAGGCGGTGAACTACCGGATGCTGGACCGGAAGCTGTGGAGCTAGTGGGCAGGTGATTCTTGTAGAAATGAGGCCACCTGGCGCGGTTTAATGGGGGGCGTGCAAGTACGCCGTTTCCCCCGGTTTGTCCCACGGCTGGCGCCGTGGGCTGGGGAAGCTGCTGCGCGGTTGGTGGGGGGGATGTTGGGGCTGGGTCTTGGCGGCTGCTCACCGATGCAGGAGACAAAACGTGGCGACCTAGCGGACAAAACCCCCCGGGGCCGCACGGTCTCGGGCGCCCTAACGCTGTGATACCAGCGTGAAACGCGATCCGGGCAGAGAGATTGGACCGAGTTTTGTCCCCTCCGCTCGTGTTTTTGGACACAACTCTTTGGACACAACGAAAATGGAACAAAACCCCGGCGCCGGATCCGGGGTGGGGCGGGGGCTACGCGGTGGGGTTGTGGGCCTCGGCCTCGGCGAGTTCTTCCGGGCCGGGCTCGGGCGGTTGGGGGCTGGCGGATGCGTCGCCGGTGGTGAGGGGCGTCTCGATAAAGAAGATTGCGAACATAGCGGCGGCGGCCAGGCTCACGCCGCACTGCAGCAGCCAGAACTTCTGCCACTCGTAGGGCGGGGGATCGACGCCCAGCGGGGTCAGCCAAACCGACTGCGCCCAGCCTGTCAGGCGCGAACCAATCAGCGTGCCGATGCCGAACACGGCCAGCACGTGCATGCCCTGGGCCGAAGCCCTAGCGCCGGCCGGCGCCAGGCGGTCGATGTAGAGCTGGCCGAGGATGAACACCAGCACGAAGCTGAAGCCGTGCAGCATGATCGCGGTGTAGGTCATCCACGGGTAGGCGGCTCCGTTAGAGAACGCCAGCAGGGCGAACCTGGCCGCCCAGGCCAGCACGCCGACCAGCAGCAGGCTCTTGAGGCTGAAGCGGGCGGTGAGCAGTGGGATGGCCACCATCACCAGCACCTCGGAGTACTGGGCGAAGGTTTGCACCCAGGCCGGAAACGTGTAGTCGTTCTGATTCAGGTAGAGGTTGATAAACGACTCGTAGCCGCGGAACGGGATCGCCGCCAGCACCGAGAAGCCCAGAAAGAGCAGCACCCCGCGACTACGCCACAACTTCTGCACGCCGCTGAACTGACCACCGGACTCGGTCTCCTCCGGCGGCGTCAGGGGGAGCGTCAGCGCGTAGACCGCGTAGGCGGCGTGCACGACCCCGCCGATCCACATCGGGACCACGGTCGCCTCGATGCTGTGCCCGGTCAGCAGCGGCCACAGCCCGACCAGGCTGGCGGACACAATGTAGCCGACGGTTCCCATCGCGCGGACGCGGGGGAAATCGCGGGCGGAGTTCGGCAGCCTGCGGAGCGCGATGCTGCTGCACAGGGCGCCGGTCGGCGCGTAGACCAGGTAGTACGCGACCGAGATCATGAAGAACAGGCCCTGTTGATCCGCGAACGACATCGCGATCAGCAGCCCGCATGCAAGGATGTTCAGCGCCGAGAGAACGTGCTCGATGTTGAACCAGCGGTCGACCAGAATCCCGCACAGCACGGGAGAGAACAAGGCTCCGAACGCCGCCGCGGCGCCGATGTCTCCCACAAACGAGGCCCCGAAGATCGCGTCGCCCAGGGGCTGGGTGTTGGCGCCGATGTACGTGGCCAGGGTGGCCGTCCAGGCGCCGATCGTGGCCCACTGCAGCGCCATCATGACCGACAACCGCCAGTGCAGGCCGGTGGAGGTCAGGGGGTCGGGCGGTGAGGCTTCTGCGGATGGTAGGGGCACGGCGGCGGGGCGGCTGTGGGCTACACTATGGCAGCCAACGTGGTGGTGGTCCGCGACTGGCGGCTAGCGCGGCCGAAGGGGGCGGGACCGCGACAGGTGTGGGCCACAAAAAAAGCCCTTGCATGGCAAGGGCTGATGGAGCTGCTAACAGGAGCACCAGTGGAAGCAAGCCGCTGATAACGGGCCCCACTGGTAACGGGCCGTCGTGCAACAAGCCGATTTGCAACGCGGCGGGGTGAGTGGAGGATAGCGGGCTCGAACCGCTGACCTTTTGGCTGCCAGCCAAACGCTCTCCCAACTGAGCTAATCCCCCGGGTTTTCGTGGTTCCCCAATGATGCGGGGACACGATGGCCTGGGGGCGAACCCCCAACCCAGACCACCAGTAAATCAGGCTTTCCGCCGACTGTCAACGCCTGCTCGCCAATGCCTCAAAAACGGTCTTTAGCGCTCCGACACGCCCTCACCGTGGTGAAACTGCTGGTGGGTGGTCTGATTATCGGCTGGCTCGCCTGGCACGCTCAACAGAATGACAAGTTTCACGAGCTAGTCGCCGGTGAAAAGCGCTGGGGTATGCTGCTGCTGGCGTTTTTAGGGGCCTGCTTCACGACCGCGTTGTCGTTCCTGCGGTGGCGGATCGTCGCGCTGGCGGCCGGGGTCCCGCTGTCGGTCGGCGAGGCGCTGCGGCTTGGCTCGCTTGGCTTCACCCTGAATTTTGTTAGCCCCGGCTCGGTCGGCGGCGACCTGTTCAAAGCGGCCGTTCTCGCACGAGACCGGCCGGGACGCCGCACCGCCGCCATCACGACCGTGGTGGTCGATCGGGCGTTGGCGCTGGTGTCGCTGCTGGGGTTCGCCGCCTTCGGGTTTTTGTTCGTGCGGAGATTTGGCCCGCCGCTCCCGATGGACGCTCAGGTTGCAGGCTGGATAGCCGTGGGGGTGGCGGTTGGGGCCCCGTTGGTATTGGCGGTCCTGCTGGCGCCTGGGGTGGTTTCGCCGGCCCTGATCTCGAGGGTCCAGCGGCTGCCCCTGGTCGGCGGTGTGCTCTCGCAGAGCCTCTGGTGCTGGTCCGACTACCGCGCGGGGGCGCGCTACCTGTTTATGGCCCTGGGGATGTGCGTGGTCGGGCACTTGGTGCTGGTGAGCTGCTACTACCTGGTCGCCAAGGGGCTGCCGCTCGAATCTCCGGGCTGGCTGGCGCACGCCTTCATGGTGCCGTTCGCGTGTTTGTCGGGTTCGATCCCGATCTTCCCCGCCGGACTCGGCGCGGTTGAGGGGACGCTCGACTACTTCTACCAGTGGTTTGGCGCCGGCTTTGGGAACGGCTCGTTCGTCGCCTTTGGGTACCGGCTGGTTACCGTGTGCGTCGCCTGCATCACGGCGCCCTACTACCTCACGCACCAGGCGCTCGTCAAACGCACCTTGGCCGAGGTCGAATCACAGCCGGAAGCGGCCTGATTGCCGCCGTGATCGGACTACCGACTCTGTAGACGCTCGCCGTCGATGGTGAGGTCGCCTCGTTGCAGCAGGTACGGCGCCGCGTCCTGGTCGTCGTCGAGTTCGCAGCCGTCGAGGGTCAGCTTCGCGTGCCCCTCGACCCGCACCTGGGCACGGCCGTTGTCGTAGAAGCCCGACTCTTCGACCAGCACGCGGGACGCCCCGCCGACGCTGAGGCCGCTGCGGCCGTTTGCGCGGCACTCGATCCGGCGGAGCACGCAGTCGTTGACCAGCGTGTGCGCGTTGACGCCGTCCTGCTGGAAGCCCTGGACGACGAAGTCCTCCACCACGACATGGCGGGTGTTGTAGAGCGTGATGCCGGTCTGCATGCCGGCGTGGCGGAGTTCGTATTGCTCGGGAAGCCGGCCTCGGTCAACACGCAGCAGGATCTCGTTCTGGGTCATGGCCCACTGCAGCGGCTGCAGGGCTTGATCGGCGTCGGTCGCGGACGCGACCCGCACCCGCGCCAGCGGCGACCCGGCCTTAAAGAGCTGTTGGAAGGTCAGCCGCCGCGGCGACATCGCGAACACGTCGCCGTCGACGTGCCGCCAGGAACCGTCGGCGGCCATCACGGTCCCATCGAGGGTCGCCCCATTGCCGGAGATGGTGAGCGGGCGGTCCTCATACCCGCGCAGGTTGCACCCGAACACGGAGAGTTGCTCGCGGTAAAGCTCGCCCGTGTTGGCGACAATCACGTGGTCGCCCGCAGCCGCGATCTTCAGAGCCCGGCAGATGCTGGCGACCGGGCCGTGGTCGCCCGACAGCTCCTGGTTCAGCCCCGACAGGCGGTCGTCGCCGGCCAGGTTGTTGACGTAGATGTCACGCCCACTGCTGAGGGCTGGCAGGAGGGCGACGGCCCAGCAGGCGACTCGCAGCAGGCGTTTCATTGGTTCGATTCCTGTCTCGGGGCGGTAAGGCCAAGGCGTGCTAGTACGCGGGCGTCGCGCGGGCGGCGTTCGTATCGATTGCATCGGAAGATGCGACATGGGGCCTCCAGCCCGATGTCGGCAGCATCGACACACCCGCTGGGATCGACGATAATTGTGCTGGCGCCAGCACGCCTTGCCCGGGCCAGACGACTACCAAGAGGAACCCGCAACGCCCATGAGCCGTGAGATCGAATCAATCGCCCGCGTGCTGCAGCGGATGCTCAGCACGGGCAAGGGCAGGGCGCCGACACCGCTGCTGCTGGTCGGGTGCTTGCTGATCGGTGGCTACCTGTTCTTAGAGCCCACGCTCGAGGCCTCCTGGGGAGTCGATCTTCCCGGGGTTCACGCCTACCCGTCGGGCGGCCCGGCAGCGGAACGGGACGGGAATCCGTCGGGCGGCGGCAAGGCGCCGCCCACCCCCAATCGCCAGGGAGAGGCCTCGCGGTCCGGCGGCCCGAAGTCGGGTGGCTCGAGCGTTGAAGACCTGATCCGCAGCGACCGCGAGACCTACACCTCGCCGGCGGGGCTGACCTACTCCCGGGGCACCCAGCATGGGCACCACCTGCGGCACCTGATGGCGCACGCCGAGGACGACCCCGACCGGCCCGGGCAGCACGGGGTCTTCGACAGCGACGACGTGCAGACGATTGTCGACCTCGTCGACGAGGCGTACCGCATGGCGCTGGACGGCGACCACACTCGCAAACGCCAGGAGGGCGACCGCACAATCTATGTCGTCGATATGGGGCGTCGTATCGGCTATGTCGGGGGACAGAGCGGCGAGCGTCGCGGCCACCCCGCCGCCCATCACCTGCAGATGGTCCTGGTCGGGCGCAAGCTGATTACGTCCTACCCCTTAATACCCTAGCGAAGGATAGCGGCATGGGCGATTCACCGGAGCCGATGTGCTTCATTGGCGAGTGCCGCGTCTGCTCGACCGGCCCGCTCGGGCTGCGCAAGTGCGGCGGGTGCAACCAGATCGTGGTCCTGTGCGACGAGTGCGACTCCGTCTGGCCGGACGCAAACCTGACCCAGCCGCCGCAGCCGTTAGCCGGCGACGACCTGCCCTGCCCGCACTGCGGCGCAAGCCTGCTGGCGGCGGACGCGAGCTGGGCGACCCGCGATGAGGTCGACGCGTGCGGCTGGGTTGCCGAGGCGATCGCGGAGCAGGGCCTGGAATTGCGGCAGGGGAGGGCGTTCGCCCCGCGGCGCAACGTGCTGGACCTCGAAGACGAGGCCGACCCCGGCGTGGGGGAGTAAGCAAACCAACTTGGGCCGCATCCTATCGGCCGCATTGACGCGCTACGAAACCAGGTCGCCTTCGGGCGTCGCGCGGAGCTTCTGCAGGTGCGACTCGTCGAGGATGTGGAACGGCGACACCAGTTCCCGCCAGTTCTCGCCGCGCTGAACCAGGTAGTCGTCGTCGATGGCCCCGAGGTAGTGCGAGGCGAGCTGCAGGTACTCGATCTTCGTAGGGTCGAGCCCCATAATCCTCGCAACCGTGGCGTCGACCGCCGGCAGGTTGGCCCCGACCACCACCAGGCCCATGTGCTTCATCGTGCCGAGGATGGGGCCGTCGCCCTCCATGCAGTCAATGCCGTCGACGATGGTCATGGTCCGCGTCATCGTGGCGTTGATGTCGGCCACGGTCTGGGGGATGCCGTTGTGGTGCAGGACGTTCTTGGGCCAGCCGTACTTGATGCCGGGCATCACGCCGTACATGTTTTTCATGCCGCAGGTCACGCCGACCCAGTGGTGCGTCTTCATCTTCGGCATCGAGACCACCACGTCGGCCTCGAGCACCGACCTGGGCAGGTAGATCCCCTTAAGCCCGCTGTACTTGCCTCGGTTGCGGCGCCAGCCGACCTCCTCGTAGTTCAGGTCGGCGAACTTCAGCCCGCCGTCGCTCAGGGCCTCGCCGACGCCCGATTCGACCAGGGCCATCTCGGTGTCGCGGACATGGCCGGGCGCCTCGCCGACGCTGACCTCGGCGCCCCAGCCGCGGAACACCTCAGCCGCCGCGACAATCATCGCCGGGTGGGTCGTCATGTGGGGCGACTTGCGGGTTGGCTCGACCAGGTTGGGCTTCAGCAACACCCGCTTGCCCTTGAACGAGCCGGCCTGCACGTCGCAGGCCAGCAGGCCGTCTCGGATCGTCGCCGCGAGATCGCTCTGGTAGGTCTTGCCCTTGGCGATGAACACCGGGGATTGGCTCTTCCGCATCTTCTCGATGGCGGGCACGGCGACCAGACCGGCGGCGGCCAGGCCGCCGAGGCCGAGGAGCGAGCGGCGATCGATCAAGCTCTTGTCGTGGGCGGACATGGCAGGCGGTTTACGTGGTGCTTGCGGGGCTGGCGTTCGCGAGGAGCGCCAGCTTGTAGAGGTTGGTCGCGCGTGACAGCTCGCGGTCGCAGGCCGCGTGCAGCCAGGCGTCGGCCGCCGCGGGGCGGCGGCCCTGCGCGGTCAGCCCCAGCACGGCGTAGCTGAGCGAGGCGGTCGTCGTGTCGGCCGAGACGCTGGCGTCAAGGAACTCGATCGCCTTCTCAATCAGCGGGCTCTGGGCCGGGGTCTCGGCCAACGCCCACAGGGCGATGCCGGTCGGTTGGACGTGCGCCAGCAGTTCCTGGCCGAGGACAATCGTGTTGCCGTAGTTCGCACCGCCGGCCGGCAGCAGTCGGTCGACGAGCAGCCGCACGCCGTCCTGCACGCGGGGGTGGTCTCCGTAGCCAATGCGGGTCAGGGCTTTCACAAAGAAGGCGGTCGGCTCGAGCCAGGAGTGGGTGTCGGCCGCCCACGACCAGCCGACGATGGTCGTGTCGTGGCCGATCTGGCGTTTCCGTTCAACCGTGCGGCCTTCGGCCGCCAACGCCCAGTCGGCGGCGCGTCGGATGTTGTCCTGGTAGACCGCCTTGTGGAGGACCGCTTCGACCGACCGCCAAGCTAGCATCGCCAGGCCGGTTGGCCAGGCGGGCGTCGGCTCCTGGCCGGTCACGCCGACCGAACCGTCGCGTGCTTGGGTTTTTGCCAGCCAGTCGCCGGCAAGCCGGGCCTCCCTGACGCGACCCCGCTCCGCCAGGCAGACGGCCGCCCAGGCCATCGGCTCGGAGGCGACCGGGCCGCCCGCCGCGTACCCGCCGGGGATCGCCTTCACGACGCGTTCTGTAAGGTCTGCGGTCCAGCTCATGGCTTCTATTTCGTCCAGGCAGACCTGTGGGGCGGGGGAAAAGCTGCGGGAAAGTGCCCAAATCCCGGGGTTATTTGCGGGATGGGAAATTTTTGGGCGGTTTGTTTGACTCCGGAAGAAACTGACATAGGTTTCAAGTGTCAGAGGAAACGGCCGACACGCCGAACCAAAAAATCTCCTGACGCTAACTCTTCCCACCGCTTATCAAACCTACCTTTTCACGTGAGCCCGTGTGGCCCACGCCCACCGACTTCGAGCTTGCCAGCGTCTTCGTCCACGAGAAGGGCAAACCGGACGCGAGTCCGGGACGCAAAGCTAAGGGCCAGTGAGCAACGCTTGCTGGCAGCCTGGCTGCCGATGGAAGTTGCGACCAAATCGTTTCCGCGATTGGTTGTAGTAAGGAAACGCCTCGCGCAGGGTGACTACGCAGGATCGTTAAATTTTTAGGACTTCGCCGCCAGCATCTGGTGAGCTCACCACGGCCAACCGGCCGTGGAGCTGACGGCAGGTTCATCCACCGGGAGCCTTGAAACTCCCGTCAACAAGTAGGGCATGACCACACGGTCGGCCCGCGAATCCGGAGGAAGCTACTATGAAGAAGTTCGCAACCAAGGTCCAGAAGTTCCTCAAGTCGGAAGATGGCCCCACGGCGGTTGAGTATGCGGTTATGCTCGCACTCATCGTCATCGTCTGCTTGACGGCCATCCAGTCGATCGGCACCAACGCCAACACTACGTTCAACAGCGTAGCGACCCAGCTTGGTAGCTAACGGCTATCGCCCTACTTGTTTGCCCGAGCAAGTTATTCCCCTCGCCCGTGTCCACGGGCGAGGGGTTTTTTTACGCCCGCCGCCGGCGCCGGCACAACCGTTCCGACCCGCAGCCTCCCGCCAACCGTCAGGGTCGCGAGAGTCGGGTAGGGAAGGTTGGGCAATCAGGGTGCTCGGTGGGTTGCCTCGGAGGATCGCGTGCTACCTTTGCGCAGCGGCGGCGGCAGAGCGGTCGCCCTAGGTACACGAACAACAACTTACACGCTGAAGACGGAATCTGCGCCATGTTTGATGCTTCACAACTCGCCGAGGCGGTGGTCGCCAATTGGCCGGTCTGGTTTGTCACGGTCACCCTGGTCGTCGCCGCTGTCATCGATGGCATGCAGCTCAAGGTGCCCAACTGGATTACCTTCCCGATGATCATCAGCGGCTGGGTGTGGAGCGCCACGCTCAGCCCGTACCCCGGCTGGGAGGGCCTGGTCTACAGCCTGATCGGCACCGCGGTCGGCCTGGCCCTGCTGCTGCCGGCCTACGCGATCGGCGGCATGGGCGCCGGCGACGTCAAGCTGATGGCCGGCATCGGCGCCTGGGTCTGGGGCACCGTGACGCTCTACTCATTCGCGGTTTCGGCCGTGGTGGGTGGCGTGATCGCCGTCGGCATGGTGCTGACCAACAAGCGTTGGGACAAGCACCACGGTCAGTTCTGGATGATCTGGAACGAGATCCTCAGCGTGAAGAACCCAGAGAAGCTCGCCGAGATCGCCGCTGAACGCAAGCCGCGGATGATGCTCCTGCCCTACGGGATCCCAATCGCGATCGGCACCATCGCCTACTTTGGCTGGGCCGGGATGCTTGTCTGATCCGGGTCTCCGAGCGACGCGTACGATTTGATTCAACCGGCCGAGGGCGCCCCGCTAGCGGGGCGCCCAACGCCAGTTGCGGGGTGACCGCAGTGGGCCGCCTAAATTAACTGGACCGGCTGCACCGGTCCTGCCGAAGAAACCGTTGAGGCCCGATGGCGGTGGTTATTACCGCCGTGCCGTCACCGGTACTCACCGCCTCGAGCCGCGGCGCCAGCCGCGTCATCGAGCGTCATTAGCGACTGCCCGGGGGGTGTCATGCGACCTAAATCTCTCATACTTCTTGCGCTTGCGCTCGGCTGTGGCCTGGTTGCATCCATTGGCATCAGCCAGGTGATGGAAGGCAACAAGTCCCGCGGGCCCTCGGTCGAGACCACCTCGATCTATGTCGCGCTGCACAACATCAACCTGGGCGACCCCATCGACGCGACGATGATCTCGTTGCAGGAGTGGCCGAAGGACAAGGTCCCGCCCGGCGCACTGACGTCGCTCGAGGACCTCGAAGGCCGCCGCCCGCGGACCAACATCATCGCCGGCGAGCCGATTCTGGACGCTAAGCTGCTCGCCCAGGGCGAGCAGGCCGACCCGCTCAGCTCGGTGCCGCCCAACATGCGGCTCTCCACGATCAGCGTGGACGCCGAGAAGAGCGCGGCGGGCCTGCTGAGCCCTGGCGACCGGGTCGACATCCAGCTGTTTGTGCGGGCCGACCCCCGCAACGGCATCAGCGAAGCGGCCACTAAGATTTTCCTGCAGAACATCCGCGTGTTCGCCATCGAGCAGGCCGTTCAGCGGTCCGGCGACGGCGAGGCCCGCACCATTCCGAAGACGGTTTCGCTGTTGGTTACGCCTGAGCAGGCCACCAAGATCGACTTCGCCCAGCACATCGGCGAGTTGTCGCTGATCCCTCGCAACCCCAACGACGAGGGGCTTGCAATGGACTCGGCGATCAACTTCGACCAGCTGTTCGACGGCGCCGTCGAGAAGAACGACCGTGAGAAGGAGCAGGCCCGCGACGAGACCGCCGTCGAGGAGGGGCCGAAGGGGAGCTTCTTGGGCGGCGTCCTGAGCATGATGAAGCGGACCGCCAAGGAGCGGCCGCCGTTTGAAATCGAGATCGTGATGGCCGACGAGGTTTCCGTCGAGTACTTCGACGCGAACACCGGCAAGCCGCTCCGCGATTACAACGACAAGCGTAACTCGTCCGACTCCGGCGGATCGGGGTCGGGGGGAGCGTCGTCGGCCGCCGATGACGCCCCTTCGATGGAAGACTTTCCGATCGAGTTCGACGGAGAGTAGCGACGCGAATACCTGCTTGACCGGCCGAGGGAACGACCGGTCAGATCCAATTTTGGGGGGAGCCAACGGGGCCTGCTGCTGATCGCAGCCAGCCCCCGCGGCGGCAGCGCCGTCCTGTAGGGCGGCGCTACAAAAGGAAGTACAAGGATGTACGAAGCAACGCCCGCTACCAAAGTGCGCCCGCGCAACCCGATCCTGGCGATCGTCACGGCCCTGCTCTTGGCCGGCGGCGCCCCGGCACAGGTAATCCAGCAGGACGCGTCGCTGATCCGCAAGGTCAGCGGCACGAACGACAAGCTGGAGATCACGACCAACACGAGTCGGATCCTGACGCTCGAGACCCGCATCCCCCGCGTGCAGGTCAACAACCCCGAGCTGCTGTCGGTAACGGCGCTCAGCGCGACCCAGATCCAGGTCTCGGCCAAGAAGGCCGGCGTCACCGCGGTCAACCTGTGGGACGAAGAGGGCAACATCCACACGGTGGACGTCTTCATCTACGGCGACGTCCGCGAGCTGGAGCACGCCCTCAAGACGCAGTTCCCCAACTCTTCGGTGCGGGTCTACCGCTACAGCAACTCGCTGGTGCTGGCCGGCTTTATCGACCGCCCCGATTACGTCACGCCGATCGTCGAATTGGCCCAGGACTACTCGCCCAAGATCATCAACAACATGAGCGTGGGCGGGGTGCAGCAGGTGCTGCTGAAGGTCAAGGTATTCGAGGTGTCGCGCACAAAGCTGCGCCAGCTGGGCGTCGACTGGACCTACTTCGGCAACGGCGGCGGATCGGTGATCAGCTCGGTGAGCGACATCATCCAGACGACGGCCAACGCCGCCGGCAGCTCGCTTGGAGCCGAACTCACCGGCACCGACACCTTCGCCTACGGCGTCGTGAACGGGAACAGTAGCTTCCACGTGTTCATGCGGGCGCTGCAGGAGAACAACGTCGCGAAGATCATGGCGGAGCCGAACGTGGTGGCTGTCAGCGGCCGCCCGGCGAGCTTCAACGAGGGCGGCGAGATCCCGATCCTTGTCCCGCAGAGCCTCGGCACGTCGAGCATCGAGTTCAAGCCCTACGGCACCCAGGTCGACTTCCTGCCGATCGTGCTGGGCAACGGCAACATCCGCCTGGAAGTCCGTCCCCGGATCAGCGACCTCGACTACGCCAACGGCATCATCCTCAACGGCGAGCAGGTGCCCGCCCTGAAGGTGCGAGAGGTCGACACGGCGGTCGAGCTCAGGGCCGGCCAGACCTTCGCGCTGGCGGGTCTGATCCAGCAACGCACCCAGGGCGTGAAGACCGGCCTGCCGATCCTGGCGGACATTCCCTTCTTCGGCGTGCCGTTCCGATCCACCCGCAACGAGACTGAGGAGTTCGAACTGCTGGTGCTCGCCACGCCTGAGTTTGTCGACGCCCTCGACCCGCATCAGGTCCCGCAGTGCTACCCGGGGTCCGGGACCATCGTGCCGGACAACAGGGAACTCTATTGCGAGGGCCAGATGGAGGTGCCGAACCCATGCGGCACGTGCGGCGGCTACCCCTGCGTCCCCTCTCACGGACAGGTGCCTTGCTGCCCGAGCGGCAGCGCCGGTTGCCTGAACGGCCAGTGCAGCGACGGGTCCTGCGGAAGCGGCTTCGACATGCCGCCCACCGGTTACGCCGGCCAGTACGGTTATGCTGGCGAGTACGACAGCGCCGGTCAGACGGGCTACCCGCAGGGGTACGAAGAGGTTCCTTATGCCGAGGGACTGGAGCCGACCCCGGTCGATTTGCCGGCCCCGATGCCGGCGGGCCGCCACGGCGAGCTTGTGCTGCCGCCAGACGCGGGGGCGTCGGCCCCGGTGGACCGGGTCCAGGGCCCGGAGATCGACCGCAGCGGCCGCGCTATGTCGCACCTGAGCCAGCGTCCGACGCAGCACTACACCGCGTCCCGGCCGCCGCAGTACCGGCGCCAGCCGTCCGAGCCGTTCAACCCGCAAACCCAGCAGGGGGGGGCCGCACCGCAGCCGGGAACCGGGGGACTTATCGGACCCGTGGGCTACGACCTGGAATAAGTGAGCTACCTTCGAGTAGCACACTCTATACCAGCAGCCACGCGCCCGGTGAAACCCGGCGTTGATCGGAACGCACCCCATGTCCAACGTCCTCCGCCTTGCCATCGTCGACCCCAACGACGCTACCCGTGAGTCGTTGAAATCAACGCTCATGGGACTCGAGACGGTTTGGCTCGAGGCGGAGTGCTCGCGCTACGCGTTCTTCAAGGACGTCCTCGAGCAGACCAACCCGGACGTCGGGTTCATCGCCATCGACGGCGACCCCGACGAGGCGGTGCGGTTGGTCGAGGAGCTCGCCCACGCCAAGCCGTCGGTATCGCTGCTGGTCTCCAGCAGCTCAACCGACGGCAACCTGATCCTGCGGACCATGCGGGCGGGGGCGAAGGAGTTCCTGCCGAACCCGATCAAGCCCGAGGACCTGGCGTCGGCGCTGCAGCGTGTGTCGCGGACCAAGTTTGGAGCGGTCGACGGCAAAAACCGCGGGTGCCAGGTGACAGTTGTCGCCGGCGCCACCGGCGGCGTCGGCGCTACCAGCCTGGCCGTGAACCTCGGCTGCCAGCTCGCCTCGGACCCGAGCAACAGCGTCGTGCTGCTCGACCTCGACCTGGCGCTCGGCGACGCCGACGTGTTCCTCGACTCGATCCCCGAGTACACGCTCACGGACGTCGCCCAGAACATCACGCGGCTCGACTTCACCCTGCTGAAGCGGTCGCTGACCAAGCACTCGACCAACCTCTACCTGCTGCCGCGCCCGGTGCAGCTGGAGGACTCGCAGCTCGTCACCACCGACGACCTGACGCGGGTGATCGGCCTGCTCAAGGCGACCTTCTCGCACCTCATTATCGACGCGTCGAAGAGCTTCCAGTCGCTCGACCTGCTTGCCATGGAGCAGGCCGACAACGTCCTGATGGTGACCCAGCTCGACCTGCCTTGCCTGCGGAACGTGGTGCGGCTGCTGATGTCGTTCGAGCAGATGGGCGGCCTCAACGAAAAGATCAAGATCGTCGTGAACCGCGTCGGGCAGGGCGGGGCGTCGATCAGCATCAAGAAGGCTCAGGAGACCCTCGGCCGCGAGATCTACTGGCAGCTGCCCAACGACTACAAGACCATGATCGAGGTGCGCAACAACGGCGTGCCGCTGATCGAGCAGGCCCCGAAGGCCGCGATCACGTCGTCGATCAGCCAGCTGGCAGACAGCCTTACCGGCAAGCAGTCGTCGGTCGCGCCCGCCGAGCTGGCCGGCAAGGGCCGCAACTGGCTCGGCTTGTGGGGCAAGGGCGCCAAGGCCCCCGAGGCCGCCGCCCAGAGTGCCGAGTAGCGGCGCCCGCCCTCCCCGCGGCTCCGCTGCGAGCCGCGCGACCCTCGCAACCGCACCTAGGTTGTTTCTTTTCTAACACGCCGCGCCCGCTGAGCTATGGTTTGGCAGGAGCCCACGTTGCGCTGACGCGGGCCCAAGGTCACGCATTCCCCCACGCCAACGCACACCGCCATGACCAAGATCGCGACAGGACCGGCCTCGCTTTCCGCCAAAGAAAAAGAAGCCGAGTTCGAGAACATCAAGCGCCGCATCCACACCAAGCTGGTCGACAAGCTCGACCTGTCGCGGGTGGGCGAGCTTGAGGGCGACGTCCTGCGCCGCGAGATCCGCATGGTGGTGGAGCACCTGTGCGACACCGAGGACACGTTCCTCAACCGAAACGAGCGGGACCGCCTGATCGACGAGGTGCTCGACGAGACCTTCGGCCTCGGCCCGCTCGAGCTGCTGCTGAAGGACCCCTCGATCAGCGAAATCATGATCAACGGCCCGAAGACCGTGTTTGTCGAAAAGAGCGGCAAGCTGGTCAAGACGCCCGTCGTGTTCCGCGACGACAAGCACCTAATGCAGGTGATCGACCGCATCGTGTCTCGCATCGGCCGCCGCGTCGACGAGGTCTGCCCGATGGTGGACGCCCGCCTGCAGGACGGCTCGCGTGTGAACGCCATCATCCCGCCGCTGGCCCTCGACGGGCCGAGCATGACGATCCGGCGTTTCGGCTCCAACCCGCTCAAGCTCGAGGACCTGCTCAACTACAAGTCGATGACGCCCGAGATGGTGATGCTCCTCGAGGGCGCCATGAAGGCGAAGCTCAACCTGGTCATCTCCGGCGGCACCGGCTCCGGTAAGACGACGCTGCTCAACACGCTCTCGAGCTTCATCTCGAACGACGACCGCATCGTCACGATCGAGGACGCGGCCGAGCTGCAGCTGCAGCAGGAGCACGTGGTCCGGCTCGAGACCCGCCCGCCCAACATCGAGGGCAAGGGCCGCGTCAGCGCGACCGACCTGGTCAAGAACTGCCTGCGTATGCGACCCGACCGCATCATCATCGGCGAGTGTCGTGGCGGCGAGACGCTCGACATGCTCCAGGCGATGAACACGGGCCACGAGGGTTCGCTGACCACCTGCCACGCGAACACCCCCCGCGACGCGATCTCACGTCTGGAGACCATGATCATGATGGCCGGCTTCGAGATGCCGGCCAAGGCGATGCGGACGCAGATCGCCAGCGCGGTCGACCTGGTTGTCCAGTCGAACCGCCTGCAGGGCGGTCCGCGTAAGGTGACCCACATCACGGAGATCCTCGGCATGGAGCAGGACACGATCGTGATGCAGGACATCTTCAAATGGGTGCAGGACGGCGTCGACGCGAACGGCCGCGCCATCGGGCACTTCATCTCGACCGGCATCCGGCCCGCCTTCATGGACCGGCTGGAGCAGGCCGGCGTGAGGCTCCCCGCTAGCACGTTCCGCGAACGGATCATGATGCGCGACTAGGCCGTTCCGCGGTGGGGCCGCCTGAACCCGCCCGAACGCAAGCGACCAACCACTAGCAAATCCTGAATCACGAGTCGGTTCTCTTATGTCTCCTTGGATCATATACGCGAGCGTCTTTGGCGGCGTGGCCCTGATGGTCGCGGCCGTGTCGGCGCTGCTCCGCGGCGACAAAGACGCGGACATGGAGGACCGGCTGAGCGTCCTGACGGGCCAGAAGTCTGCCGGCAAGGCGGGCGCCGAAGCCTCGGTCGCCGGCGACATGATGCGGGTGTCGGTCGAGGGCGCCGGCCTGCTGGAGAAGTCGCTCGTCAAGTACCTCAACCTGAAGATGATGTTCGAGCAGGCGGACGTCTCGTTCACGGTCAGCAAGTTTCTGCTGGTCTGTGTGGTGAGCGGGACGATCGGCTTCGTGCTGCCGACGCTGGCCGGGCTGCCAGTCAAGTTCGCCCCGATCGTGGCGGCGATCTTCCTCTTCCTGCCGTTCCTGTGGCTGATGATGAAGCGGAAGAGCCGGCTCAAGAAGTTTGCCGCCCAGCTCCCCGAAGCGCTCGAGCTCATCGCCCGCGCGTTGCGCGCCGGCCACAGCCTGGGCGCCGGCATGAACCTGGTGGCCCAGGAGATGTCCGCGCCGATCGCCAAAGAGTTCGGCCGCGCGTTCGAGGAGCAGAACCTCGGCATGCCGATGGAAGAAACCCTCGACCACCTGGCCGACCGGGTGCCGAACCTCGACCTCAAGTTCTTCGTGACCGCGGTCGTGCTGCAACGCCAGACCGGTGGCGACCTGGCGGAGATCCTCGACAAGATCGGCCGCCTGATCCGCGAACGCTTCAAGATCTGGGGCCAGGTCCAGGCGCTCACCGGCGAGGGCCGGCTGTCCGGCATCGTGCTGCTGGCGCTGCCGCCGACGCTGTTTGCCACGGTCTACCAGATGAACCCCGACTACCTGATGCTGCTGTTCACTGACGAACTCGGCAAGAAGATGCTGGTGGGCGGCGTGGTGATGCAGCTGCTCGGCGCGATCGTGATCCGCAAGATTATCAACATCCGAGTCTAACGTCGGGCGCCTGCCCCGCGTCACGTCAACGACCGTACAGACAACCCAAGTCAACGCCATGCTCGTGCTCGCCGCCGTCATCAGCTCTGCGCTCCTGACCAAATTCGCCATCTTCGGCGCTGTCGTGGCCGGTATGTGGGGTCTCTTCGAGTTCTTCGGAGGCGGCGGCAACGCCCGCACCGCCGAGCGTCTGGCGGAGTTGAGCGACCCCCGCACACGCCACGGCGACAAGCAACGCGACTCGTCGATGACCAAGATGTTGAAGTCGGCGTCGCCCAGGCTGGCGGCCCCGCTGCAGCCCAAGACCGAGGCCGAAGAAGGCAAGCTGAAGCAGCGACTGCAGCACGCCGGCTTCCGCGGCGAGACCGCCACCAGCGTCTTCCTCGGCATGAAGTTCCTCTGCCTGGTGGTCGGCTTTTTTGTCGGCGGCGGGTCGATGGCGGTCATCAAGGGCCTGACCCAAGAGGCGGGCATGATTACTGTCGCGATCTCCGGTCTGATGTTCTACCTGCCGGACATTGTCGTGCACTTCATCAAGAAGAGCCGCCAGGACCAGATCTTCTACGGCATGCCCGACGCGCTCGACCTGATGGTGGTGTGCGTCGAGGCGGGTCTTGGCCTGGACCAGGCGATGCGCAAGGTGAGCGACGAAATGGCCAAGTCGTACCCGGTGCTTGCGGAAGAGTTCGGCCTGTGCAACCTGCACCTGCAGATGGGCCGCGCCCGCAACGACGTGCTGCACGATCTGGGTCAGCGGACCGGCGTGGACGACCTGAAGGCGCTATCCGCAATCCTGATCCAGGCAGACAAGTTCGGCTCCAGCGTGGCGCAGGCGCTCCGCGTGCAGAGCGACTCCATGCGGACCCGCCGGAGCCAGATGGCCGAAGAGAAGGCGGCCAAGACCGCGGTGAAGCTGATCTTCCCGCTGGTGATCTTCATCTTCCCGGCGATCTTCGTGGTGCTGGTGGGTCCCGCCGCGATCACGATGATCAACGAGATGTTCCCGGCGATGCAGGGCAACTAGCGCCAGCACTGCTGGCGTTGCATCCCGGTGGGAGCCTGGGCAAGCCGTAGCGGTTGCATGGGTACGTCTAGAAGTTCCGCAGTTGTCGCTTCGAGCGCGTCGATATCCACGGTGTGGTCCGGCGCCTTCAAACGCCGCGGATGGGCGTCGCTCAAGGCGGGCCGTCGACTCTAGACTCAAGCCGGAAACGAGAACCATGGATCGGAATCTCTGCCTCAGCAGCGTCGTGCTGGCCGCGTGCGTAACGCTCACCACCCCCGTCAGCGGCTTCTGGTGGGGGGACAACTGCGCCGGCTGCGTCGGGTCGTGCGGGGCTGCTCCTACCCCGCGGCCGGCCCAGACGGCCTTCGACTACTGCCACGACATCTACAACATCAACCGGCCCTGGCCGTCGCCCTACGTCTGCCCGGACCGGGTCACCGCCCACTCCCCCTTCAACGCCATGGTCAGCAACGGCTGGCGGCGTCAGAACCTGATGGCCGAGCACCACTTCAAGACCGACTCGTCCGAGCTCACCCAGGCCGGCGAACTCAAGATCCAGTGGATCATGACCCAGGCTCCGCCCGCCTACCGGCGGATGTTCGTCGAGCGGTCGATCGACCCGGAGGTCACCAAGACCCGGATCGACACCATCACCAAGTACGCGGAGCTCATCGCCCAGGACGGCGAGGCGCCGCGGGTCGCGGAAACGCACATCGTCTCCGAGGGGCGGCCCGCATCGACGGTTGACTTCGTGAACACGCAGTTCCGCCAGAACATGCGGGTGCCGACGCTGCCGGTCAGCACCGGAGAGAACGAGTAGCAGCCGTCGCCGATCGACAAGTGGAGGCCGCGGAAAGGATTCCGTGGCGCGTAGCGTCAACGCCACAAGCCGGCGGAACAGCCGGTCAGCAGGGAGGCCCGTCGTGCCCGTCAAGAACTTTGCGACCGCCATCATTGTCGCCATGGCGGGCCAGTCGTGCCTGGCCGCCCCTGGCATGATCCACTCCGCGGCCGCTCCGGCTCAGCCGTCGGGCCAGGGCTTCTGGTCGAAGCTGTGGCGTGGCGATGACCAGCCTGCCCCGCAACCGTCGGCCGTCGCTCCGTCAACCGCTGCGGCGGAGAACGCACGGGCTTGGTGGTCGCCGCGGGTCGGCTCCACGGCGGCCGGGGCGTCGGGCCTCGACCGCGTGCAGGGCGCCGCCAAGCCTGGCGTCGTTTCACTGCAGAACCCCACCGGCGACCTCTCGCCCAAGGCCTGGGTCGTTAAGGCGCAGCTCGCGGAGATGCAGCAGGACTACGCCGGCGCCCGGCAGTGCTTCAGCCAAGCGCTTCAGAAGGCTCCGAACGACGCGGCTACCCTGCGCGAGATCGGCCACTTCGAAGACCGCCGCGAGCAGCTCGGCCTGGCCGAGCAGATGTACCGCCGCGCCCTAGCGACCTCCCCACGCAACCCGGCCCTGCTGAACGACCTGGCACTCTGCTGCGCCCGGCAGGGCAGGCTGACCGAGTCGGCCCAACTGCTAGGCTCGGCCGTCTCACTGCGGCCGGAGAAAACGCTCTACCGGAACAACATCGCGAAGGTGCTGATCGAATTGGGCGAGCCCGCCGCGGCCGAGAGCCACCTCGCGGCGGTACACCCGGCCGGCGCCGCGAAGTACAACCTCGGCCAGCTGCTGGCGGCCAAGGGAGAAGTAGAAGCCGCCGCTGTCTGCTTCCGAGACGCCGTGCGGATCGATCCGACCCTGACAGCCGCGGCGACTTCGCTGCAGTCGCTCGGGCCGGCGGTGGGCATGCAGGTCGCCTCGGCCCCGCAGTCGACGGTCGACCCCGAACCGGTCCGGCGGAGTCAAAGCGTGGCGGTGCAGGAAGTCCAGACTGGCCCGGAAGCCGACGCCTTCAAGCTGCTGCCCCCGATCAGGGAGTAGCGGCTAGTACTTAGTGCAGGCCAGGCGCGGTGGCGGCATCGCCGAGTCGGGCGCCGTAATCGTCCGGTGACGCCGGGGCGGCCTCTGCCGGCGCAATCCATTCGAAGCCCTCCTGCGGCGCCTCGCTGCTTCCGCGGCGACTCATCGAGCGCAGCTTGGTAGGCGGTGGCGGGAGTGTCGGCTTCTGGCTCACCAGGGGCTCCGGCTCTCGCTCTATCGGCGGTCGGTCGGAGACCTTTCCGAAGTACTCCACGACCATCAGGCCCAGCAGCAGCGAACCAATCGTGGCGGCGCTGAGGGCCCAGCCTACGGTCCGTGCGGTGATGGTTGTTCGCTCGTGGTGGGGCGATGCGTTGGGGCTGTCGTTCATCATTCGGCTATTCGTCGGTTGCCACCCGCGCGGCGACGCGGAGCCGGGAGCTCCTCGCACGCGGGTTGTTCGCTGTTTCTTCTTCGCCAGGCCGCACGGCGTTCTTGGTGATCAGCCGCAGCCGGTCGTCTGCGCGGAACGCTTGTTTTACTCGTCGGTCTTCGAGGGAGTGGAAGCTGATGATTGCGATGCGTCCGCCGGGGGCCAGGCAATCCGGCAGCCGGCGGACGGCGTCGTCGACGCACTTGAGTTCGTCGTTGACGGCGATCCGCAGTGCTTGGAACGTCCGTGTCGCCGGGTTGAGCCGCTTCTCGTACCGCCCGCCTACAGCGGACCGGATAATCGCCGCTAGCTGACGCGACGTGTGCACCGGCTCACGGCGTCGGGCCTCGACGATCTTGCGTGCGATCCGTCGACTCAACTTCTCTTCTCCGTAGTTGTAGATCAGGTCGGCCAGGTGCTCGGCGCTGAGCCTCGCCACCAGCCGGTGGGCCGGCTCGCCCCGGCTGGTGTCGAACCGCAGGTCGAGGGGACCGTCGCTGTCGAAACTGAATCCTCGTTCGTCGTCTTCGAGTTGGTCGCTCGAGAGCCCCAGGTCGAGCAGCACGCCGTTCACAAGCGGCGTCTCAAGCTCCTTGAGCAGCTCGGGCAGGTCGATGTAGTTCGCGTGGTAGGCGTCCACCGGCAGCCCGGCGAGCCGCTCGGCGGCCCGCTCGACGGCGGCCGGGTCGCGGTCGAGCCCAATCACCCGGCCGGCCGGTCCTACCCTCTCTGCTAGCAGCTCGGCGTGCCCACCGCCCCCGAGGGTGCCGTCGACGATGATGTCGCCTGGCTGGGGCGCCAGCAGGTCCACCACTTCGGTCGGCAAGACAGGGACGTGTACGGTCGACATGGGCTGCAATGCAGGGGTGGGTTAGTAGCGTTTCTCGGCGGTTGTCGCAAGGCGTGATGATCGCCTGCGGGACGCTAGCAGAACAGGGGGACCTGGCGTGCCGAGAGAAGTGGCCGGGGCCGCGCGGGCGGGGTGAACGTGGCCAGATCACCCCGCCCGCGGCAGGCCGTTCGGCCGTTGCGGCGGGACTTGCGCTCCCGCCGGAGGAGCCATCGGTACAACATAGAACCCCCTGCTCGTCGGTCAACATCACGCGGCGCCAGCAGGTCTGCGCGTCTGTTCAGCGACAGCAGACCAGAATCGAGCTGATCCCCGGGAAACGAACCCCCACCGGCCCCGGAGGTTTTTTTCGCAAATTTCCCGCCGGCCCGCAGCAGCGTGCGCGTCGCGGCCCGGGGCCTGATGCGATACCATGCGAGGTCTGTTCCTGAACCCGTACTACACCGACGACCCGCTGCTACTGGATGCCTCAAGACCCGCTGCTATTCGAGTTCGACCTGCCCCGCGACCTGATCGCCCAGCAGCCGCTGCGCAACCGGGCCGACGCCCGCCTGATGGTGATCGACCGGCAGAAGCAGGCCGTATCGCACCACCATGTGCGCGACCTCCCGGAGCTGCTGGTGCCCGGCGATCGGATGGTGCTCAACGACACGCGGGTCGTCCCAGCGCAGCTTGCTGGACGGCGGGCCGCAACGGGTGGCCGCTGGCAGGGGCTGTACCTCGGTTCCACCGAAGAGGGCCACTGGCGCGTCGTGTGCAAGACCCGGGGCCGGCTGGAGCCGGGCGAGTCGGTAGTCCTCGACGACCGTGAGGGCCGCCCGTCGAGCAAGCTGTGGCTGCTCGAACGCCTCGAGGCAGGGCAGTGGCTGGCCCACCTGCAGCCCGAGGAGCCCACCGAAGAGGCCCTCACGAGGCTCGGCCGGGTGCCGCTGCCGCACTACATCCGCGGCGGCCAGATGGTCGACGAGGACGTCACCCGCTACCAGACGGTGTTCGCCAAGCGGCCGGGGGCCGTGGCGGCGCCAACCGCGGGGCTGCACTTCACCAAGGAGCTGCTCAAGTCAACCGCCAGTCGTGGGGTGGAATTTTCTGCCCTCACGCTGCACGTTGGGCTGGGGACCTTCCGCCCGATCTCGGGCGGCTCGATCGAGGAGCACCAGATGCACTCCGAGTGGTGCGAACTCTCCGCCGCAGCCGCGGCCGAGATCAATGCCACCCGCGAGTCTGGCGGCCGCGTGATCTCGGTCGGCACGACCGCCGTGCGGACGCTGGAGACCGCTGCGGGCCACTCGCCCGAGGGCGGGCCGCTGCAGCCCTGGAGCGGCGAAACGGACCTGTTTATCCGCCCGCCCTACCAGTTCCGGGCGGTCGACGCCCTGCTCACCAACTTTCACTTCCCGTCGACCACGCTGCTGGTGCTGGTCCAGACGTTTGGCGGGCCGGAGCTGATCCGGGCCGCCTACCACGAGGCGATAGCAGAGCGTTACCGCTTCTACAGCTACGGCGACGCCATGCTGATCCTATAAAAAAAGCGGCCCTTTCCGTCGGGGATTGGGGCAGGTAATCCCAGACCTGAAAGAGCCGCTGTGGATCGTGGTGGCGGTTGTGCGAGCAGCCGGGGCGTGCTCAAGCAGGCAACCTTGCCAACCTCTGATCGTATAATCGACCACTGCAGATCTGGACTTTATCGATTCAATCGCTGCTTTGCAAACCAGACCCGTGGTATCCGACGGCGCGAGGCCGCAAGGTCTCCCACAGGGCAATTGCGGGGGCCTAGGAGCCCAGGGCGGAATTGATCGCAGTCGAGGAGTCGTCGAAGCTGTCCGCGGTGGCGTTCGCCATCCCGTTGACCGCGCCGATGCACGTCACGACGATCATCGCGAGCATCACCGCATACTCGACCGCGGTTGGCCCGTCTTCGCTCTTCAGAAATGTGAGGATTGCTTGGCGCATTGGCGTGGCACAGGTTGGTGGTGAAGGATGCCCCCCGCGGCTTCCTACGCGGGGCTGACACGCGGCGAGTCGTGTGGCTGTGCCCGAGCTCCACACCCTCGAGAGGGTCTCGCCCTCTGTTGGAAGCCTAGCTCTACTTTCGGTTCGGGCAACCGACCCGGGTCGATAACGCGTCAGCCTGCACTAGTCCGCGTCGCCACCAAGCCGGTCGTAGCGGTTGTGCCGCACAGGCCGACAAAAAAAGGCCGGCGGGCATTACCCGCCGGCCTCGGTTGTTCCGATGACCGTGCTCAATATTCTGTCGCCCGGCCGCTTAGGCCTGGAACGAGCTGCCGCAGCCGCAAGACTTCACCGCGTTCGGGTTGTCGAACGTGAAGCCGCGCTTCTCGATGCCGTCGTAGAAGTCGACCGTGGTGCCGTCGAGGTACAGGGCGCTCTTCTTGTCGACCACGACCGCAACGCCGTGGCACTCGAACTTGCTATCGGCCGACTCGTCGAACTTGTCGTCGAAGCCCAGGGCGTAGCTAAAACCGCTGCAGCCGCCGCCAGTCACGCCGACGCGGAGCACGTGCCCCTCGTCCAGCTTCTGCTGCTCGACAATCCGCTGCACCTCTTGAGCGGCGCGTTCGGTGAGGGTGACTCCCATGATCTCTATTCTCCTCCGCGTTAGTGTGGCCGTCCGGTAAGACCTGCGAGCCCGGCGGCGCATGAACTCTTAGATTATACCACGCCGGCCACAGCGGGAAGAGCTGGGAAACGCCCCGTGGCTAGCCCAAGCGTTTGAGCTCGGCCGCCGCCGCCGCTACTTTCTCCGCTGCAAACTCGACATCACCCGCGGTATTGAACCGCCCCAGCCCAAACCGCAGGCTGCTGCGGGCCTGGTCCTCGTTCAGGCCGATTGCCCGCAGCACGTGGCTCGGCGACGGGTCCGACGACGAGCAGGCCGCGCCGCTGCTGACCGCCAAACCGCCCAGCCGCAGCAGCAGCGACTCGCCGTCCAGGCCCGGGAACGTCACGTCCAGGTTGCCCGGCAGCCGCAGCGGACCCCCCGATTGGTCCACGGCGTCGAGGCCCGGCCCGCACAACTCGGCGCCCAGGCCCAGGGCCTCGAGCCGCCGCCAGAGGTCGTCCCGCAATGCGGCCAGCCGTTGGACTTCGGCCGCCAGCTCTTCCACCGCCAGCTCGACCGCCCTGGCGAAGCCGACGATGCCGGGCACGTTTAATGTGCCGCTCCGCCGACCCTGCTGCTGCCCACCGCCGACAATCTGCGGCTCGAGCCGCACGGCGGGCCGATCCCCCGACCCCGAACCCCGCACGTACAACGCGCCAATGCCCTTGGGCCCGTACAGCTTGTGAGCGGTGAAGCTCATCAGGTCGACGCCGAGCCGCCCGACATCGACCGGCAGGCGGCCGACGCCCTGCGTGGCGTCGCAGTGCAGGGGGACGCCCCGTCCGTGGCACAACAGGGCCAGCTCCGCGACCGGCTGCACGACGCCAATCTCGTTGTTCGCCAGCATGACGCTCGCCAGGCAGGTCTCGTCGGTCAGGGCGCTGGCCAGATCCTCGGGCCGCAGTCGCCCGGCGCTCTGGCTGCCGTGCTGCTCGACCTCGAGCAGCGTCAGCCCGTACCCCTGCTTCTCGAGCCGCCGCAGCGGCCCGAGCACGGCGGCGTGCTCCGTGGCGACGCTCACCAGGTGGTCCCCCCGCCGGCGGCGACGGGTCGCCACGCCGGCGATCGCCAGGTTGTTGCTCTCGGTCGCGCCGCTGGTGAACACCACCTCTGCAGGCATGGCGCCGATCGCCGCGGCAATTGTCGCCCGCGACTGCTCGACCGCCTCCCGGGCGGCGTCGCCCGCCTCGTGCCCGACGCTTCCCGGGTTGCCGTACTCCTCGGTGAAGTACGGCAGCATCGCCTCGACGACCCGTGGGTCGACGCGCGTCGTGGCGTGGTTGTCCATGTAGACGCGCATCGGGGCACTCTTGGGCTACGCTTGCATCCGCCCAGCAGCCCACGGCGGAAGCCGCGGGTTTGCTAGCGCTAACAGTGTTGCGAACGAAAACCTAAGGCTTCCGCCGTAGGCTGCAGAGGGGAACCCCCTACTTGGCGTTGTAGCGATTATTTCTGCTGCTCCACCAACGCTCTTACCGCGATCTGCGACCAGGTTTCGTAGTGGTCCAGGTCGGCGGCGATCTCGGCGAGCGGCGTGAACCGCACGTCCTGGATGTCGTCCTCGCGGGCGTCGACCGCCGGCTGCTGCATGTCGAACACGTGCACCACGCCGAGGTGCACCCGGCCGACGTCGGTCTCGTCGTCGTTGATCATGCCGATGCACGACTCGGTGTGGCCGGCGTTGATCGACACCTCCTCGTCGAGCTCCCGCATCAGGCCCGCCCGGTACACCGCGGCCGAATCCTGAGTTTTTGAGTGCTCTGCGGCTTCGCTCGCTTGGTGGTCGAGGGTCGAGATGTGCCCCCCCACGCCGACGCTCCGCTTGGCCCGCAGCCGGGCCTCGCCCCCGCCGCCGCCCCGCTGGTAGTTGAGGATCCGCGCCACGCCATCCGCGTCCACGAACCGGAACACGCAGTACGGGATGAGCTGCTTGAAGCTGGGGTCGGCCTCCATCTGGCCACGGGGCCGGTAGCTGATCTGGCCGCTCTCGAGGATCGGCTTCAGGTAGCGGTCGACCTCGGGCGAGAAGCCCTGGAAGTGGCCCAGCGAGTGGAACAGCTCGGTGGGGATGACTAGCACCTGTTCTTCGGCGACCAGCGTCATGTTGTCCTCCTGACGGGGGTGGTTCGTGGTGAGAACGGGCGATTCTAACGCGCCCCGGCCAACGCATCACCGGGGCGCCGGCAGCGGTTTGGCGTGGCCGCGCGGGTAGAGTCCGAATATTCGATCGGAGGGGACAAAACCCCCGGCCGAGTTTGGCCCCGAGGTGCGTTTCAGGCTCCCATAGTGATGTTTTTGGCGATGGTCCTCCGGGGCGAGGCCGGGGTTTTGTCCGCCGCTCCCACAGCTTGGTAGGGGGCGTCTCCGACGGCGACCGCGTCACCAGAGGCTCTTGAGTTTTTAACATCGCGCAGCAGTTCACCAGCCGCGGGGCGTTGGCCCCCGGTTTGTGCGTTTCTAACCGGGGGCTAACGCCCCGCGGCTAAAGCGGTCTGGCGGGCGCGAGGCTAGAGAGCTCGCGCGTGCCTGCATTAGACCACGGATAGCAGAGGGCCTCTACAAGAATCCGCCGCGTTCAGGCAACGCTTCTATCGCGGTCAGAGATCGCTCTCACAACTTGGTAGGAGGCGTCTCCGACGGCGACAGGCAACCTACCCCTCACCCCCGTCAATCACCCGCACCTTGATCTCGTCGCTGTTCCCCCGCAGCTCGGGGGCGTACATTGCCTCGATCTGGGTCGGCAGGGCGCTGAACTTGCCCGGCGTCTCGGCCCGCAGCCGGTAGCTGACGCTCCGCTTGCCGCGGGCGAGCTGGCGGGCGAACAGGTTGACCGACTGGTCGCGGTACTCGACGTACGCGCCGATCTCGTTGCCGTTGTAGCCGCTCTGCACCTCGACCGGCTCGAAGCCGGCCGCCTTGGGGTCGGTGATCAAGAGGTACTCGTAGTCGTTCTTGCTCTCTAGCGTCAGCTCGACCTCGACCAGGTCGCCGCTCGCCACGGCGGCCAGGTTGGAGACCCGCTGGCGGCGGTACTTCTCGGTCTGGATGCCGACCGCCTGGCCGCGGCCGCCGGCAACCTGCTCCTCGTTGTCGACCCGCTCGAGCTTGTACAGCTCGCGGGTCACGCGGACCTCGAGCCCGCTGCGGCGGATGTCGTCCTGCAGCGTGAAGTTCTGCAGGTAGCCGTTGTAGAACAGCCGGCCATCGCCCTGCTTGCGGATCTCGACCGTGTGGCGGCCCGGCGTTAGGGCGGCGCCCTCGATCACCAGCACGCCATCGAACGTGAACAGGTTGTCGGCGGTGATCTTGACTGCCTTACGCTTCTCGCCGTCGAGCCAGACCTCGACCGCCAGGTCGGGCTTCGCCTGGCCGGTCGCCTTGAGGTAGTCGGCCATCGCCTCGACTACCAGGGCCGTGTCGCGGGTGCTGTTCCAGTAAGTGGCGTGGCTGCGGTTGTTGAGCAGGTATTTCACCAGCCCCGCGGCCAGGTCGCCGTCGGGCTCGGTGGCGGCCAGCAGCTTCAGGAAGTAGGCGTGGGCCTCGTACTCGCTGCCGTACCAGTACCACCAGGAGCCGCCCGGCAGGTTGAGCCAGGCGGTCTGGTTCTCGTCGTCGGTCTGGACGTACTGCTTGAGGTTTTGGATGACCATGTCACGCTTGTCGGTCTGGCCCTCCTCCTGGTGCAGGGCCAGGCCGAGGGTCGCCAGGCTGTACGGGGCGAGCGAGGTCCGGTCGCGATACAGGAAGTCACGCATCGCGGCGTCCGAGCCGCCCGCGTCGACCAGGGTCAGGTGCACGAGGGCGTCGAGGTTGTCGGCCTTCTGCTTGGCGGGCTTGGCGTCGTCAATGCGGTTGCCGTCGGAGTCGACGTTGCGGAGCTTCGCGAGCTCACCCTGCTGGTAGTTCTTCAGCCACTCCACCCCCCGTTCGATCGTGTTGGGGAGCAGGGCCACATCGTTCTGCCGCGCAACCGACAGGCCCCGCACCACCACGGCGGTGGTGTGGGCCGAGCTGTGCTCGCCGTAGCCGCTGAACCAGCCCCAGCCGCCGTCCGAAAGCTGCATGTCCGTCAGCCTTCGGACGCCCGCCTTGACGATCTTGTCGAGCTCGGCCTGGTCGAACACCGGGTTGCGGTCGTAACGTTTCCAGCCCGTGGCCCGCTCCGCGGCGTCGCCCAACTGCTGCGGGTTGAGGTTGGTCTGTTTGTCCTGGATTGCCTTGAGGTCGACCCCGAGGTCGATCAGAGTCTGCTGGGTGAGGACCGCCGGCAGGAACCGGTTGAGCGTCTGCTCGGTGCAGCCGTGCGGGTAGTCGATCAGGTAGGGCAGTGCGTCGACCATCGCTCCGGCCAGGGTCGGCGAGTAGCGGACCTCCAGCCGGGTCTGCTCGGGCCGGCGTTTCGTGGGGACGTCGATCTCGAACGTCCCGCGGCTGCCGTCGGCGGCGATCGCGCCGCTGAACGCGTCCTGCTTGAGGATGCCGTGCACGCGGACCGGGAAGGTCAGCTCCATGGCGTCCGACTCTTCGTCGGTCAGGGCGAAGGCCCGGACCACCGCCCCGCCCTCCTTCATCGCCGACACCCGCCAGTCGACACGGCGGTCGCCGTCCGCGGGGACCTCGATCTGCTGGCTGAGCTGCGAGGGCGACTCGAGCACGCCCCCCTCCAGCTCCAGCCGCACAGTGACCTGCTTCGCCTCACCGAGGTAGTTGTGCACGTTGGCCGACAGGACGACCTCGTCGGTCTCGACCAGGAACCGCGGCGTCTGCAGCCGCACGATTAGGTTCTTGCGGGTCACCATCTCGGCGGCGCCCTCGCCGACGCGGGCGCCGTGCCCGACACCCCATGCGCGGACTTGCCAGGTGGTGAGGTTCTCGGGCATGGTGAGCGTTACCTCGGCGATGCCGTCGGAATTGGTTTCGAGCGTGCCGTCCCACAGGGCCGTGTCGGCAAACTCGGTGCGGACGGTCGCTTCGACTAGCGGCGCCTGTCCACCACCGCCGCCGATGCCGTCGGCTTCCGCGTCCTCCATTGGAGCGGCCTCGGCCGCCATCGCCATCGGGACGCCGAAGTACATATCGCCCCCCGCCATGCCACGCCGCATCGGCATGGCCCGCGACAACGTCAAAGTCTTGTCACGGGTCATGGTCTCCGTGGCGGGCACGCGGCCGCCGAACACTCCGAGCGGGCGCATGCCGATTTCGCCGGGCGGGGTTAGGTTGTAGCTGTACTGGCCGAGGTTGTCGGTGCGGTTGGGGTAGTGGGTGCGGCGCCAGTCCCAGAAGTGCTTGCGGATGTCGCCGACGTTCGAGCCGCCGGAGCTGTACTCGACGCTCTTGTCGTAGATCGTCAGCGCGGCGTCGCCGACCACGGGCTGGTCGTCGCGGTCGGTCAGGCGGAGCTTGACGGTCGCCTCCTGCCCCGGCTTGTACGCCTGGGCGCCCGGCAAGACCTCGAGCTTCAGGGCCTTGCTGACCGGTGGCACGGCGATGTCGCGGACCGCTTGGTGCACGCGGGCTCCGCCAACGGCGGTCGCCTCGACGATCAGGTTTGGCATGTCGGTCGGCTGCACGTCGATCTCGACGAACGTGCTCTTGCCGTCCAGCCGGACGAGCCGCGGCGCCGGGTAGACGCCGTTCTCGGGACGCACAAACAGCAGCACGGCCGAGCCGGTCCGCGCGGTGCTGACCTGCAGGCGGACCTTCTCGCCGGGGCGGTACTCGGCCTTGTCGGGGACGATCTCGAGGTCGTTGAAAGCGAAGCCGGCGCCGTCGAAGCCCTCGCCGGCGATGCAAAAGACGTGCCCCCCCTCGATCACCTCACCCGCGGCGGTCTGCGACTTGAACGACAGCCGGTACTGCCCCGGCTCGGAGGCCTTGATCTGCAGGCCCGCCCCGCCGTCGGCGGCGGTGGCGAGCTCCCACTTGCGGACCTCGGTCTCCTTGGGGGGCTGGTTGTCGTCGGAGTAGGCGAGCTTCAGTAGTTTGAGGTCGCCGGTCTTGGCGAGCGGGCGGCCGTCGGCCGTGCGGACCGCGATGCGGACCTCCACCGGGTCGCCGACGCGGTAGTGGCCTCGGGTCGTCCAGACGTACGAGCGGTACGGCTGCTGGGCGGCGAGCACATCGCCTGTGCCAACAATCGTGCGGCGCGACTCGTCGCGGACCTGGGCCTCGATGTGGTAGTTGTGGTCGGAGTCGCCGTAGAGCGCCTTGGCGAGCGCGGTGTCGATGCTGACCTCGAGCGAACCCTCGGCGTCGAGCGGCGACTCGGCCTCGGCGACGATCTCCGGCGGGTCGGGCTGCCGCCACGGCAGCCAGCCCGGCGACGGGCAGCGGAGGCCCCACTGTTGGAAGCCGGGGTGCCAGTCGAAGTCGCAGCCGAGCCAGCCGTAGCCCGGCCCGTACAGCCAGTCCCACGGCCGCGGCGGGAACCAGTCGGCCTGCTTCTTGGTGCGGGTAACCTTGTACGCGACCGTCGCGTTGACGACCGGCGCGCCGAAGTAGTACTTGGCCTGGATCTTGGCGGTGAACTCTTCGCCCAGCGCAACGCCCTCGGTGGGCGCGTCGACCGTGACCTCGTACTCGGGCTTCTTGTACTCCTCGACCCGGAAACCGCCCGAGCCGTGCCCGAGCACGTTCAGCCGGTAGCCGCCGAGCGTGGCGCCGTTCGGCAGGGCGTACTCGCCCTCGACTGCGCCGTAAGCGTTGGCGGTGAGCGTCAGCTGCTGCACCTTCTCGTTGCGACCGTCGATCAGCTCGACGCGGAACGACTTGTGGGCGAACTCCGACGCCGGGTCGTCGACGCCGTAGCGGGCCCGCTGGATCCAGGCCTTGTAATGCACCTTCTGCCCGGGGCGGTAGACCGGCCGGTCGGTCACGACGAACGCCTTGGTCTGGTTGTAGTTGCCGTGCAGCAGCGTCGCGCGGCGGAAGCCGTCGAAGCCAAGATAGGCGTATCGCCCGTCGGCCGTGGCGACCGTGGCGAGCCACTGGTAGCCGCGGTTTTCATCGTCCTTGGAGTTCTCGACCTCGATCATCCCGTTGGCGTCGGTCTTCTCGGCGAACTTCTGTGTTTCGACGAAGTAGCGGTTGGGCTGGTTCTCGTCGGGCCGCTGGCGGAAGGCGAACAGCTCGACCGTGGCGTTGGCGACCGGCCGGCCGCTCTTGGCGTCGGCGACGAAGTACAGCTGCTTGCCGTCGAGCGGCTTGCGGACGATGGCCGTGTCGGCGAGCCAGAGCACCGTGTGGCACGTGTTGCCGTCGGCCAGCTTGGCGGTCACCCAGTAGGCGCCCGCCTGCTGCAGCGGCGTGGTGACCGTCACCTGGTCGTCGAA
Organism: Posidoniimonas polymericola; assembly: GCF_007859935.1. Classification (NCBI taxonomy): domain Bacteria; kingdom Pseudomonadati; phylum Planctomycetota; class Planctomycetia; order Pirellulales; family Lacipirellulaceae; genus Posidoniimonas; species Posidoniimonas polymericola. Next base: position 32,547 of record NZ_SJPO01000005.1, on the reverse strand, counting down.
GTGGCCGGCCGGCGGGGCGAGGTCGAGTTTCCACTCGGCCGCCGCCGGGCCGAGGTGCTTTTCCTGCCCCTCCTGCAGCATGCGGTAGCCGAGGTTGTCGATGTTGAGCCGCTCGCCCTCGAGCTTGTCGGGCCGCGATTCGAGGTACGCCTTCACGTCGGCGAGCAGTTGCGGCAGCTTGATCGGGCGGGCCGTGAACTCCACGGACTCGGCGTTGCGGTACTGCAGCTCGACCGTGGCGCCCTGGCCAGCGGGCTGGGTTTCGGCCGGCTGGAACTCGCCCCACGGCTTGGTGATCTGGTCACGGCTTTGCTTCAGACTAGGATGCTGCTCGCTGGGGGCGAACTCGATCGCCTGGTCCAGGTACTCCACCGCCCGCGGGTACTGGCGGCGGTTCTGGAACAGGCCGGCGAGTTGGTTGGCGGCGTCCAGCGCGGGCTGCTTGAGCGACTTTGCGGCGCCGCTGGCCAAGACTTCTTGGTACAGCTTCAAGTGGTTGTGCTCGTCGGGCAGCTTGAATCGCCGCACGCCGGTCGCGAGCCGCGCCAGCGTTTCGTCCTCGGCGAGCGTGTGCAGCGTGAAGATGCTGGCGTCGGAGTCACCCTCGCCCTGGCGGGCCAGCAGCGGCAGGTACTGGGCGAGCGTCGGCACGCCGAACTGGCTCTCGAGGAACCTCGCCCGGGCGAGCTGCTCCTGCGTCCGCTCGTAGTCGCCCTGCTGGGCGTACTGCTCCCAGGCCCAACGCCAGCGCTCGCCGTCGTTGCGGGCGGCGTCCCATGATTCGGGCAATGCGTAGAACAGCGGCTCGCCATCGGCGCCAACCGGCGCGCCCTGGTTCGACCCACGCGAGTGCCCCCAGCCCTCCTCGTAGTCGGGCAGTTGGTCGATGTCGGTCAGCAGCTGCAGCTGCCAGGGCTGGCTCTGAAAACGGCTCCCCATCATGACATCGGCCAGCGACCGGGCCACGGCCGCGGCAGAGGAAGGATCGCCTTCGAGCCGCGTCGCCTCGCGCAGCAGCTGCAACGCCCGGACGCGGTCGCGGGAGTAGGCGTTGGCGACCTGGGCGCGGCCGCGCATGTTGCCGCGGTGGAACTCGCCGCTGACCATCGATCCGTAGTGCGGCAGGTTCTCGTACTGCTGGGCGACCTTCAGCAGCACCGCGGCGCTCTGCGGGTACTGCCCCGCGACGTCCTCCAGGAAGGCGTCGCTCTCGGCGACACGGTTCAGCTCCGCCAGGCAGCGGACCGCCTGGGCGATCGCGGGCGTGATCTCGCCCTCGGGCAGCGTCTGGTTGAGCAGCCCGCTGCGCAGGTCGTTGTAGGCCTGGCGCCAGTTGCCGTCTTCGGCGGCTTGTTGCCCGCCGGCCGGCGGCAGCGGGGGCTGGTTTTGGGCGAAGGCCATTGAGAGGAGGGCCGCGGCGGGCAGCAACAGCAGAAACAGCTTCTTCCGTGGGATCATGGCGCCTGAGTGTTCCGTTAGGCAGGGGAGGTCCGTCGAGGGACAGGATACGCAAGTCAGACGCTCTGAGGTAGCAGGGAGTTCCCTGCGGCGCCGCCAACGGCCTGCCACAGCCGGCCCGCCGCTGTTGGCGGGCGGCGACAGCCGTGTTGACAATTCGCATCGCGGCGGGCCCTGCAGGGCGTTCCGGGGCCGAAAACGCCGTGTATTCTGCCCGCCGCGGGTTCTGGCGCCGGCGTTGCACTGTCTGCCGGTGTTCCACCCCCCGACCTCAGCCCGGCACTCGTCGATGAACCCAATCTCCCGCGGCATCCGTCAGCACAGCTCGGTCCTGCACAGCGTCCACCGCCTGCTGGACGCGGCCGTGATTGCCGGAGTCCTGTTCGTCGCCCTCCAGGCGACCCCGGTCGGAGGCGAGGCGGGCAACTCGCTGGCTAACGAATTGGTGATCATTACCGCCGCCGCCGTGCTGGCGATGCACGTCGCGGCCGAGGCGACCGGCCTGTACCACAGCTGGCGGGGCGACCGGCTGCGTCGCGAGCTGGCCTGCATCGCCATGACCTGGGGCTACGCGGTCGCCGGCCTGTTGGGCATCGGCCTGCTGACCCACTACAACGTCCGCTTCAGCTACGAGACCAAGATCGCCTGGCTGCTCGGAGCCCCCGCCGCGATGATGGGCGTGCGGGTCGCGATCCGCGGCGCCCAGGCCGCACTCCGCAGCCGCGGCTACAACACCCGCTCGGTCGCGATCTGCGGAACCAATGAACTCGGCGTGCAGCTCGCCGAGAACCTCAACGGCTGCCCCAGCCTCGGCCTGCGGGTCGGCGGCTTCTACGACGACCGCCTGGCCGAAGTCGGCCGCGTCGCCCAGAACGCCAACAGCCGCACCGGCGACCTCGACCAGCTGGTCGCCGACTGCCGCAGCGGCAAGGTCGAGTCGGTCTACATTACCTTCCCGATGCGTGCCGAGCAGCGCATCCGCGGCGTGCTCAGCAAGCTCTCCGACACCACCGCCAGCGTCTACATCGTGCCGGACTTCTTTGTCTTCGAGCTGATGCACGCCCGCTGGACCAACATCGACGGCCTGCCCGCGGTCAGCGTTCACGAGAACCCGCTGCACGGCGTCGACGGGCTGTTCAAGCGAAGCTGCGACTTGTTCTTCGGGTCGCTGCTGCTGGCCCTGCTGGCCGTACCGATGGCGTTGATCGCCGCCGCGGTGAAGCTCACCAGCCGCGGCCCGGCGATCTTCCGTCAGAAGCGTTACGGGCTAGACGGCCGCGAGATTATGGTCTGGAAGTTCCGCTCCATGCGGACCGAAGACAACGGCCCCGTCGTCCGCCAGGCGACCAAGCACGACAGCCGCATCACGCCGCTCGGCGCCATCCTACGGAAGACCTCGCTCGACGAGCTGCCGCAGCTGTTTAACGTGCTTCAGGGCACGATGAGCCTGGTCGGCCCGCGGCCGCACGCCACGGCCCACAACGAGCAGTACCGCACCCTGATCGACGGCTACATGCTACGGCACAAGGTGAAGCCGGGCATCACCGGCCTGGCCCAGGTGATGGGCTTCCGCGGCGAGACCGAGACCCTCGACAAGATGCAGGGCCGCGTCCGCTACGACCACCTGTACATCCGCGACTGGTCGCTCTGGATGGACCTGAAGATCTTGTTCCGCACCGCGTTGGTGGTGCTCAAGCAGGAAAACGCGTACTGAGCGCCGGCTCCGCGCCGCGGCTAAATGCCGCCGCCGCGCCGCGGCTGAATGGCGCCTGATCTCGGTCTACCCCGGAGGCTTTCGCTTCGGCCTGTTCCGTAGATCAGACGCCATTGAGCCGGGACGCGGCGCAACGGCTGTCGCTCATGGTCTGCTGGCAAGTATTCCCGCTGGCAGGGTTGTGGGCGGCCCAGGGCGCCGTTACCCCCCCGTGGACCCACTGCGCGCCGTTTTCTCGGCTAGCAGTTCGCCGCCGGCGGGCCGGTCTTGGCGCCTATTGTCGTTCCGCTTTCTAGATCGCTATTCACGGCGTCTGGCGCCACAAAAAAACGCGGAGACCCTTGATTCATTCGCGCGCTCACTTTCCTGGCACGATTTTGTTCGCTACGCTGCGTATTCCAATCACCCCCTGGGGGGATGCCGCCGTAAACGACCCAGTTTAAAACTTTATTAAGTTTGTAAGTGAAAGCAGCTCCGGTGGGCGAGGGCAACTCGATTCAACAACAAGACGGCATGATTCCCATTGAGGACGCTGTGGCGATCGCCAGGCTCCTCGGGGAAGTCGCCGGCCACGACGGTGACGTCAATGCGCGTAAGCGGTTGCTAATGCGGAGGTTAAAGGAGCTGACCGGGGCCGACGGTTGGCTCTGGTCCATGACCTTCTGCGACCACTCCAAAGAACAGCCGATGAGCGTCGGCGTGATCCACGAGGACCTCACCCAATCGCAGTTCGATGGTTGGGTCGAGGCGAGTCAGACCTGCAAGCTGCCGCCGCCCGAGGATGCGCCGCTGACTGTCGAGATGGCGAAGGGGCGGCACTACACCCGCACCCGCGACCAGCTTGTCTCAGACGACGACTGGTACAACCACCCCACGGTCAAGAAGTACCGGCTCGACCGCGGGATCGACGACTTCCTGTACAGCATCTACCCACTCTTGGGGGGTGTCGAGATGTGCAGCGCGATCGGCCTCTACAGGCACGTCGGGCGGGAAAAGTTCTCAGACCGCCGCCGCCGGATCACCCACATCGTGCTGTCGAACGTCGACTGGCTGCATTTTGCGGGCCTGCCCGAGCACCGCGACAACGCCGTGCCGCAGCTCACGCCGACGCAGCGTGTTGTACTTGTTCATCTGCTCGACGGCCGCCGCCGCCCCGATATTGCCGAGGCGATGAGCATCTCCGAGAACACGGTCCGCGACCACGTCCGCAGCATCCTCCGCTTCTACGACGCCAAGGACCAACTCGAGCTGGTGTGCAAGTTCCGGGCGGGCAACGGGATGGACGTCGAGCAAGAGTGAGCGTCCCGCGGCTGCTCTACCGCGGCGCGGCGGCCCCGAAGTTGTCCCGCGCGACAATCGATAGGTAGCACGCCGCCGACAGTCCGGCCGAGCTGAACACCATCGCCATCACCATAATCTGGTACCGCGCGGCAATCAGCGGGTCGACGCCGGCCAGCACCTGACCGGTCATCATGCCCGGGATCGACACCAGCCCAACCGCCAAGAGCGCGTTGGTCGCCGGGATCAGGCTCGCCCGCATCGCGGCGTCGCGGGCGACGCCGCGCGGCTCTCCCCGGTCGACCTCTGCCTGGAAGCGTTCGGCTGCCAGGCTGATGGTGTTCATGGCGTTCGCCAGGGCCATGCCCGAGAGCGGGATGATGTACCGCGGGCTGAACCAGGAGTCGAGCGTGAGCACTACCTGGGTGCAGAGCAGCAGCGGCACGCCGGCGCCGAACAGGATCGCGGCGATCGCAATGCCGCGTTGCCGCAGACTCGGCCCGTTGATGGTCCGCAGCGCGATCCCTCCGGCCGCGAGCAGCATGATCGTCAGCACCAGCCCCACGACCTCGGGGCGGTCGGTCTCGAAGACCGCGGTAAGCACGTAGCCGATCGCGAGCAGCTGCAGCAGCATCCGCGCCAACGCGGTGACCGACGCCCACGGCCGCAGCGACCACCGCGCCAGGACGAACAGCACCCCCAACGCCGGAGCCAGCGCGATCAGCAGCTTCGGGATCGAGATCGTCGGGAGTTCCGCCAGCAGAGGTAGCGGGACGGGCATCGTTCTTCCTGGCGGGGCGGGGGAGCCGTTAGGCGGGACGCGGTAGGTCGGCGGGCCGGTTCAGGGTGTGCTGCTCGGCCTCGTCCGACTTGATGTCGCGCTCCTCGGCGTCTTCCTTGCCCTCCTGGAGGATCTCTTCCGCCTGCTCGAATTCTTCCGGGGTGGCCTCGACCTGCTCGTCGGTAGTCGCCGGGGCGTAGACCTCGGCCACGACGCCAAAATGGTCGGAGCCCGGCAGCTTCAGGCGACGCAGCTCTTCCAAAGCGAAGCCGGGCGACAAGAACACGTGGTCGATCGGGAACCGCAGCAGCGCGTGCCTGGCGGGGTAGGTGTTGTACAGCCCGCGGCCGACCCTCGGGTCCTGCAGGCCGCTGAGCCGTTTGAACAAGCGGGTGGTCGCCGACCACGCCACATCGTTGAAGTCGCCGGTGACGATGCAGGGCTCCTTGCCGCTCTGGCTCATCTCGTTGGCGACCACCACGAGCTCTGCATCGCGGACGCGGCTGTCGCGACGATCCTCACCGGTGCTGTCCTGCAGGCCCGGCGGCGTGGGGTGCACGCAGACCACACGCACCCGGTCTCCGGATTCGAGCGTCACGTGGGTGTGGATCGAGGGCCGCCGCTCGGTGATCAGGAACCGCACCTCGGCTTCTTCGAGCGGGAGCCGCGACCACAGCATCAGCCCGACCCCTTCGCCCTGGACCTTGCCGCACTCGTGGGGCAGCCGTTCCTTGAGCGGCGCCAGCGCATCGTGCCACGCCTGGTCGCACTCGATCAGCAGCAGCAGGTCGGGCGACTCGGCTTGCAACGCCGCCAGCATGGCGTCCTTCTGGTCGTTCTCGTAGTCGAGGTTGGCCACCACCACCCGCAGCCGGTTGGCGTCCGAGTCCTGCTCCGACGGCGCGGCCACCTCGGTGCGGACCAGCCCGGTGTAGGGGATCACGTGCGACGTCTGCCAGGCGATGACCAGCAGGCACGCGGTTGCCAGCAGGCCGCGCTCGCCGAACCAGTTGCCCATGCCGGGGATCAGCGTCACCGCCAGCAGCGGCAGGACCGCCCCGGCGGCCAGCTGCAGCCGGGGGAAGTCGCACACCCGCACGTACCAGGCCCCCAACGGCAGCAGCGGCAGCAGCGTGGCGGCGGCGACAAAGGCGGTGGCGAGTCGAGCGATCCAGATCATGCGACGGCTTCAAACACAGACGGGGCAAAAGGGTCCCCCCATCTTGTCGCTGGACGTCGCCCTGGGCAAGGCGCCGGGGCCTTGCCCGCGACCTCCGCCCCACTAGCGCGGACCATCGACCGCTAGGGCCGATCGGCCGTCGACACCGAGAACGGCCGGGCGTCAACGCCGACGCCGCGGTCGAGGTTCGGCTGCGGGCCCATCTCGAGTCGCAGCACGCCGCCCTGGACAATCTCATCGTGCGTCAGATAGTTGCGGTCGAGCGGCGCACCGTTGAGCGTCGCGGCCTGGATGTAGACGTTTTCCGCCGAGTTGCCCGGGGCCTCGACGACGAACCGCTTGCCGTTCTCGAGGCGGAGGGTCGCCTTCTCGAACGCGGGGCTGCCCAGCACGTACTGGTCGACGCCCGGGCAGACCGAGTAGAAGCCCAGTGCGCTCTGCACAAACCACGACGACGTCTGCCCCTGGTCCTCGTCGCCCGGGTAGCCGTCCTCGGTGGCGTTGTAGAGCTTCTGCATCACCTCGCGGACCCACCGCTGTGTCTTCCACGGCTGGCCGGCGTAGCAGTACAGGTAGGGCATGTGCTGGATCGGCTGGTTGCCGTGGGCGTACTGCCCCATCTGGCCGAGGACCATCTCACGCATCTCGTGGATCGGCGCGCCGTAGGTCCCCGGCTTGAACTCGGCGGGCGCGGCGAATACGGCGTCGAGCTTCTCGACAAACGCGTCGTCGCCGCCGAGCAGCTCGCCCAGGCCGTGCGGGTCGTGGAACACGGACCAGACCCAGTGCCAGGCGGAGCCCTCGGTGTAGGGGCCGCCCCACTCGATCGGGTCGAAGTTGGGCGCCCAGCCGCCTTCTGCGTCGCGGCCCCGCATGAAACCGGTCTGCCCGTCGAACACGTGGCGGTAGTTGTACATCCGCTTAGCGAACTTCTCGGCCAGCTCCTCGTCGCCGGTCTGTTTGGCGAGCCAGTAGCCGCAGAAGTCGTCGTAGGCGTACTCGAGGGTCTTGGCGGTCGCCTCGCGGAACTCGGGGTAGGGTAGGTAGCCGATCCGCTCGATCACGTCGGCGCCGCCGCGTCCGTTGGCCGGGCCCCAGGGGCCCTTGTGGCTCGACTCGTGGTCGTAGGCGGCCAGCGCCTCGGCCGGGTCGAACGTGCGGATCCCCTTCGCCCACGCGTCGGCCAGCAGCGAGATCGCGTGGTTGCCGATCATGCTGCCCGCCTCGCCCGGGAACGACCAGCTCGGCAGCCAACCGCACTGCCGGTGGGCCGCCAACAGCGCCTGCATGTAGCGGCCGTGCATCTGCGGGTAGAGCAGGGCGTTGAGCGGCATCTGGGCGCGGAACGTGTCCCACAGGCCGGTGTCGGTGTAGAGGTAGCCGCGGTGGACCTCGCCGTCGTACGGGCTGCGGTAGTAGGCCTCGCCCTCGGCGTCGCGCTCGTAGAACTTGCGCGGGAACAGGCTCGCGCGGAAGTAGCACGAGTAGAAGGTCTCGAGCCGCTCGGTCGGTCCTCCCTCGACGGTCAGCTTGGCGAGGTGCTGATTCCAGACCTCGGCGGCGGCCTCTTTGACCTCTTCGAGCTGGTCGTAGCGGCCGAGCTCGCGGTCGAGGGTCAGCGCGGCCTGCTCGGCGCTGACGTACGACGACGCGACCTTCGCCTGCACGACCGAGCCGGGCGCGAAGGTGACGTACGCGCCGGCCTTGTTGCCAGAGGACTCGGCCTGCCCAGGCGACACGCCCTTGGCGCCGCCGCGCCACGCCCCGTACGACTCGACCGGCGTGTCGAACTGCACGAGGAAATGATTCACAAAGCCGCGGGGCTGGTTCCGGCCGTTGCGGACCCAGCCGACCAGGCGGTCCTGATCGTCGTCGACGCGGATCTTGCTGCGGCCGAGGTAGCCGTCGAGCACCAGGTGGGCCGGCTGGTCGGGCGGGAAGCGGAACCGCAGCATGGCCCCGCGGACAGTTGGCGAAATCTCGACCTCCACTCCGTTCTCGAGCGTCACGCGGTAGTAGTGGGGCTTGCCGACTTCGTCGTCGTGGCGGAACCGGCTCGCGCGGGCGTTCTCGTCGACAACCAGTTCGCCGACCACCGGCATTAGCGAGAACACCGCGTAGTCGTTGCTCCACGAGCTGCACTGGTGCGCCTGCTGGAAGCCGCGGATCTGGTCGCGGTGGTACTGGTACTTCCAGCCGTCGCCGTTGTGCCCGGTCTGCGGCGTCCAGGTGTGCATGCCGAACGGCAGCGCGCAGGTCGGGTAGGTGTTGCCGCGGGTGAGCTCGAAGCGTGAGTTGGTGCCCTGCAGCGTATTGACGTGCCGCACGAGGTCGCGTGGTTCTCCGGCGCGGGTCGCCGGGGACAAAGCGAGGGCCGCCAGCAGGCAGGCCACGACGCGGGGTGGGGAGGGGGGCGTCATGCGGAAGGAGGGGGCCAGGGAGCGTGGACTGTGCGTAAAACGAAGCGCCCCCGCCGCAAGCGGCGGGGGCGCCGGTCACAATCCACCACTATCGGATCCTGGCAGCCGATAGGGAAGAGAGTACGCCAATAAGTCCGAGCAAAACCGAGCTGGGCTCGGGGGCGAACAGGAACTCGCTGGGGGCGAGGGCGCTGTCGCTGATGCGGACTTCATCGATGAAGCCGTAGCCGCGGTCGCCGTGGCCGCCGTTGTACATGCCGCGACCAACGGTCCAGTTGCCGGCGATCCAGTCGCCACCGGCGCCGGCCGGGGTGGCCATCGCCGTGTTGGTGCTCCCGCTAGCGGTCAGGTCGGTGGTCGTGATGAGCTGGTAGCCCGTGCCGAGGGTAGCGTCGGCCAGGTACAGCGACAGCATCGAACCGTCGCTCACGCCAACGGCGTTGTACCAGTGCGCGTCGTCCGAAGTTTGCGAGCCCGGATCCCAAGTGATGATCGCGTTTTCCGGCGAGATCGCTTCGTGGAAGTAGCCGTCCTGGTCGGCAAATTTGACAGCGAACTGGTTGTTGGGCATCGCCTGGAAGTAGACCGCGGCGAGCTCGCGGTTCGCGTCCACGACGTCGGTCGAATCACGGCCGACAACCGTGCGGTAGCCGCCGTTCTCGAGCTTGAAAGAAGCCTCGATCGTGAAAGCGCCCGGCGTGATGGACTCGATGCCGGTCGGGCCGGTGAACATGCCCGGGCCGCCGCCGGTGTTCTGCACGCTGAAGTTGTTGGTGGCGCCAATCGCCGGCACGGAGCCGGCCGGGGTTTCGGTCCGATAGGCGAAACCACAGCAGCCGCCCGTCACCCAGGCCGACAAGTCGTGGCCGTTGCCCGAGACGTCCGGCACGTCGGCCGAGTAGGTGTTGCCGGCGTCGTCGCCGGCCAGGTGCGCGATGTTGCTGTCGGCGGGGCCGGCTTCAAATCGCCAGTGCGCGACGGTGCTCGCCGACGCGCACGGCGTCAGCGCTGCGGCGACCAGGCCGCACAGCGTTAGTTTTACAAATGACATTCTCATGAGCTTCGTCCACAGTTGAAAAGAGGAAACAGAAGGGAAAAAAACAATCCGGCTGCGTCGCGGCCGGCGGGCCGAGGTCAGCCCGCTAGCGACACCTCCACCGCACTCACCGACGCGGCCGGGAAACGCCAAGGTTCATCTCTCGGTAGGTCTATCCGACGTTCCGTCATCACTTCCTTGCTGTTGAGGTGCGAGACCTCCACCATCGGTTCCTCCACGATCTGCACCGCCGTCGCGCGGGCGGGCCGCTCTCCGGCGATCGCCAACTCGGCCGTGATGTCCCGCGTCTGTTGGCAGTTCACCACGTGCAGGTACAGCTTGTCGCCCGCCCTGCTCGCCACGACGTCGAGCCCGTCGGGGGTCTGCGAGACGCGGGCCGTGTGCGTGCCGATGTGGTGGCTGTAGAGCCGCATCACGCGGGCCACCGGCATCAGGTACGCTTCGCCCGAGCCGGCTGGGGTTGGCAGCATCACGGCGTTGACCTGCCAGCGGTTTCCGCAGAAGTCGGCCGCGGTGGCGATCTTGAGCACGTCCGCGTGGCGCTGGTGGTTGTTGAGGATCCGCCCGTAGGAAACGCCCGCCGCCCAGGTCGACAGCACGTCGCAGCGGTTGCGGCCGGGGATGGCGAAGTGGCACTCGGTCATCGCCAACGGCATTTCGGCGCCGTCCAGGCTGTCGCGGACCTCGCGGATCTTGTGGTCGTTGTGCTCCCAGGCGCGCATCAGCACCTCCCAGGTCGCGGTTGGGTCGCGGCGGTACCGCTCGCCCCGCAGCACCGGTTCGCGGCGGTCGTCGGGGTCGAACATGTGGTGGAAGGCGAGCATGTCGAGGTGCTCGCCGGCGACCTCCGCCATCCGCGGCGCCCAGCCGCTGTCGCCCCAACCGATCAGCCGGATGGACGCGTCGCGCTCGCGCATCGCCCGGGCGAACTCGACCGTCTTCTGGGCCGTGGTCTCGAGGTCGAAGCCGTGGCGGTCGTAGGAGGTCTCGTTGCCGATCTGCCAGTGCTTGATCGTTAGCGGCTGCTCGAAGCCGTGGACGCGGCGTTCGGCGTTGACCGGGTCGTTGCAGTACGAGACCCAGTCGGCCGCCTCGCGGGCGTCGCCGCTGCGGGGCTTGCCGGCGGCGGTCATGTACCGCTCCCGCCCGTCGGACTCGAAGTTGACGCACATCAGCGGGTCGGCGCCGACGCGGCTGCAGAAGTCGACGAACTCGGCGGTGCCGACCTGATTCGACTCGATGCCGCCCCACTGCAGGTTGTGCATCGGCGGCCGCTGGTCGCGTGGCCCGACCCCCTCGCGCCAGCGGTAGAAGTCGGTGTAGATGCCGCCCCAGCGGACCATGCCCGGCCCGAGCCGGCGGGTCGCCTCGACGAGGTCGGGCCGCCAGTCGTTGCGGGCGTGGTCCCAGGAGGCCTCGACCGAGCTGTCCGTAACCCCCAGCGGCTCCATAATCTGCATGTACAGGTGCGGCGAGATCTCGTGCCCGGGCGTCGGGTCGACCGCCAAGACCGACCCCTTGCCGTCGGCAGCCGACACGCGCGACGCCGCGGCCGCGCCGAGCGTCGTCGCGGCCAGCGTCTTGAGCGCCCCCCGCCGGGAGATCGAGTTGTCACCGTGGTGCTGTCGCATGCTGTTTGTGGAGCGGTTAGCTAGGTCTACTCCTTCGAGGCGACGCTGTCGCCCGCTTTCTCAACGGTGGCGAAGCCGACGTCGATGTACTGGCCGCCGTTTTGGTTGCGGCACGAAACCGCCAGCGTGTTGCCGGTCGGCTTCAGCGTGGCGATCGCCGCCGGGGAAATCGGCACGAGCTCGTAGTCGGTGCTGTAGCCGTCGAGCCGAGCGGCGAGCTCGCCGTTGATGTACACGCGGGCGTCCTCGTCGTAGTGCACGTAGAGCTGCAGGTTCTTCAGCTTCGACGCGTCGACATCAAACTCGCGGCGGATCCAGATCGCGCCGCCGGTCCAGTTGGTGTTGTTGCGGGCGTTGGGGGTCCCGCGGCTGCCGAAGCCGGCGGCGCCGGTCTTCCAGCTCGAGGCGTTGAAGCCCGGCTTGAACCAGCCGCGGCGGGGCCGGTCGAAGGTGTACTGCCACTCGGGCGCCTGCTTGCCGCGGTCGGCGGCGGTGGGCACCACCTCGGTTACGACCGGCGGGATCGGCAGCGGGGCGTAGTCGCCCGCGTCGACCTTCTCACGCGACGCCCACTTCTCGACAACCTTGTCGTCGTACAGCATCCGCATGAAGACGCCGCCCACCACCGGGCGGGCGGTGAAGCCGACCTTGCGGGCGGTGTCGGTCTTGTACCAGTCGGTCATCGGCTGGCGGTTGGGGGTCTCGTCGAGGAACTTGACGACAGGAGCGACCAACGCGGCGAAGTCCTCACGGTTGTTCGTCAGGCTGGCGGTCCACAGCACCCAGTCGAGCTTGGTGTAGGTGTTGCGGTTGTCCAGCGGCAGGCCGAACTCGTTCTGCGCCTGCTTGTAGTAGGCCATCTCCTTGGCGAGCACGGCCTCGGGGAACAGGTTCAGGCCGAGCACCTTGTCCCACACCAGGTTGTACTTCTGGCTCCAGGTGCCGGGGCGGTCGAAGGTCAGGCGGAAGTGGTCGCCGTCGTCGGCGGCCTCGACCCAGCGGGCGGCGAACTCCTCGGCGACTTTGCGGTACTCGCTGGCGGTCGGGGCGTCGCCCCGCATCTCGCACAGCTTGGCGTACGAACCGAGGCCGCAGATTGCCTTGGCCGACAGGTTAACGTTGTGGGCAAGGTGGCCGGCGAAGTCGTCGGTGCAGAGCTGGTTGTCGGGGTCGAATCCCTCCTCACGCAGGTACTCGGCCCATTGGGTCAGCTCCGGCCAGTAGCGGTCGGCGAAGCTGGTGTTGCCCTCGAGCTGCGCGACGGCGGCCATCAGGATCAGCATGTTGCCGCTCTCCTCGACCGGCATCTGGTTCTCTTCGCTGGTCTCGCCGCCGCCGTACACCTGGCCGTTCGCTTTGGGGTAGGTGCCCAGGTCGTGCGGGGCGAAGGGGAAGGTCCAGCGGTCGCTGGCGGCGTACTCCATGAACGGCGCGATGAACGACTTGGCGAGCGTCGGGCCGAACAGCAGGAACTGCGGAGCCATCGGGTAGAACACGTCCGAGGTGCCGATGCAGCCGTTGCTGTGGTTCTCTTTGCAGAACTGAATCGGCTGCCCGTTGGCGTCCGCGACGAACTTGCCGGCCGCGAAGCACTGGCGGAAGGCGAGCGAGCCGATGTAGGCGTAGTCGTCGCCGCCAGCCGCCCGGAGGTCGGCGGTCAGCTCCTCGTCGAACGCGTCGCACCGCTTGAGCAGCCTGGCGTAGTCGGTCGCGGCCTCAGCGAGCAGCCCCGACGCGTCCAGCCCGTTGCGACGCCAGTAGGGCCGCAGATTCTGGTGCATAAACTGAATGGAGTACAGGTCGTCGTAGGCCGCGATGAGCCAGCGCGATTGCGGCTCGGCGCCGACGGCGTCCAGGTGGAACGACACCCGCCCGGCCAGCGAGCGGGCCGGGGCCTGCGTCTCGCCGCCGCCGTCGCGATCGTTCATCAGTTCGCTCCGCTTGCCGACCTGCACGTCGGCCTGGTCGGCCTTGGCGGCGACGTAGAACGTGCCCCAGTCGATGCGGATGTCGTCGCCGCGGCTCCGCAGCACCCGCTGGTTCACCGCCGACATGGCGGCGACCGCCAGGCTATTCTCCTCGGTCGTCGAGGCCGTGGCCTCCTCGGGGCTGTTGTTGACGCTCAGCTCGGACGACGCGACAAAGTCGATCGCCACGTCGTGCTCGGCGCCGTCGGTCGAGTGGACCGTGTAGGTCAGGTACGTGATCGGACGCGACAGCAGGTCGATGTCCTCGGGCAGCGAAGGCGTGGTGAACTTCAGCTCTACTTCGACGCCCGCACCAGCGAAGGTGTAACGGGTCTGGGTCGGCGAGACCTCAAGCCCGGTCTGCGGCATGGCCGCCACGCCAGCGGGATCGGCGCCCATCACGCGGAAACGCTTGTTGTCGACCGTCACGATGCTCGCCAGGCGGTGCGGCTTGCCGGTCCAGTGCTCGGTGTTAGCGGCCGCCAACTCAGGCCCGGGCGACCACACACTGAAGTACGGGTCGCAGGCGATCAGCGGGGTCGCCGGGGGAGCCGACTCGTGGGGCACGGCCTGGGCGGCGTGGCACGCGAGGGCGGCCGCGGCGATCACTGCCGACTTCGTGAGTGGGAGAATGGAATTCCGCATGGCTTGGTCTCAAACGGGTTGATCTTCCGCCATTGCGGCGGGCGTAGGGGAGAGCCGGAGTAGGTAATCACACCGGGGGCGGGAAATCTGAGTCAAAAAACAGTAGTCGGGCGTGCCACCGCGTACGCCAGGGCGGGAGCCCAGGGGCGCCCGATGGCTGGTCCGTAATTGGTGGGGATCAACCCGACGTGCGCCATTGCTGGGGTAGAGGACGGTTCACGCAGCACCGCAAACATGCTGCTGCTGCCGAGCCGACGCGGGCCCATGCCGCCCAGCATGGGCATGCATTTGAGCAGTGCGCGGCAGGTGGCGTTTAGTTGGGACATTGCGGTCTGTTAGGGTGGTAGTCGGCGCGTGCCCCGGGCTTGTCTCCCGTCAGCCGCAACATGCAGCAGGCGGAAACTAACCCTTGGGGATGCCGGGTCGAGACGCCCAGAAGTTACAGGTCGAAGTTCAGTTCGTTGGAGCCCGATTCGACTGTCACCTGCTGACGCTGATTCGGATTGTCGGGCGGGATGGGACGGAAGTTGACCTTCTGACCTGCCGTCTTCTCAAGTTCCTCGCGGCTCGAGACCTGCGGGGGCTTTGGGTCCGACGTGAAGGTAACCGTGGCCTCGCCCGCCGTCGCCTTCGGCGCTGTGTACTTGCCTTCTTCGATGGGGGCGGAGAAGCTCTCGGTTTCGCTAATCTCGAATCGAATGCTCCCGTACTCCAGCGGTTGCCCGTCTAGGGTCACGACTCCATGCACCGAGGCGGAGCTCGAATCTCCTCCGCACCCGGCCGCGGTCAGCATCAGGGCCGCGAGCCAAGCAGTCAACGGAGCTTTGTTGCAGGTGGTCTTCATATCTTAGGGCCATGGGATAGCACGGCGGAGCGAGGCTGCGTCAGTCAGGTTCAGAATTCAACGTTGGCGATTTCAGGCGCACCAACAATGTTGCCCGCACGCGTGCCAATAGCGCGCCAGATTGGTAGCTCAATACCTTCTGTGAAGAAGTGCACCGAGCCATCGGCCATTGCGCCGATCACGCCGCCGTTGTGGTGGCTGCGGGCCGCGGCAACTGTGTCAGTGCCGCCAGGAGATGTCGCCCCAGGGTGGCCGCTGCCCTTGCACCGATCTTGGAACGGGTAATCGCTCTCCAAAGCTGGGCACGGGCTGTAGACGGTGTCCGATTCGCCCGTGTTGGGGCCGTAGGTAGTATTGAACAGGGCGCCGCCCATGTTGCCGTAGATGATCTCGCCGAACACGCCGCCCCAGCCAAGGTTCTCGGTGGGAACCACTCCCTCAGAGATCAGCAGCGTCTTGGACGTGCCGTCGGAAAGTTTCGCAAGTCGCACCTTAGTCGGCGGCCCGCCGCTGAAGGCGGGGTCGATTCCAGGGTATCCCTGGAGATTCTTGATCGCCATGCAGCCAGGGCCGAACCCGACCACACCGTTCTGAACGTCGCGTCGGAAATCGCGGGCCAGCGGCGTGTTGCCGTACATGTCGCCCGAGCCGACGCAACCGCGGTAGTTGCCACGCAGGAAGCCCCAGGTCGGCGACTCGAGTTCATTGCCGACCGGCGTCTGGTCCGACGGGCAGTACCAGCCGGCGACAAAGCTCTCACGGGCCTGACGTTTCATCGCGTCGACGTGACCGGCAGGGCGGTAGGCATTTTCGCCGCTGGTGTCGAACAGATCGTGGTAGAGGTCCTGCACGGCCTGCTCTTCCATAAAGGGCAGCACGTACTGACTCCAAGTGTAGGAGTCCCAGCGGTCGACCTTGCGGCCGTACGGCAGGTGCCCGTACGTGGACTCGTAGTTCAGGCAGGCGAGCGAAAGTTGCTTCTGGTTGTTGGTACAACCCGTACGGCGGGCCGCCTCTCGCGCCGACTGCACGGCCGGCAGCAGCAGGGCGATGAGGATGCCGATGATGGCGATCACCACCAGCAGCTCCACCAGGGTAAAACCCCGGCTCGCCTGACCAGAAAACGGGGACCGCCCGGTGTACCCGCGGGTGCGGACACACTGCCCACGCCGGGCGGCCCCAGAATCACAACTCCTGTCGATGCTCATATCTCTATCCAGGTAGGGTTAGAAGCTTTAATCGTCGGGAAGTTCCCTACCGCTGGCGGCGGCGTCCCACGATCATCATCATGCCGGCGGCCAGCAGCGTGCCGGCGAACGGCTCGGGAGCGGCGGTCGCGGCCGAGGCGCTGGAAACATAGCTAACGGCGCCGGCGAACAGGTTCACGCCGGGCTTGCCGTAGCTGAAAGCGAGGTCCTGCAGGCCGCCGGTGCTGAAGCCATTTCCGAGGCTCAGCGAAGCGCCGGGCGCCAGGGTGGTGCCGTCAGCATTGAGCAGCAGCTCGCTCAGCAGGTTGGCGTCGGAGCCGCCCGCTTCGGTCCATGTGTCGTCGCCGGGGGCGAGTGTACGACCGTAGTTGTTCGCCCAGGCGGTGTAGTCGCCTTCGGCGTACGTGGTCCCCAGTCCATCGCGGTAGACGGTGTAGTCGGCGGCGTCGACTGTGCCGTCGGCATTGAAGTCGCCATCGAGCGAACCGGTCACGCCCTGGTCTTCTAGGCTGTCCCAACCAGCGGTCGAGAGGGCGCCGGAGGCGCTGGTCACCTCGTAGTAGTCGAGGTCGACCGCGACCGGCGAGGTGTTGCGGATCGTGACCGCGCCGCTGGTGGTGTTCACCTCGAGCGTCAGGTTGGCCAACGCGCCGAAGTGCAGGAAGTCGCTCATTGCAACCGCGTCGTCCGAGATGCGGACCTCGTCGATGAAGCCGTAGAAGCGGTCACCGTGCCCGCCGGCGTACATGCCGCGGCCGACCGTCCAGTTGCCCGCGTCCCAGTCGCCGCCGTCGCCGGCGCCCGAGGTCAGGGCGGTGTTGGTGCTGCCGCTTGCGGTCAGGTCCAGCTCGGCCACGAGCTGGTAGCCGGTGTTCTGCTGCGCGTCGGCCAGGTAGAGCGAAATCGTCGATCCGTCGCTCACGCCGGCGGCGTGGTACCAGGTGCCGTCAGCCGAATTGGGGAAGTTGTAGCCCTGGATCGTGTCCGGCGCCGAGATGGCCTCGTGGAAGATGCCGGCCTGGTCAGTGAACTTGAAGGCGAGCTCGTTGGCGGGAGTGATCTGGAAGTAGACGGCCGCCAGGTCGCCGTTGGAGGTGGCGGCTCCCTGACTGTCGCGGCCAACAATGGTGCGGAAGCCGCCGTTTTCCGGCTTGAACGAGGCCTCAATCGTGAAGGCCGCCGGGGCAATCGTCTGGATGCCGGTCGCGCCGGTGAACATTCCCGGGCCGCCGCCGGTGTTCTGGATGCTGAGGTTGTTGGTCTCGCCGGTGGCGGCGATCTGACCGACGGGCGTGTCGTCGCGGTAGCCGAAGCCACAGCAACCGGCGGTGATCCATGCCGAGAGGTCGTTGCCATTGCCAGACACGTCGGCGATGTCGGCCGAGTAGGTGTTGCCGGCGTCGTCGCCGGCGAGGTGCACCACGTTGGCGCCGGCCGAGCCGTCTTCAAACCGCCAGTAGGCGACCGTGTTGGCCTGGCTGCTGCCTGCTGCGAGGATCGCCGCCGAGGCGGTGACCGCGAGGGTCAGCCGTGCGGCGCGGCTGCGGAAAGATTGAATCGTCATTTCTTGTATCTCCACGATGCTTTATATGATTGGGTCGGTTCTGGTGGCTTCGATCGCCGGTTCGCTCTAGCGGCGGCGGCGAACGCCGGCCACTACGCCGGTCACCAGCAGCGCCAGGGTGGCGGCTGCCGGCTCCGGGGCCGCGGCCCCGCTGAGAGCCGCGAAGGCGACGCTGCCGTTGGCGGCGATGAAGTCAGCCTTGAACAAGCGGAAGTCGCGGTAGTCGTTGTCGCCGTCGCCGTCGAGGTCACCCGACACGGCCGACTCGTACAGCGAAAGCCCCGACAGGTCGGCGCCAGAGTTCGCAACAAACGCGGCGAAGTCGTCGGCGTCGACATCGCCGTCGGCGTCCAGGTCGGAGCGGGCGTAGCCGCCGTCGACATTGACATACTGGACCTCGCCGATCATCTCGGTGCCGCCGACGAGGGTGAAGTTGAACGCGACGTCCTCAATGCGGGAGGGCGACCAGGCCGCTCCGATCGAGGCTTCTTCGCCGCTCGAGAGGTCGCCGCCGTCGCCGCCGTCGGCCTCGGCGATCAGCTCGGCGGTGGTCGACGAAGCAACCCAATTGCCGTTGGGATCAAACGTCCCGCCGGCGTTGATGGAAGTCCAGCCGGCGCTGTCTAGCGCGCCCGCTGCGGAGCTGATGTTGTAGCCGGCCAGGGAGAGCGAATCACCCTCGAGGTTGGTCAGGGTCATCTCGCCGGTGGCGCGGTCGACGATCAGCGTGGGGATCGCCTCACTCGCTACGGGCCCGGCGGCAAACGCGTCGCTGACCTCGGTGGCTGAGAGGGCGTGGTCGTAGACGTTGAACTCGTTGTAGCTGCCGTCGAACAGCGGGTCGGGCCACTGGGCGCGGCCGAGCCAGTTGTTGACGTCGTTCATCAGGCCGGCGTCGAACGGCACATCGTTGCCATCGCCAACCACGGGGCCGCTGCTGACCAGGGCGCCGTTGAGGTAGAGGCTAAGCGTGCCGTTCGGGTTGACGGAGGTGTCCACCTGATCGAGCGTCACGACCACGTGGTGCTCCTCACCGACGCTCAGCGGGCCGGTCCCCTCTACGAAGTTCTCCAGGCCGCCGCCCAGCCCATCCGGCTGGTGGGTCGAAGTGGCGAAGGTGTTGCCCGCGCGGCCCGTCTGGGGCACCACGATGATGTACTCGCTGGTGCCGCCGCCGGTCGAGAAGTCTTCGCCGCCGATCGAGTTGCCGAAGTCGCCCAGCCGGGCCCAGTTGCGGTTCTGCTGAGTGGTCGCCCAGAACTCGAGGGACAGCTGACCACTGGTTCCGAAGAAGGCGGCGTCGCTGATGATGTAGTTCGGCAGGTCGACGTAGGCGCCGACGGTTTCCGGGAGGCTGAAGTCCTGATTGCTGTTGGCGTTGTTGTTCTCGGTCAGGCGGAGCTGGCCACCCTGGTAGAACGCGATGCCCGAAGGGTCGACCAGCGTGCCGTGGGCGGTGCCGATCGAGTCGTTCGCGGTAGAGTCGTTGAAGGTGTAGCTGTGCACCTTGACTGCCTGAGAGACGGACGCCGTCGCCACGGTCGCTGCGAGAGCGAGCAGGGTAGCGGTGCGGCGTGCGGGCATGGTGAGTAGCATTTGGGGTTTCCTCCTGATTGCGGTGATGTCTTCGCTCGGGATGAGTTAGTCGGGTGTCGCGGGCGGTGGCCGTTGACTTGGAAGACGCTTGGGGGAATCCCCGGCGTCTGAAAAGCACTACTTCGGTTGGCTTCGAGGATTCGCTGCCGTGGCGTTCGCGGCCTCGGGCGCGTCGCCCAAGGTGATTAGTCCCATGTCGATATACTGTCCGCCGGTGAACTGCCGGCAGTGAATCGCAAGCGTGGCGGGTCCCGGCCGCAGCAGCTCGCGGGCCTCACTCGGGATAACGATGACGCGGTAGCCTTCGGTGTAGCCGCTGAGCGTGGCGATCTTCTGGCCGTTGCAGTACACGTCGGCGTCTTCGTCGTGGTGTCCGAACAGGTACAGGTGGCCGGTGAGGGCCGCGGGGCTGAGTTCGATCTCACGCCGCAACCAGATGTCGCTGGTGGTCCACTCGGTGCGAACAACCGCCCCGGGCGTGTTGGGCGCACCGAAGCCGGCGCGGCCCGACTTCCAGCTGGAGTCGTCGTAGGCCGGATCGGTCCAGTTGTCAGAACCGGGAGCGTCGGTGGTGTACCGCCACAGCTCGCCGTGCCCCTCGGGGTCCTTCGAGGTCGCCACGATGGTTGTGAGCTTGGGCGCCGGGGCGTAGAGCCGTGTGTTGAGCGGCGCCGCCAGTTCCGGGTTGATCTTCAGGACCTCGCGGTCGTAGGTCATCAGGCCGTTGATCTCGCCCTCGACGTCGGTCGTCTGGGTGTAGATTGCCGCGGCCAGGCCGCCGGCCTTGAGCACCCACAGGTTGTCGATAAGCTGCTGGTACTGGGTATTGAGCTCTTCGCGGGTTTCGTAGAAGTTGTAGCCCCAGTTGCCGGACTCCTGCCACAGGTGCCCCTCGACCGCCAGGCCCAGCCCGCCAAACTCGCCGAGCACCGACGCGCGGCCCTGTTCCGGTGGGAACATCGCGGGGCCGGGGTAGTCGTGCTTGTCGTAAAGGTCGCCGACGCCGCGGTCGGCCCAGCCGCTCGGGCCGTCAACCAGGCGACTGGGATCGTAGTTCTTGACCCAGCCGATGATCTCCTCGGTCTTGAATTGGCCCCAGCCCTCGTTGAACGGAACCCACACCACGATCGAGGCGAAGTTGTGCAGCTCGTCCATCATCTCCCGCAGTTCGGTGCGGAAGACCCGCTCCGAATCGGGGGTCCGCTCGCCGTCGGGCTCGTTCCAGCCGATGTAGCGGTCGCCGCTCGGCATGTCCTGCCAGACCAGCAGTCCGAGCTTGTCGCACCAGTAGTACCAGCGGGCCGGCTCGACCTTCACGTGCTTGCGGCACATGTTGAACCCGTACTGTTTGGTGACTGCGATGTCGTACTTGAGAGCCTCGTCGGTGGGGGCCGTGTACAGCCCGTCCGGCCACCAGCCCTGATCGAGCGGGCCGAAGTTGAACACCGGCTTGCCGTTGAGGTGGATCCGCTGGAACCCGTCGTCGGCCATCCGGAGCTCGACCCGACGCATACCGAAGTAGCTCTCTACGGAGTCGATCACCTCCCGGCCGTCCGCCGCGTCGTCGACCGCCAGCTCGAACTGCAGGTCGTAGAGCTTGGGCGACTCGGGCGACCAGAGCTCGGCGTTGGGGATCTTCAGGCGGAACGGTTTGTCGGCGCGGCCCGTCTTGCGGTAGAAGAGCTGGTCGCCCTGCGGGACGCGGGCGCGGATGACCGCGTTGTGCGCGTTCGGGCCAATGACCCGAGCGACAATTTCTAGCTCGCCAGCCTCGACGTCCGGCGTGAGCTTGAGCGAGCTGATGTAGGTTGGCGGCACCCGCTCGAGCCAGACCGTCTGCCAGATTCCGGTGACGGCGGTGTAGACAATGCTCCCAGGTTCGAGCGCCTGTTTACCGTGGGGTTGGTTGCCGCGGTTCGTCGGGTCCAGGACCTTGACCAGCAGCGTCTGCGGACCGCTGGACCGCAGCGACTGGGTGATGTCGAATGAGAAGGCGTCGAACCCGCCCTGGTGGGTCCCAACCTGCTGACCATTCACCCAGACCGTGGCGTCCCAGTCGACCGCTCCGAAGTGCAGCAGCAGCCGCCCGCCGGTTAGTTCGGGCGCCTCGAATTGGCGGCGGTACCAAACGGCCTGATTCTCATCGATCCGCTGGGTCGCCCCAGAGAGCGGGGCCTCAACCGGGAAAGGCACCAGGATCCGCTCATCGAACGACTCGGGCTGCGGGGCGCCCACTTCGGTGACCCGCAGGTCCCACTCGCCGTTGAGGTTCGTCCAATCCGGACGCACCAGCTGCGGGCGGGGGTATTCAGGCAGGACGTTATTCTTGTCGAGATCTTTGGCCCAGCGTGTCTGCATACCCCCGTCGGCCGCGGCCGCAATTTGCGGGCCGGTGCACGCGGCGAACAGCGTCAGGACGATGATCGCCTTGAGTTGGACTGCGGCGCTTCGAATGCTGATGCAGAGAGTAGACATAGTGCCAAGAGGTTGCGCCGCCGAGGCTGCGCCGAGTCGCCGTGATGAGGCTTGCCCACCGGAGGTCCAGCCGAGAGGGCGAGGAGGTCCGCTGATGGGCCTGGCCGGCGTTCCGCTGAATGCGGGCCGTGCCTGTCCAGGAGCCAGGTGTTCAAAAAAGGGTCCAACCGAGCGAGACGCCGCGTGGGTTCCAACCGCCAGCGGCCTGTCGTCCGAAAAGTTAGAAGAGTCTTGCCGCGGCACGCAAACGGGTCGCGGGCCTGATCTTCCGCCTCTCACTGGTGTATGCGGGCACGATTCTCAGAGTTAAATGAAAAACCTTCAATAATTCACACGAACACCTTCAGCTTGCGCACCGCTGGCCAAACAAGCACGCCGACGGCGCGGGCGGAGCGGGAAACCGGCCTGGGTTGCGGTCCGCCCCCAATCGCTCGCGGGTTACCTCATGCGGGGGTGCCTCTTCTTGGCGGCCGAACAGACTAGAATCTCGACTAGGGTGTGGGGCGAAAACCGCCGCTCTTTTTAGTGAATTCAGACCTTTCGCAGGTTTCTTGATTATGAAAGCAGTCGGTCGACGCCATACAACAGATGTCATGGCAGAGCGTCCCGATGAGACCGATAGCCGCTGCGACTTTGCCGCGCTCTGGGCCGAGTCGTACTCGCGTCTACGGACCTACGTACGGATCTTTGTTCCGTCCGTGCACGACGCCGACGACGTCATGCAGGAGACCGCCATGGCGATCGCTAGGGACTTCGAGAAGTACGACCCGCAGCGGCCGTTCCTGGAATGGGCGGTGGGGGTCGCGCGAAACCGGGTGTTCGAGCACTTCCGCAAGCGCGACCGGGACAAGCGGATGGTGTTTGACGTCGAGACCGTGCAGCACATCGAAGCAAGCTTCCTGGCGGCAGAGTCCAAATTCGACAACTACCACGACGCCCTGGAGTCGTGCCTGAAACAGCTGCCAGAGCGGGCCCGCAGGCTCATTGATCTGCGGTACCTGGCCTGCAATTCAGTGGAAGAGATCTCGGCAAAGCTAGGGTTGACGGTCCGATCGGTGTACACTCGCCTGTCGCAGGTGCGTTATGGACTTAAGCAGTGCATCGGGCGACGCATGAAACTATCGGGGGACGCGACGTGAGAGCGCCGCTGGAACTTCTCAACGCTCACTTTGACGGCGAACGCCTTTCCGACCAGGAAGCGCGTCGGCTGTCGGCGTGGGTCAAGGAGACCCCCGAAAACAGCCGGGCGGTGGTCGAGCTCGGCATGGTCCACGAGTTGACCGACAGCATCCTGTCGGTCCCACGGCTGCTGGACAAGCTGGCGCTGACGTCCGACCCGGCATTGAAACGCTCAATCGGGGCGTCGCTCGACTGGGTCGAGACCCGCGCCGAGACTCCCAACCCCGCCCAGCGACCTGCCCGCACGTGGACTGCGCCGCTCGCAGTCAGCGGCATGTTGCTGGCCGCGAGCCTGCTGGTGGCGGTAACCGCCCTGGTCTGGACCTCCGCGGGCCCTGGGATCAGCGACAACGAATCGGTCCTCGCTGTGGCGACCGCTGAACCCGACGCCGCGGCCCTGCAGCCGGCGACCGCTCCCGTAGTCGCCACGGTGCTCGATTCGTTCGACGCGATGTGGGACGGGCCGCGTGTGCTGACCCGCGGGACAACGCTCCTCCGCGGTGAAACGATCAATCTGACCGACGGGCTGCTGTCGGTCACCACGGCCGATGGCAGTGACGTCGTGGTGCAGGCGCCAGCGCGGCTGTCGTTCACCGAGTCGGCGTCGATCGACTTGCGGTCGGGCCGGCTGACCGCGCGGATCGGTGACGGCGACGACCAATTGGTCGTCACTACCCCCACCGCCAGGGTGATCGACCTCGGCACCGAGTTCGCCGTGGGCGTTGGCGAGTCGGGCGAGACGAGCGTTGAGGTTTACGAGGGCGAGGTTGAGCTCGCCAGCCTGGTCGGGGAAGAGCCCGGCGAGCCGCCCGTTTCGCGGACGCTGCGGGCCGGCCGGTCGGGGTACGTCGACGCCGACGGGCGGCTCCGGTGGACCATCGAGACCCTGCCGCACACGCGGGGCTACGTCCGCCCCGACGAGATCGCCGACCTGCGCGAGGCGAAGCGAGGCTCGCGGCAGGCCCGCGAGCAGGTCTGCTTCTACGAGCTGCAGCGGATCGAAGGCCTGCTCGGCTTCCAGGGCTTTGACATCCCGTCGGCTGGCGGCGAGCGCTGCATGGCGTTCGCCGAGCCTGCCCTCCGCAGCGATCGTGACCTCCGTTTCGAACGCGACCTGTCGGTCGGTTGCATGTCTTCCTCCGGATCGCTGCGTGTCGAGCACACTAGCCCGGTCTTCCTGACGCTCGACACCTCGCCGGAGTCTTCGCTCGCGCGGGCCGGTCTGCTGACCGAACGCGGGATGGTGGGACGTTCGGACACCGAGCTGTGGCTCGCGTGGCGGACCAGCGCGAGCAGCCCGCGGCGGCTGGGCGCCTACGCCGGGTTGTCGCTCATGTTCGGTGAAGACCGCCGCTTCAACGAGCCGCTATTCGTTGGCCTGATCGACTCGACCGACCAGCTGGGCGTCGTGGCGAATGTGGGCAGCCGTTCCATCGACCGGCCCATCGGGGTAGGCGCCTCACAGGTAGGGACCGCCCCGCACCTGTGGGTGATGCGGATGGTGTTTGGCGAGCGCTCGGACAAGGTGTCGGTCTGGTACGACGTCGCGCCGGGCAGGCTAATCGAGGCGACCCCCGACGCCGAAGTCCTCAACGCCACGCTGATGTTCGACCGGCTGCGTGTCGGCGTTGGGAACGACGGCGGGCCCTGGCTGCTTGACGACATCGTGCTCGCCACAAACCCGCAGGCGATTGTCGAAGCGAACCGGCTGCTCGACGGCGAGTAGCAGCCGTCTGCCCGCAAGCCAATCATCCGCACTCTGGCGGCCCAATTCTGCAATCCTAGCGGCACGACTTGCCGCGTGAGTATCCTATGGGGGGCTGCCCGCACAGGCGGCCGCTGGCCCACGCAGCGAACCCCTACAGGATGCGTCGATGAAGCCCCACGGTCTGGTGTTGTCTGTTGTTCTGCTCGCGGCGGTCGTGACTCCGGCATGCGGTGAGCTGACCGTGAAGCCATCGGACGCCGGGGCTGTTGTCGAGGTCGACGGTGAGCTGTTCGCCGAGTACCTGACCCGGTCCGGCCACCAGCCCGCCATCTGGCCGCTGGTCGGTCCCCAGGGGAACCGCTTGACGCGGTCCTACCCGCTCGGCGAACGCGGCGCCGACGAGCGTGATGACCACCCGCATCACCGCTCGCTGTGGTTCGCCCACGGCATCGTCAACGACGCCGACTTCTGGCTAGAGCCCAAGGGGGACGACGGCTGCCTCATCAAGCACGAGGGGTTTGAGACCCTCGAGAGCGACGGCCAGGTCGCGACGATCGTCACCCGCAACGATTGGCTGGCGGGCGGCGAATCGCAGTGCACCGACCGCCGCTCGTTCTGCTTCTCGGCGCCAGAGTCGGGCGTGCGGCTGATCGACTGCACGATCGAACTCATCGCCGGGGACCAGCCGGTCACCTTTGGCGACACCAAGGAGGGCGCGTTCGCCGTGCGGGTCGCGGGCACGATGAAGGTCGACGCCAAGCAGGGCGGGCACATCGTCAATAGCGCAGGTCAGCAGGACAGCGAGGCGTGGGGCCGCGCCGCCAACTGGGTCGACTACTCAGGTCCCGCCGACGGCAAGCAGTCGGGCATCGCCATCTTCAGCTGCCCGGATAGCGACCACGACCCCTGCCTGTGGCACGTCCGCACCTACGGCCTGTTCGCCGCCAACCCGTTTGGCGTACGGCACTTCCCGGCGAGCGACCTCGCCCCACAAGGACCGGTCACCCTTCAGCCGGGCGGTTCGTTCAAGCTCCGCTACCTGGTCGTGTTGCACGACGGCCAGCGGAGCCAGGACCAGCTGGCGGCGATGTACGAGCGGCTCACGGCCAAGTAGGCTAGTTGCCCGTCGCTCAGGACCCCTTGGCCACCGGCCGGTCGGGGTCGCGGATCCATTCGCTCCATGAGCCGGCGTACAGACGCCCCATCGGCAGGCCAACCGCCGCCATGGCCAGCGCGTTGTGGCAGGCGGTCACGCCCGAGCCGCACATGTGAACCACGCCCCCTTCGCCGGTGCCGGCAGCGATCGGTGCGAAGCGGGCGTGCAACTCCTCGGCGGGACGCATCGCCCCGTCAGCGGTGAGGTTCTCGGCAAACGGCGTGTTGATCGCCCCTGGCACGTGGCCCGCCACCGGGTCGACCGGTTCTTCGTCGCCGCGGTACCTGGCGGCCCCGCGGGCGTCGAGCAGGGCGGCTCCGCCCGAATCGACCGCCTTCTGGACCGCCGCCGCGTCGAGCCAGAGGGCGTTGTCGGGTTGGGCGGCAAACATTGCCGGCGCGGGTCGGGCCGGCTCGGTCGACGTCGGCAGACTGGCTGCCTGCCAGGCGGGGTAGCCGCCGTCGAGCACCGCGGCGAGCTCGTGGCCAAGCCACTTCAGCAGCCACCAGAGCCGCGCCGCGAACGCGCCGCCCGCGTCGTCGTAGGCGACGACCTGCACCCCCTGGCCGATTCCCCAGTTACCGAGCTTTGCGGCCAACTCCTCGGGGGTCGGCAGCGGATGGCGGCCCGAGGTTTCTGCGATCGGCGACGACAGGTCGTCGTCGAGGTGCGCGTAGACCGCACCGGGGATGTGCCCCTGCGCGTAGCGGTTGCGCCCCGCCTCGGGGTCCGCCAGGGCGAACCGGCAGTCGACGAAGACCCAATCAGCACGGCCGACGCCGGCCGCGGCGTCGGCGGGGGAGAGGAGGGTGGTGAATGCCACGGCGGTTGCTCCGGGGGGAATGATCGACCCCCGCAAGTCTACCGCTCGGGCGGGCGTCGGGAAGGCGCCGTCGGTCCGGCCCGCGAACCTTTCCCCGGGCTGAACGTCCTAGCGTTGAATCGGCCGCCCTCGGAGGGGCGGCGCCGCGCCGCTCGTTGGGTCATTGCCGTGCTCACGACCAAAGCCAACACGCCCACGCTCGCCAAGACGCTGGCTCCGGAGGAGCTCCGCGTGGGAGAGTACGTGGCCGTGCTGAACGAGGTAGTGGAAGTCGGCTCGTTCTGCTGGAACGCCGACCCTTCGCTGCTGCCGCCGGACCAGCCGGTGCGGATTGTGATCCGCTCGCAGGAGCCGGGCACGCCGCTCCGCGTGCGGTCGATCTGCCTGCCGTTCGTGCTGGTCAAGCGGCCGTGCGGTCAGCACCGCACACTGGACGTGCGCGGCTGCCAGCTGGTGCGGCTCGACCGTGTCTACGCGCGGGCCGCACGCGACGCCTGCCGTGGGCCGAAGAAGAAGGGCAAACGCCGGCGGCGCAGAGCCTAGGACGCCGCCGGCCGCTGCCTGCTACGACTGAAAGACCGATTTCAGGTAGCGGACGTTGGCTGAGAAGTTCCGCCGCACGTTGCGCGGGTCGTTGGCGTCGCGGGAACGCTCGATTACCAGCCAGCCCTGCCAATCGAGCTCGTCGAGGGTAGCGCGGACCTGATGCATGTCGAGACGGTCGTTGTTCTGGAGCCAGACGCCGTCCTGGTCGGTGGCGTGGATCTGGCTTATGCGTGCGGCGCCGAGCGTGCGGAGCTCGCCAATCAGGTCGCGGCCCGCCTGCAGCGGGTTGGAAAAGTTGAAGTAGATCTTCACCGCCGGCGAGCCGACGTCTTCGAGGAGCCGCCGCTCGCCCTCGGCGTCCAGCGCGGACTCGAGCCCGAGCACCACGCCCGCCTGCTCGGCTAGCGGCGCTAACTCCTGCAGGCGGCCGACGATCGCCGGGCGGAGCTCGGGGCGCTGGACGAGGTCGCCCTTCACGCCGAGCGGCAGGAACGTGTTGGTGACCCCGAACGCCTCGGCGGTGCGGATCGCGTCGCCGACCATGCGGCGGTATGTGGGACGCTCGGCGAACGACTGCGCGTAGAACCCCGACATCGCGATCGAGCAGATCCGCAGGTGGTGCTGCGCGGCCGCCTGCCGGAAGGGCTCACGGCCCGCCTCGTCGTTGAGTTTGCTGTCGAAGGTCGGCCGGTCGCCGAGCCCGCCCATGTCGAGTTCCAGGCCGTCGGCCCCGATCTCCTCGGCCAGGGGGAACGCGCCGAGCTTCTGACGCTTCAGGATCATCCAGTCGCACACGCCGATCTGGTACCGAGGCGTCGTGGAGTCGGCGGCGAAGACCGACGGCGCCGTTGCGAACGCGGCCGCCGACGTCATGGTGGCGAGGAACTGGCGGCGAGAAGTCGATTGCAAGGCGGCGTTCCTTGGCGGGCGTGGCTGGGAAGAGAAACCTGCAACGTAGGGACCACCCGCCCGACGCTCAAGTCGCTTTTGAGACACGACGCTTGGACGCCTCTAACCGACGGTGCGATTCGGCACCCGCGCGGGTGGTGTGTTACGATCTTGTCTCGTTCGCGGCGTCCGCCCCCTCTTCTCATCCGGTCCGCTGGGTCTCATCGATGGCTCGACTCACCAAGCTTGTGCTTCTCTGCTCGGCCCTGGCCGGTGCGTGCCTGACGGGCGGAGCCAGCGAGCTCGCCGACCTGCGCAGCAGCTTTGCCGAGCCACCGTCGGAGGCGTGGCCGCGGACCTGGTGGCACTGGACCAAGGGGGCGGTGACCGAAGAAGGGATCACCAAAGACCTTGAGTGGATGAAGCGGGCGGGCATCGCCGGCTTCCAGCTGGCCGACGTGAACCTGGGCGGCGGGCAGTCGGTCGAGCCGGCGGTCGAGTTCGGGTCGGCCACGTGGCTCTCTGCCGTTCGCAAAGCGGCCCGCGAGGCCGACCGGCTGGGGCTCGAGATGGCGGTGTTTAGCTCGCCCGGCTGGAGCATGACCGGCGGTCCGTGGGTGAAGCCAGAACAGGCGATGAAGAAGCTTGTCTGGAGCGAGGTTCAGGTGACCGCCGGGGCCGACCGGCCGATCGCGTTGCCGCTGCCCCCTACTTCGGAGGGCGAGTTTCAGGACCTCGCCGCGAGCCGTCCCGGCTTCTACCGCGACACTCGCGTGATCGCCTACCCAACGCCGACGGCGGATCGTGGCGGGCCCTTGGAGCCGGCCCGGGTCGTCACAAGCGACCGGCAGCAGGACGCCGGCCTGCCGCACGACGCGAGCTACGCGGCGTCTCTGGAGATCGACGCGCAGGGCACGGCCGAGGCGTGGGTCGAGCAGCAGTTCGATCAACCCGTAACCATCCGGGCGATCACCGTCGCGGGTCGCGGCGGCATCCCTGTCGGGCGGGTCCTCGCCAGCGACGATGGTGAGCATTACCGCACGCTGCTCACGCTGCCGGGCCCGCAGCTCTACCGGCAGTGCCGCGTCCGCACGTTCGCCGTGCCGCCGACGACCGCCCGGCGGTTCCGGCTCGATCTGACGGGGGCGCCCATCCGCCCCGCGGAGACTATGAGCGAAGCCCGCCCGACCGCGGCCGAGCGTTACTCGCTGTGCGAGTGGCGGCTCGACCGCGGCGCCCGGGTGCACCGCTGGGAGGAGAAGGCCGGCTTCCGACACCTGTTCCAGTACGACAGTGTCGCGACCCAGCCGATCGGGCCCGACGGCGCGGTCGACCCGGCTCAAGTTCTTGACCTCACCGACCGGCTGCAAGCGGATGGCACGCTCGCCTGGGACCCGCCGCAAGGGGATTGGACCGTGCTGCGGCTGGGCTACTCGCTGACCGGCGCCCGCAACCGGCCCGCCGCACCGGCGGGGCGCGGCTACGAGGTCGACAAGCTCAGCCGGCAGGCGGTCAACGATTACTACGACGCGTACTCCGCGATCCTCAGGCAGGCGGTCGGCGACCTCTACGGCACGCGGCTGAGCCACTGGCTGGTCGACAGCTGGGAGGCGGGCGCCCAGAACTGGACCGACCGACTTCCGCAAGAGTTTGAGCGGCTCCGCGGCTACGACCCAACTCCCTACCTGCCCGTGCTGGTGGGCCGCGTTGTGGGCGACGCCGAGACCAGCGACCGGTTCCTGTGGGACTTCCGCCGCACGCTGGCCGACCTGTTCGCCGAGCACCACTACGGGGTGCTGCAGGAGCGGCTCCAGGCCGACGGCCTGCGGCTCTACTCCGAGGCCTCCGGCGTGTCGCTCGAGACCCTCGAGGACACGCTGCTCAACAAGAGCCGGGTCGACATCCCGATGGGCGAGTTCTGGGTGCGGGACCTGCACCCCAGGCTGATGTACGAGCAGGACGTCCGCGGCGCCGCCTCGGCCGCTCACGCGTACGGCAAGCCAATCATCGCCGCCGAGGCCTTCACCGGCGGCCGCTACGAGTCGCCGTTCACGCTCAAACGGGTCGCGGACTATTGGCTGTCGCTGGGCATCAACCGGCTGGTGTACCACACCTCCGCGCACCAGCCTCTTGACACGCCGCCCTGCAACGCGATGGTCGGCACGCACCTGCACCGCAACATCACCTGGGCCGAGCAGGCCCGGCCGCTCAACGCGTACTTCGCCCGGATCTGCTGGCTGCTGCAGCAGGGCAGGGCGGTGGTTGATTTGGCGTACCTGCTGCCGGAGGGCGCGCCGTCGACGCCGCCGATCTGGGGCGATGGCGTGTCGCCGCCGCCGCCGCCTGGCTACCAGCACGACTTCATCAACGTCGACGCGCTGCTCAGCCGAATCGACGTGGCCGACAACGGCGACCTAGTCCTGCCCGACGGGATGCGCTACCGAGTGCTCGTCCTGCCTAAGGCGCCACGGATGCGGCCCGAGGTCATCGCCAAGCTGCTCAGCCTGGCAGAACGCGGGGCGACGATTTACGGACCCCGGCCTGTCGGATCGCCGAGCCTGATGGGGCAGCCGGACGCCGACTCGCGATTCGAAACGCTCGCCGCTTCGCTGTGGGGCGACCTCGACGGCGCCAGCCGCACCATCCGCTACGTCGGCCAGGGCGTGGTGGTATGGGGGCGGTCGCTCGGCAAGACCCTCGACCGGATCGGCCTCCGCGAGGACCTGGAGTGGTCGGGCCCGCTCGGCGCCGAGATCGCGTGGACGCACCGTCGCACCGACAATGCTGACCTGTACTACCTTTCCAATCTATCGGACACGCCAGTCAGACTCGAAGCCCGCTTCCGCACTGCGAGAGCCAACGCCGAGCTCTGGCGCCCTGACACCGGCGCCATCGAGTCGCTGCCGGCAGTGGCCGCCGACCGGCGGGCGCAGGTCGGGCTCGAGCTCGAGCGGAACGAGACGCTCTTTGTCGTCTTCACGGACGGCGAAACCGAGCTGCCCGCGCGTCGTTCGCTAGAGCTGCAAGAGCTCGCCACAATCGATGGGCCGTGGGAGATAGAATTCGCCCCCAACTCGGGCGCCCCGCCAACTTTCGTGATGGACGATCTCCGTTCGCTCACCGAGGTAGACGACCCCGGCGTGAAGCACTTCTCCGGCGTCGCGACCTACCGAGGGCGGTTCACGCTGCCTGCGGACGCGGCGGCCTTGGCAGACGGCTCCGTAATCGACCTGGGCGCCGTGCGCGACCTGGCAAGAGTTTGGATCAACGGAGACCGACTAGGTCTGCAGTGGAAACCGCCGTACCGATGGGACGCCGGAGCCTCGCTGCAGCCGGGCGAAAACCTCATTGAGATCAAGGTCACCAACCAGTGGACCAACCGGATTGTCGGCGACCTCGCCGATCCCGACGCGGCGCCCGTGCTGCCGGGATCCCGCGAAACGCTGCGTTTTGGACCGCTCACGCTAGAGCCGTCGGGCCTCCTCGGACCGGTGCGGATCTTGTCGCCCCACTAACCTTCTTTGAAGCAAACAAACTCATCCGCATGAACACACGACACTTCCTGGCATCGCTCGCGGCGACGCTGCTGCCGTTGGCGATTGGCGTAGTAGCCGACTGCCGAGCCACTGAGCTGCCCGACTACCCGGACGGTGAGGTCGCCGGCATCGCCGTGAACTACACCGACTCGAAAGCAGGCGGGACCGAGTTGCCCGACCCGCTGGCGACCGACAGCGGCGAGCGGGTCGCCACCACCGATCAATGGTGGGATGAGCGGCGGGCGGAAATCCATGCGCACTTCGCATCTTACCAGTTCGGCCACGCGCCGGGGAAGCCGGCCGAGGTGCGGTACGAGGTGGTCGAGGACCGCGGGGCTGCCTTCGACGGCGCCGCCGTGCGCCGCCAGGTGGCGATCCACTTTGGGGAAGGCGACTCTGCGCCGTGGGTCGACGTGTTGATCTACACTCCGACTAGCTCGGCCGTGCCCGCGCCGGTCCTGATGTCGATCGGCTTCATCGCCAACAACCAAGTCGTCGACGACCCTGAGGTACGCGTGGGGCGGGCCTGGGACCGCCAGACGAACCAACGGGTGGCGGCGACCGCGCCGAGCCGGTTCGGCAAGGTCCCGGCCAAACAGATCGTCGAGCAGGGTTTCGGCCTGGTCCGCTTCTGCTACGGCGACGTCGACGTCGACGCGCCCGCAGCCGCGGCCCACGGGGTGAGGGCCCTCTACGCCGAGGGCGACCCGCTTGCCCGCAATCCCGACGCGTGGGGCTCAATCGCTGCCTGGGCGTGGGGCGTCAGCCGCGTGGTCGACTACCTCGAGCAGGACGACCTCGTCGACGCCCGGCGGGTGGCACTTTACGCCGTTAACCCTCTGACAGTAGTAAGATTGGTCTTGATGCGGTGGCTTGGTCGCCTTAGAGGCGGT